>CAZWCV010000017.1:11773-41403 GCA_964632725.1 uncultured Anaerolineaceae bacterium
TCCGCCGAATTTCATCGTTCTCCGCGCCATACCCCTGCCCTTTCTCGTTGGTCTTTGATGCTGCGCATCGGTTCGGCTTGCCGCCCGGTCAGCCGGGCGCAGACACAAAAAAAGCGTGTGGAGGTTGTCCACACGCCCGTTTGCTGTTCGCTTATTCGCCACTACAGCAAATGACAACCTCCACGTTGCGCGGCTCCGCGCATCGTAGTCATGGTCATGGTAGTGGTGGTTTTAACGCTCTTCAACATGATTTCGAAGTTTCACATTTTCCGGGCAGACCTTATCAGCAAGTCGCGCGTCTGTCAAGTTGCAAGTCGCCACCGGATTTGGGATTCACAAAGGTCAACATACGTAAGCCGAATAATGAACTGTAGGGGCGGGTCGCCGAGCCGCCCGACGGAAATACTACCTGGTGCATACAGGTGTTTCAGCGAAACACCCCTACAATTGACGTTGTTTCCAACTTCGATCATACCAGCGGCGTCTGCCACCGCCGCCGCAGCGAATCGCGCCGCCGCCGTCCAGCTCTCACTAGAATTGCGTACACGAGCGCGCAGCCGCGCCTATCGCCATGCCGCCGTGCTGTGCTAGAATCGCGGCTTGCCGTCCGATATGCCCCGGCCGATACGGTGTCAGCAGCCAACAGCCATTCCAGCGTCAGCAGCCGAGCAAGCCTCAGCACGGTTCGGCTGGTCGCGCTTTCGCTTTGCCTGCTGGCAGCCTTGATCGCCGCCAACCTGTCCTACAGCGCGCTGGCCCGACGCAGCGACGCCGTGACCGGCAAGTCGGGAGAGTTGCTCTACGTCGCGGCGTTTGCCGGCTTAGCTGAGGAATGGGATCTGTACGAGGGGCAGCAAAGCGCCAGGTTTGTCGACGATCAGCTGGAATTGCAGGTCAGCGCGGCGCAGACAGCCGCCTGGTCGGCCGCGCGCCCGCATTTCGCCGACTTTGACGTCAGCGTCCAGGCAGCCGCAATCGACGGCCCGCTGGACAACGCCTTTGGCCTGGTCTTCCACATTGGCAACGACGAGCCTGTCGGCTGCGACATGCCCGCTGTACTGCTCTGCGGTATTGAGGACCTGCTGCCGCTGGCGGGCGCAGCCATTCGCCAAGCCTTGAATGTACAGCATGCGACCGAATACTTCGCCTTTCTCATCAGCAGCGACGGCTACTACTCCTTGTGGAAGACGGCAGGCAACGCAACGAAGGTCCTCAGCGCCTGGATCGCGTCGGACGACATCCGCCAGGGTTTGGGCGCGGAGAACAGCATCCGCGTTGTCGCCCGGGGACAGCGCTATCAATTCTATGTGAACGGCGCGGCGCAGACCCTGTGCCTGCCCAATGACCCGGCGGCGGCCAGCACCTTTGCCGCGGGCCAATGCATCGATGGCGAGATACGCGAAAGTTACCAGGCCGGCGCCAGCAGCGTGGGCCGCCTGGGGCTGATCGCGCAGTCGACTGCTTCGGGCGGTGGTGGCGTGGTTGTACGCTTTGACAACATGATCGTTTACAGTCCCGCCACCATTGACGATAAGGAAGCGCGCCTGTGAAAGTGCATTTGCGAATGGTGGGCTGCCGACTCAATCAAAGCGAGATCGACAGCATGGCGCGGCAATTCAGCGCGGGTGGGCACGAGATCGTCGCCGCGCCGGAAGAGGCCGATCACTTTGTATTGAATACTTGCGCCGTCACGCGCGAGGCGGCCAAGACCAGCCGTAAATTCATCCGCGACTTTCACCGCGCCAACCCGGGCGCCGAGACGACGGTTACGGGCTGTTACGCCCAGATTGCGCCCGGGGAAATCGCGACGCTGCCCGGCGTGGGGCGCGTCGTCGACAACAGCGAGAAAAGCCGGCTCGTATCGCAGATCACCGGCCAGCAGATCGACGAGTTCGACAGCGAACCTATCGAACGGGGCGCGCTGCCGGGCAGCTTCGGCCGGACGCGCGCATTCGTCAAAGTGCAAGACGGCTGCGACAATGCCTGCACTTTCTGCGTCACCACCATCGCGCGCGGCAGCGGACAGAGCCGTTCGATAGAAGACGTGCTGCGCGAGGTGGCCTATCTGGAAAGCTGCGGCTATCAGGAAGCGGTGCTGACTGGCGTGCATTTGGGCAGCTACGGCCACGACCGCAGCGACCAGGACGGGCTGCGAAATCTGGTCGAGACGCTGCTGCGCGAATCGTCGCTGCCGCGGATTCGCCTGTCGTCGCTGGAGCCCTGGGACCTGTCGCCGGACTTCTTCGCTTTGTGGCGAAACTCGCGGCTCTGTCGGCATTTGCATCTGCCGCTGCAAAGCGGCTGCGACGCCACGCTCAAGCGAATGCGCCGCCATACCAGCCGGAAGGACTTCCGCGCGCTGATTGAGGCGGCCCGCGCCAGCATCCCCGGTCTGCGGATTACAACGGATGTCATCGTGGGATTCCCGGGCGAGACCGATGACGAATTCGCCGAGTCGGAGCGCTTCATCCGCGAGATGGATTTTGGCGGCTTGCACGTATTTCGCTACAGCAGCCGCCCGGGCGCGCCGGCCAGCCGCATGCGCCAGCAGATCAGCCAGGCGACCAAAAAAGCTCGCAGCGCCAAATTGCTCGCGCTTTCGGAATCTATGGAGCGCCGATTTGCCGAGCGCCTGCTGGGTACGAAGCAAGCCGTCCTCTGGGAGCAGGTCAGCGGCGCCACGCCCGAGGGCTACATCAATTGCGGTTACAGCGATAACTACATGCGCGTCCGCGCCGTGCACCCGCGCGACCTTAGCAACGTGATCACGGGCACTCGCCTGGAGTCGTACAAAACGGGCGCAATTCATGGTACAGTGGAAGAAATCTTGTCCGCGCCCGACCACTAACCCGGCGAGGCAACGTTGGGAGTGTCAGGCAAATTTCGCGGAGATTGCCCGGCAATGCATCCGCAACAGCGAGTCACCCTTCCCTGATGATTCGGGGAAGGACATGGGATGGGGTAGAGTCGCGCCGGCTTCGCCGTTCTCAGTACTGTCTTGGTACTGCAAGGCTGGCTGCCGACGTCCTTGCAAAATGAATTGGAGTGGCAAGGCAGGATGCAAGACTTAAAGCAAGCGCTGCAAACGGCGCTGAAAGACGCGATGCGGGCCAAGGACAGCGAGCGCCGCAACGCGATACGCCTGCTGCAAAGCGCCATCAAACAAGTCGAAATCGACAGCCGGACGTCGCTGGATGACGACGGCGTCCTGGATGTCCTGCGCAAAGAAGCCAAGAAACGCCGCGAGACCATCGCCGAACTGGAACGCGCCGGGCGCTCGTCAGACGCCGCCAGCGAGCGAGTCGAACTGGCGGTGACGGAAGAATTCCTGCCGCGCCAGCTGAGCGCTGATGAATTGCGTCCGATCGTGCGGCGGGCCATAGATGAACTCGGCGCAAGCTCCATGAAAGAGATGGGCAAGGTGATGCAGCTCGTGATGCCGCAGGTGCAGGGACAGGCCGACGGCCGAGCGGTCAGCGCCCTGGTCAAAAAATTGCTGAGTTAAACCCGTGTTGATGCGCGTCGCCGATTTACTTGAAGAGCGATTTAACATCAATCCGCAACGAACGGAAACGGCGGCGGGCTACCTCTTAATGCTGGCGGCTGCGGTGGCCTTTGCGCTCTGCTGCACCTTCATCGTCGCTTTCGATGATATCTTTTTGCGCTTTAACAGCACCGCCAATCTGGGCATTGGGCGCGTACCCACCGAAGACATCATTACGCGCGAAGAAGGCTCATACATCAGCGCGATACTTACCGAGCAAGAGCGGACCAACGTGCTGTCGCAAGTGCCTACCGTCTATAGCCCGGCCGATCCCGGCGTGGCCCGCCAACAGCGTGATCTGGCCGAGCAGATCCTCGCTTACATCGACAATGTTCGCGCCGACGCCTACGCCTCGCTGGATCAGCAGATCGCCGACATCCAGGCCATAATGGCGCTGCAGCTCGACGAAAGCGGGGATAGCGCCAGCGCCATCCTGCAACTGCCTGACGACAGCTGGCAGCAGGTGCGAAACGAAATCGCGCTGGTGCTGGAACGGGTGATGAGCGCCGAAATCCGCGCCGCCGACCTGGAACGAGCGCGCGCCCAGCTGCCCAACCAGGTGAGCTTGCGTCTTACCGAGCAGCAGAGCCGCATAGTGACCGAAATTACCGCGGACCTGATCCGCGCCAATACCTTTGAAAATCCGGACCAGACCGCCATCAATCAGGCAGCGGCCCTGGCCGAAGTCGAGGACCAGCAGCGGCAGTTCATCGCCGGGCAGATCGTGGCGCCGGCCGGGCAGCGCGTCGACGCGCTGTCATTTGAAGCGCTGCAGGAATTGGGTTTGCTGGCGCGCACGAGCAATCGCGCGCCGCGAATTCTGCGCGCCTTGTTAGCCAGCAGCCTGGTAGCTGTCCTGCTGGGGCTGTATGTCAGCCGCTTCGAACAGCGTCTGGTCTCGTCAGACCGGGCCAACCTGCTCTTAATCGCCGTGTTATTCCTGGTGGCGCTGGCCGCCATGCGCGCCTTCGGCAACGCCAACATCTACCTGATGCCGGCGGCGGCTCTGGGGATCGTGTACGTGGCCATAAGCAAACCCAGCCTGGCCATCATCGCCGCCATCGGTTTCGCCTTTTTGAGCAGCTTGCTCAATCGCAGCCCATCGCTGGAAATCGCCAGCCTGATAGCCGCCGGCAACATCGGCGCCATTCTCACGCTGCGCAACGCCGGCCGCTTGAACAATTACTTCCTGGCCGGCCTGTTCGTCGGCTTGGCCAACGCGGCCATAGTAGCGATTTTCGCGCTGCAGATCGGCTTCCGCCCCAACGATGTCACCAATATGCTGCAAGCCCTGTTCAGCGGCGTCCTCATCGTGCCGACAGCCGCTTTTGGCGTCATGTATATGCTGACCGTGCTGTTTAATCTGGCCACGCCGTTCAAGCTGATGGATTTGAGCCAGCCCAGCAAACCGCTCTTGCAGCGCTTGCTGCGCGAGGCGCCGGGCACCTATCAGCACTCGCTGCAGGTGGCCAATCTGGCCGAACAGGCGGCGCAAGCAATCGGCGCTGACACGCAGATTACACACGTCGCATCGCTCTATCACGATATCGGCAAAATGAGCAATCCCTTCTTTTTCACCGAGAACCAGCAGCATATTCCCAATCCTCACGACGCGCTGGACGATCCCTACCGCAGCGCCGATATCATCATCAATCACACAGTCGAAGGCGATCAGATCGCCAAACGCCACAATCTGCCGCACAGAATCCGCGAATTCATCCGCGAGCACCACGGCACTACGCAAGTCTACGTCTTTTACCAGCGGGCGATTGCCGCCGCCGGCGACGAGAGCAGCGTCGATATTGCCGATTTCAGCTACCCGGGCCCGATTCCACAAAGCCGCGAAACGGCGATAGTCATGATGGCGGACAGCTGTGAATCGGCAACGCGCGCGGTGAAGCCGCAGACCAACGAAGAAATCGCGGACCTCGTACACGGCATTATCGAGGGCAAGCGCAACAATGGGCAACTGGACGACTCCAATCTGACGCTTAACGAGTTGCGCAAAATCGAAGAGATCTTTATCGATATTTTCCGCGGCCTGTTTCATCCGCGAATCGACTACACCCAGGCAGTGCGGGAAGCGCCGCGCAAAGCACCGGCCGCGGCCAGCGCCATACCTGCTGACGCCTCCAAGCCCGCCATTGCGGCAGCCGCCGATGCGTCAGCCGACCAGCCGCCCAAAACAAGCGCGTCCCGGCAGAAACCGGCAGCCGCGGCGACCGCGCAAGATTCGACCAATGCTTACGATCACGCCTCCGCGCAGCCGCCTCCGCAAGATGGCGCGCCACTGGACGAGCTTGACCCCGCAACGGTGATGGAAGACGATGAACCCTTGACGGACGTGCCCTTCCTGCCCAAACGCAATGGCAAATCGTCGACCAAAAAGCAGCCCGCCCCAAGCGTCGACGAATTGGATGAGCCCGCGTGAGCGCCAGTATTCAACTGCAAAACCACAGCAGCGCGCGTCTTGACGCAGCCCGCCTGGCTCGGGCGGCCCGCGCCGTGTTGGAGCAATCTGACCAGCGACGCTGCGCGTCATTGAGCATTGTCGTCACGGATTCAGATGCGCTGCGCCAATACAATCGCGATCACCGCCAAATCGACGCCGCCACCGATGTCTTGTCCTTCGCCGCGCCGCCCATGCCTGCCGCAATTGACGCCTCGGGTGACTATCTCGGCGATATCGTCATTGCTTATGACTACGTGGCGGCACAGTGCGACGCGCTCGGCTGCCGCCTCGACGACGCCCTTTGCCTGATGGTGGTTCATGGCGCGCTGCACCTCTTGGGCTACGACCATGAGTCGGCCGCCACGCGGGAACGCATGTGGCGCTTGCAAGCGGCGACTTTGCAGGCGCTAGGCATCAGCCCGACGCTGGTGGACGAATACGCGGCCGCGAGCGATGGCTAAGCAACTGCGGCGCCGGCTGGAAGCGACCGCGAATGCCGATCCGGCAAATTCCAGCTGGTCCAAAAGCGAATCGCGCCGGCGCAGCTTCGCCTACGCGCTGGCCGGCCTTGCCTGGATGCTGCGTTTTCAACCGAATACGCGCATCATGGGCGCCGCCACGGCTATGGTCGTGCTCGCCGGATGCTGGGTCGGAATTGACGCCTTGCGCTGGGCCGTCCTTATTCTGGCGATTGCGCTGGTCTGGATCGCCGAATTCATCAATGCGGCAATTGAAACAGCTGCAAATATCTCGTCGCCGGGCTTCCACCCGCTGGCGAAGGTCGCCAAGGATGTTGCCGCGGGCGCCGTCTTGCTGGCCTCGCTGGCGGCGCTTTTGGTTGGCGCATTCATTCTGGCGCCGCCGCTGATTGCCAAGCTGGGCGCCGCCTTCAGCCCGCGCTAGGGTTGGTTCATTCGCAGAAATGTAAGTCTGCTGTTTTGTGCTACAATGAAACGCAAACGAATGTGAAACGGCCTGACGGATGTTTCCATGTCTATGACGCGCGGACCTGCCCCTGACAATGCGACCTCCGGGCGAGGATTCCGCAGTATTCTCAGCGCTTTCAAAAGGCTCGTCTCGAATCTAGTCTTGAGCTCGGGCGGTCAAGCCACCAGCCGCAGCGGCAGCGGACACTTGGGCCAGCAGCGGGCGCTGCGCCTGTCCGCCCTGCTTGCGCCGCGCAATCGCGTGCGGGCGGGCGCTGTTGCCGGCGTGGTTGTCATCGCGGGCCTGGCGCTCAGCGCGGTCCTCTATCGCGATATCGAATCGCCGAATTTGGACAACGCCATCTGGCTGGACCGCGCCTGGGTCTACGGAGACGTCAGCGACGGGGAGATGCTTGAGTTAGTCGACCGCCTGGTAGCGAACCGCATCGGCAAAGCTTATGTCTACGTCAGCTCGCTGGGCATCGACAATCGTTGGTCGGGCGGCCCCCAGGGTACTGACGGCTTTATGAACTCGCGGCTCGCCGTCGCCCAATTTGTCGAACAGTTCAAGAGCAAGAACGCGGAGTTGGACCTGCTCGCCTGGATCGAGATCTGGACGCATCTGGACAATGTGGACGGCTACCGGCTGGACGACGCCAATTTGCACCAGAACATCGCCGATTTTTCGCGTCTGCTGGTGGATCAGTTGGGCTTTGACGGCGTACTGCTTGATGTCAAACCCATGTTCGCCGGCAACGACGACTTTATTCGCATGATCCGGCGCGTCCGGTCCGCAGTCGGCAGCGAGCATACCATCGCTGTGGCGGCAACTGCCGATCTGACGCCGCACGATCCGCGCCTGCAGGAAATCCCGACTATTGCGCCCGGCACCATGTGGTCGCCAAACTTCAAACAGCGCGTCATGGTCCTGGCGGACGAGGTTGTGCTGCTGATGTACCAGAGTTACCGGCAAGAGCGCCTGGATTACGTGAACTGGATTGCGTACCACATCGAAACATACGTCGACCTGCTCGAAGCCAACACGGACATTGTGGTGAGCATTCCCAACTACGGCGGCGCCAGCAGCGCGCACAACCCGGATATCGAGACCATGGAAGCGGCCATCGACGGCGTCAACGAAGGCTTGCGCCGGCTCAACGACGAAGAGATTGCGCTGCTTACCGGCATCGCTATATTCTCTGACGAGCAGCTAAGCGAAGCCGACTGGACGCTTTTCCGCGAACAATGGCTGCAACGCTAAACCAGCATGCCCGCCATCGTTAAGCGGCTGACCGCGGCTGGCCTGCTTGATGTCGACTACGCGGCGGAGTCGCTGGATGAAGCGGCCGAATTCGAGCCCCGCCGCGGTGTTTATACCGTAAGCAATACCTGTCATCGTACGCGGACGCTGCTGCTGGGCGCCCACCTGGATCGTCTGGAAGACTCGGCCCGGCGCGAAGGATTCGCGCTGCGCTACGATCGCCAGCATCTGAGAATGTCGCTGCGGCGCATGATCGAGGACTCGGGTTACGGCGACGCGCGCTTTCGGATTTCCGCGCCCGGCGACCGCCCCGGCGAATTGCTGCTGACCATTGAGCCCTTTCAACCGCCTGCGCCCGCCCTCATCCGCGACGGCGCGCGCTGCGTTACCTCGGCTGAGGTCGCGCGCTTTAACCCGGCGTCAAAAGCCAGCGAGTGGATGTTTATCCGCAAGCAGTTGGCGGCGGCGCGGCCGCCCGGCGCCTACGAGACCTTTATCGTGGACGCCGACGGTCGTATGCTTGAGGGGCTCTCGAGCAACTTCTACGCCATTGAAGACGGCCAATTGCTTACGGCAAGCGCGCAGATCCTGGCCGGCATCTCGCGACAAGTGGTCATGGCCGTCTCCGCGCCGATCATTTCGCTGTGGCTTCGGGCGCCATTGCGCGCCAACATTTCGCGATTCAGCGAAGCCTTCCTGACCAGCAGCAGCCGCGGCATCATCCCGGTGGTGGCGATCGATGGCATAGGCATAGGCAGCGGTTCGCCAGGCGAAATCACCAGGCAGTTGCGCATCGCCTACGAGCGCTGGGTCGCCGACCATCTGGAAGAACTCTGATGCGACATCTGGGCAATTTCTGGAAAGCCGCGCAGCTGCTCAATTCCGCGCGCGAATTGGCGGTTGAGACGCAGCGCTTTCACTGGGACGTAACGACGCCGTGCACGCTCTTTCTGCAAGCGGAACAATCAGACATATGGCTGGCCCGGCATGATCAGCCGCGGATCCTGGCCAGTGTCGAGTTGCGGGTCGGCTTCGGCTGGCGGCTGACGACCGACCAGGACGCCGCCGGCGTCTATGTCGTGGCGCTACGCAAGCCGGTCATCGGCAGCATTGCGCGCGGCAAGTTTCACTTCAGCCTGCCGCGGGGAGTTTATCTCTCGCTGAAGCTCGACCAGTGCCAGCTCTGCTTCGACGACTTGACCGCCTCGCTCGACCTGCCGCCATTCCCGTTAGAACCGTGATAGACCTGCTGTCGCGGCTTGAATTCTCGTCCGGCCTGTGATAAGGTAAGCGAATGAGCGAACCGTACGAAGTTTTCACGCCCATGCAGTGTTGTTGTTCGGCAGCCGACTGATTAGCGGGTGTGAGTGAATTGCCGGCAACAAGGTTGTTCGCCACCGACAAGTCAGCCCGCAGCGGTTGGCTTTTTTGTTTGCATGCTCGGCGTGAAAAACCTCAGGAAAGACCGAGCAGCATTAGCCTGGAAGGAGCAAAAAGATGAGTGATATAGCTAACCGAGGGTACGCGAATGCCGACAAGCTCGTCTCCACCGAGTGGGTCGCCGCCAATTTGAACAACGACAAGATCCGCATCGTTGAATCAAACGAAGACCCCCTGCTTTATCCCAGCGGTCATATCCCGGGCGCGGTTGAAGTCGACTGGGTAAAAGACCTGAATGACCCGCTGCGCCGCGATTACCTGGGCAAAGCCGGCTTTGAAGCGCTGGCCAGCCGCATCGGCATTACGCCGGAGACGACCGTCGTATTTTACGGCGACAAGAGCAACTGGTGGGCGACCTACGCCCTGTGGGTATTTGAGCTTTTCAACCATACCAACGCCGTAATCATGGACGGCGGCCGACTCAAATGGGCCGAAGAGGGCCGCGAGCTCACGCGGGAAAAGCCGAGCATCAGCCCGACCAGCTACAGCGCGCCAGAGCGCAACGACAGCCGCATCCGCGCCTTCCGCGATGGCGTCTTGCAGCACACGCAGGCGGACGGGCAGCTGGTTGATGTGCGCAGCCCGGGCGAATTCAGCGGCGAGAAGCTGCACATGGAAGGTTACCCGCAAGAAGGCGCGGTGCGCGGCGGCCATATCCCCGGCGCCAGCAGCGTACCCTGGTCGCGCGCGGCCAACGACGACGGCACCTTCAAGAACGCGGCCGAATTGCGCGGCATCTACCTCGACGAGATCGGCCTGAACCCCGCCGAGCCCACCATCGCCTACTGCCGCATCGGCGAGCGCAGCAGCCATACCTGGTTCGTCTTGACCAACTTGCTGGGTTTCGCCGATGTGCGCAATTACGACGGCTCCTGGACCGAATGGGGCAATAGCGTCGGCTTGCCCATCGAGAAGTAGACCATCGCGCAAATGCGGGGAAGAGCGCGCCTCTTCCCCCGAAGCCGGCGCTTCACGAGAGGCCGTCGTGGCTGATTACCCGCCCAAGCTGCAGGAATACCTGGACGACTTCGACTTCGTGACTTCGCGGGAAGAGCGAGTCGATTTCCTGATCTCGATCGCCGACGAGTTCCAACCGGTGCCTGAGTCGGTCGCCACGAAGCCCTATGACGAAGCGCAGCGCGTCATCGGCTGTGAATCCGAGGCCTTTGTCTGGGCGCTTGACCGCGAGGACGGCACGCTCGACTTTTACTTCGATGTCCTGAATCCGCAGGGCTTATCGGCGATGGCCATGAGCGCCATCCTTGATCGCGCCTGCAGCGGCGCGCCCGTGGAACAAGTGGCGGCCATCAACGGCGAGGTCGTTTTCAAGTTCTTCGGCAAGGATATCTCAATGGGCAAGGGACGCGGCTTGACCGAGCTGGTCAACGCGGTCGTTTACCAGGCCAGGCAGCGCTTGAAGTCCGCCTGACTTAATGCGCTTCCAGGAATGAATCGGACGGCGCGCCCTCGGTGAAGATGCTATGCGTGCCCAGCATGCCGCGGTAACTGCCCGGCGGTTCCGAATCCGGGATGACCGCCGCGCCCACCGTTTTCTCATAGTAGCCGACCGGCCCGGCCCAGCCGATGATGCCGTACATATAGCCGTCCGCGCGCATGGCGTGCAGGGCCGCCAGCAAGAGCGCCGTGCCGATGCCTTGACCCCGTGCGGCCTCGTCCACGCCAGTCGGCCCGAAGAAGTTCTTGCGCGCCGTATCGTAACAGGCGAAACCAAGCAACTGCTCGCCGCGATGCGCCAGGTAAATCGTGGGCGGATGCGCCGCGAAAGCCACATCGGCTTCGCTTACCCAGTATTGGCTGAAGTGCTGGCCGATCCACTCCAGCGCCAGGAATTTCTCCGGCGCCATCCCGCGCCTGACAGTGATTCCCATATCCAGCTGACGCGCCAATACAGGCGCCAACTCGGGAATATCGTAGAGTTTGACTAGCAAGTCCGGCATGGCCCGCCTCCCGGCATCGGCATCGCTGCCGCCAACTTATCTTGCAGACTAAACCCGCATATACCGAAAGTTTACACCGATTCGGCAAAACCGCGCTTGATTCTGACGCATTTCTCGCTGGCGCTTGGCAGGGGCAAAGCCCAGCCGTTATGATTGGCGGCGAGTCATGCTACGCGAACAGGAGCCCTCATGAGCCTTCGACCGGAAACCCTGGCGGTGCACAATGCCGATTCTGATTCAGCCAGCGGCGCGATTGTGCCGCCCATCGTGCTCAGTACAACCTTCGAATACGAGACGACCGGCGAAGACCACGGGCCGGACCAGCTGATCTATACGCGCTGGCAGAACCCCAACCGCGCCGCGCTGGAAGCGACCCTGGCGCGGCTTGAAGGCGGCGCCCTTGCCCATGCCGTCACCAGCGGCTCGGCGGCCATGCTGACGATTTTCCAAGCGCTGCGCCCGGGCGATCATATCGTCTCCAGCGACGATATGTACTTCGGCATCCGCGTGCAGCTCAACGAGTTTTTTGCGCCCTGGGGCCTGGAAACGACTTATGTCGACATGAGCGACCCGGACGCCGTGCGCGCGGCCATTCGTCCCGATACCAAGCTGGTCATCCTGGAATCGCCCACCAATCCGTTGATCCGCCTGGCCGATATCGCCGCCATCGCCGATATCGCGCATGAGGTGGGCGCTGCCCTGCTGGTCGACAATACAGTTGCTACGCCGGTGGCGCAACGCCCCATCGCGCTGGGCGCCGATATCGTGGTCATGTCCCTGACCAAAACTATCGCCGGCCATCATGACGTATTGGGCGGGACTATCATCTTTGCCGAGGAAAACGAACTGGCCGAGCGCGTCTTGCGTCTGGTGCGGATTGGCGGCGGCGTGCTGTCGCCGCTGAACTGCTGGCTGGCGGCGCGCGGCCTGCAGAGCCTCAGCTATCGCGTCCGCGCCCACAGCGAAAACGCCATGCAAGTCGCCTGCTTCCTGGCCGAGCATCCCAAAATCGAGCGCGTCCTCTACCCCCACCACCCCAGCCATCCGCAGTATGAACTGGCGCTGCGCCAGATGAGCCTCGGCAGCGGACTGATGTCGATCCTCGTTAAAGGCGGGCGACAAGCCGCCATCGATCTGGTCAATCGGCTGGAACTCTTCACCAGCGCGACCAGCTTTGGCGGCACGCACAGCTTGATCGAGCATCGCGAATCCATCGAAGAAGGCACGAGCACACCAGCCAATCTGCTGCGCGTTTCCATCGGTCTGGAGCATCCGGCCGATTTGATCGCAGACCTGCAGGGCGCCCTGGCGTGATCTATCACATCGCAGAGCGCGAGGCCTGGATCGTGGCGAAAGCGCGCGGAAGTTACCGCCCGCCGTCGCTGGCGAGCGAAGGTTTTATTCACTGTTCGCGGAAGGATCAAGTCCTGGCCGTCGCGAATGACTTCTACCGCGGCCGGGCCAATCTGCTGCTGCTCTGCATTGACGAAAGCAAACTGGCAGCGGAATTGCGCTGGGAAGCGCCGGCGCATCCGCAGCCCGTATCGGCAGGCGCGACATCGGCGCAGGCAGCATTTCCGCATTTGTATGGGGCGCTAAACCTGGAGTCAGTAGTCGAGGTGTTTGACTTGGTCGAAGCGGACGGCGGTTACGCCTTGCCCGGCGACTTGCTCTGAATTCGCGTTAACCGACGCCGGTCGCTTCGGCGCTGTAGTCCCACAGCTGCTTCTGCTGCTCGCGGTCCTGCGAGATAGCGCTCGACTGCGTCGTTTTTTTATCAAACCAGTATTTGCCCGTGACGCCTTGAACATCCGGCGAAGACGCCAAATAGACCAGCGTTTCCGCGCCCTTTCGCGGCGACCTGCCCGCGACTGTTTTCATCATTTTGAAAAAGTAGCGCATGAAGCCGGTCATATTGTCGCCGAATCCCGTGTTCACCAGCCCAGGATGCACAGCGTTCACGGCCACATCCGCGCTTTCCAGCCGCCGCGCCAACTCATACGTAAAGAGCACATTGGCCAGCTTGCTAACGCCATAAACGCGAAATGCTCGGAATTTGCCGCCGCCGCGCAGTTCGTCAAAGCGAATGCCCGCGGGTCCCGCCGCCGTATGCGCGCTGGAGGAGACATTTATGATTCTGGCTTCGCCGTGATCGCGCGCTGTCAGCTTGATGGTATCCAACAGCAGATTCGTAAGCAGGTAGTAGCTGAGGTGATTTAGCGCAAAAGTTTTCTCGTAGCCATCGACAGAGCTTTGAAATGTCGAAAACGAGGCGCCGGCATTGTTCAGCAACACGTCCAGGCGACCGTAGGTAGCGCGGTACTCGGCGGCGATGCGGCGCACTTCGTCCATCGACGACAGATCGCCAACCGCCAGGTCGATATTCGAATTGCCGCTTAGGGTCTTCAAGTCGATGCTGACCTTGCGCGTCTTGACTTCGTCGCGGCCCACGATGACGACGGCCGCGCCCATCCGCGCCAGCTCCAGCGCCGCCTGTTTGCCGATGCCATTGGTCGCGCCGGTGATAAGTACGCGTTTTCCCTTCACAGTTTCTCCTCAACGAAATTATGAAGCTCGACAAGTTCTCGGCATATTATTCCTCAACTTCGCCGTAGCTGTGCCCGCCGAAGATTGCGCGCAGTTCGGCGGCAGACCCGGCCGCTTGCAGCGCGCTCATACGCGCCGCTTCTTCCTTTTGCAGCGCCCGCGCATTCTTGAGCACGGCCTCCAGCTGGTCAGCCGGGAATTTGCAAGCGCCGTTCTCGTCCATATGGATCAGCTCGCCCGGCGCCACATCCATGCCGCCAACCGAGACCGGCACATCAACCGCCTGCACCGCCATCGCGCCATGACCCGCTGTCACACCGCTCAGCATGTACTGGAAGTCCATCTCGCGGATCTCGTCCAGATCGCGCGAGGGGCCGTTGGACAGCAAGCCGACGCAGCCCAGCGCCTTCATGGCCGAGACCATGTTGCCGCCCGCCAGGCCGACCTTGCCCGCGATCTCCGGCGGGAACTTCTGCTGAATGACCAGCACCGTTGGCCGCGGCGAGGCTTCCATCGCTTCCAGCACATCCATAAAGTTAAGCCGCGAATAATCCGGATCCGGCAAGCCATAAACGCAAGTGACGGCGTAGCCAACGCGGCGCCCCAGCTCGGGATACATACAGCGAATCGTCTGGTCGGTATACCAGTTTTCGCTCCAGGGGTTGTAGAGTCCCAGGCAAAGCGGAGAATCGGGGTAAGTCGCCACCACATTGGTAATCGAAGGTGTATCGAAATTGCGCAAATCCGCCAGCATGTCTTGTGTGTTCATTCGGCCTCCCTGCCGCGCTCGGGATAGTGACTGAGATTCTACTGATTATGGCTCAACAATGCGAAACCGCGCCGGGCCGCCCGACAGAAAAGGCGCCTTATACATGCGGGCGTTTCAGCGAAACGCCCCTACCGTCTTTGTGTCTTTGTGATTACTGCAATTCACGCCTAGCCCGGGTTGCGTCTGGCGCGCGACACCTGGCCCAGCGTCCGCCGGAACACCAGCAGAATCGGCAGCAGCATGACGCCGGAAACGGATATGGCGGTTCGCACGGACGACGCCAGCCCGATGGCGCCGACGACTGGGCCGCCGGCGATCTGGCCGAGGGCGTCCGATTGCCCTTGAATCGACAAGACCGTCGCGCGCACGTCCGACTCGACATAGAGATTGATCCAGGCTTCCATCAGCGGGTTTCGCACCTGCCGCGCCGCCTGCGTCAGCCACAATCCCAGCAGAATCAGCGCGAAGCTCTCTCCCAACGTGAAGAGCAGAACGCTGCCGATCATGACGGCATAGACCAGCATCAGCGTCTTCGCCACCAGGCGCCCGTCGGACAAGTCGAGGCGCCGCCGAATCAGTTCGGTCGCGCCCAGGCTCAAGGGCATGGAGACCGCGCTGATGACGCCGAACCAGGCGATCTCGTTGACCGGCCCCAGCGGCGGCAAGCTGAAATTCTCGAGGATATGCGCGATTGACAGCCGGTCGAAGCCCTCGCTGAAGGCGCCGTGAATGATAGTCGCCAACATGATCAGGAGCAATATCTGGCTGGCCCGAATCAGCGAGACGCCCTCGCGCAAGGTCGTGAAAAGCGCGCGCCAGGTTTCACGTTCGCCTGCCTTACGGCGCTGAAAGCCGCGCTCGGGCATGACCAGAGCCAGTAAGCCGGCCAGCAGCATCAGCAAGATTCCGCCGGCGATAATAGCCGTTTGCAGACTGATGCTGGCCAGCGCCACGCTGACGAAGATCGCCAGAAAACTGGTCACCTGCGCCACTTGAGACGCGCGCAGAAAGGCGCCGCCGGCACGCTCCGGCCCGATCTCGTCGACAATCCAGGCCGAAGTCGCGCCGCTGAGAAAGGTATAACCCAGACCCATGATGACCTGCGCCGCCAGCAGCGCCTCGAAAACCGGCAGGCTGCCCTCCACCAAAAAGCCCGCGCCCAGCAGCAGGAAGCCGAGGATGACAGACAGGCGTCGGCTGTAGACATCGGCCACAAGGCCCGTGGGTATCTCCATCAGAAAGGCGGTCAACTCCAGGGTCGTGCCCACCAGCACCAACTGCAGCGGATTCAAGCCGACTTGCCGCACCTGGTAAACCAGATTGATGGTGAAAACGGTGGTCAGCGCCAGCGACTGCATGGCCGTCATCAGCAGGAATAACTTGTAGGCGTCGGGTTGGAATGCCCGGTATCGCGTCAGCATGGTGTCTCCCGATTTCGACGCAAGCGATGCGAATGCCAAATGGCTTGCCGTAAGGGCGGCCTTTCAGGTCGCCCGCCCTTGCGGTCGAAAATTCGGGCGACTTAATAAGTCGCCCCTACAATGCGCGCTCACAGCGTCGGCGAGCGCCGCCGCAATACGCCGCTGCTGAGATACTGTTTCAACGCCGCCGTCCTCTGCCGGATCAGATCAGGCGCCGCGCCCCGCACTTGCGGATGATGCCGGTTCTGCAGCAGCCAACGACAAGACGCCAACTGCCTTGCGGCGATGAAGGCCTCCAGCGCTTCCCGGTCGACGGATGCGTCTGCTCGCGCCGTCAGATAGCCATCCAGCAGCGCCTCTTCCAAGGGAACAAAGTCCGCGCTGCGCTCGCCCCGCAACTGCCACAGCAGCGGCGCCAGATCATAGAGGTAATATCCCCAGCCGCTGTATTCAAAATCAAGAGCGGCAATGTTGTCGCCGTCGAACAGCACATTCTTCGCCAGCAGGTCGGCGTGAATCAAGCCCAGGCTAACGCGCGCGCCGTCAAGCCGCGCCAAGACTTGGCCTACCTGCCCCGCCACCCGCGCGAAGACTTCGCGTTGCCCGGTTTGAAGCGCCGGGCTTTCATCGGCGGATCCATAGGGAGACTCGGCGCCGAACAGTCCAGCCTGATCGAGGCGCGGCCGATCGAAACATTCAGGCGTCTCGAATTGCGCCTCTTGATGCAATTGGCCCAGGTAGCGCCCGATGCGCTGACAGTCGGCCGCGCTCAATTCCTGCGCTGACTTTTGCCGGCCATCAATATGCTCGAACAGCACGCAATATGCCGTGTGCGGCGGCGGCAGCCGCTCATGCGACACCGTGGCGTAGAGGCGCGGATTCCCGGTCCGGTTCAGCGGTACAGGATTAGGCGCGAGTAACTCCGTCCGCTGCCGAATCGACCGCAACCAGTCCAGCTCCGAGCGCAGTCGGGACTCTATGACGCGGCCCGCCAAACTCAATCGCAGCACATATTTGGCTTCGGTCGTTCGCAGAGCGAATACTGCGTTGCTACCGTATGCGAGCCAGTTGAGCGCTGCTGCGTTCAAGCCCCAGTGGGGAAGCGCGCCGGCAGCCAGGTCCCGGTACAGCGCCTGCTGCGCGGCCAGGCCCCAGCCGCCAAAGTCGCCCGGCGGATAAGGCTCGCGGCTAGCGAGTGTAACAATCATCGAGGGCGCGCGGCGACTTGCTTATGGAGAGCGCGCGGAGACTTTCTGCTACAATAAGCCCGGTTGATACGTTTGTCGCTGGAGCGACGCATGCGCAAGTGGTTCATTTTGGGCGGCTCACTGTCATTGACGGCGCTGGCCGATCAAGCCAGCAAACATTGGATTATCGCCAACCTGGAGGTCTATGAGACCGTGCAGCCGCTGCCGCCGCTGGCGCCTTTGTTTCAGCTGACCCGCAGCAGCAATACCGGCGCGGCCTTCGGCATCTTTCCCATGGCCGGCGATGTATTTCTGGTGATAGCGCTGCTTATCATCGCTGGATTGCTCTGGTATTTCCGCGAGCTTCCGGCGGACGGTCGTCTGGCGCCTTTTGCGATCGGCCTGGTCATCGGCGGCGCCGCCGGCAATGTGCTCGACCGGCTGCAGCACGGCCACGTCATCGACTTCATCCATTATCAGATTCCCAACGTAATTTCCAATGTGTCCAATCTGGCTGACCACGCTATCGTATGCGGCGTCTTGCTGGTTATGGGAGAATCTCTCTGGCGCGATTATCGCGACAGGCGGCTTGACGCGAGCGCGAAGCAACCTGATTGAGAGCGGGGGGCGTCGCGCTTTCGCGATCACGGTGCGCCGTTAGATCTTCTTCTCCAGCTCAATTTCGTCGCGGATGGTAATGCCGTTCAAACCCGTGATAGGAATCTGCGGCTTGATGCGGCGCGCGTCGGCAATCGCGTTTCGATGCACGGTGACCAACTCGTAACCGCGCCGCTGCCAGAACTTTAGCGCCGCCAAATTGTCATTGGTGGTGACCAGCCACAAGCGCTCAATGCCGGCCTCCCGAGCCCAGTTCTCCACCGCTTCCACCAGGGCCGAACCAACCCCCGCGGATTCCGTCAAGCTGTTGAGCGTGGTGATTTCGCATTCTTTATCGCCAATATGAACCGTGACCAGGCCGATATTCTCCGCGGCAGTTTCCGCATCGCTTTCGCCGTCTTCGCCCGTGCCCAGTTCCGGCTCGGCAGCCGATCGCTCGGCCATGAAGCCCGGCAGCAGGTGCCCGTAGACTGACTTGCCGCGCGAAACAATCTGGGTGGTGCCCCAGCGTTCGTCCAGAAAATGCGCCACCCACTCGCGGTCGGAGCGTTCCAGGGGGCGGATATGAAATTCGGTCATCGCCAAGACCTTTATTCTGTTGTCCTTCTGCGCGATATATTATAGCCCCTTTGACCGATAAGGGAAAATCCACCGCCGACAGACAAACCCGGTCAGGCAACGAAAAGCAGCGCCACGCCGGCGATCGCAATACAAGTGCCGATCACCGCCCGCGCTGTGATGCGCTCGCCAAAAGCCAGGTAGGCGATGGGAATCAAGAAGACAGGCGTGGTATTGGTCAAGGTCGACGAGATGCCGACGCTGGTGAATTGCAGTGATACCAGTATCAGGATCGTGCCGGCCACCGGACCCGCGACCGACGCCAGCACCAGCCAGGCCAGCGCGCGCGGCGACGCCAGGGTCAGCGCCAGATTATGACGGAGTTGACCGCGCAGGGCGATGAAAACCCAGAGCAATGCGATGGCCACGATGGTGCGAATCAGCCCGGCGCTCATGGGCGAGAAGCCGCCGGCCACGCCCTCCGACATCAGCACAAAGGCAGCCCCCTGGGCGACGGCGGCCGCCACCGCCATGGACAGCCCCTTGCCATAGTCGGCCGGCTGCCGGACAATTTGCTGAGCGCTCCGCTCGGATACCACCCAGACGACTCCGCCGACTACCAGGGCGATGCCGATGACGGCGAACGCGGGCAAGTGCTGGCCCAGAAATAGCCAAGCCATCAGGGCGGCGAATATAGGCGATGTTGACCCGATTAACATGGTCAGCCGCGGCCCGATGTACTGGAAGGCGCGCAGCAGAAACAGCGCCGAGATGACGAAGCCCGCCAAACTCGACAAGCCCAGAATCAGCCAGCGGTCCGGCGTGGCCGCCAGCGGGAAGGGCTCGCCGTGAATCACTTGGTGGAGCGGCGCGTAGAAGAATAGCGATATGACCAGACTCAGCGCCATGGCATAACTCGCGCCGAAGGTTCGCCCGGCCAAGGTGTAAGCGGACGACGCCACGCCGAAAACGAGGGCGGCGACCAGCGCCATGATCTCGCCGATTATGTTTTCCAAGCAAACCTGTAATTCTGCATGCGCGGAGCGTTGCCGCGATTGTAGTAGCCTTGCCGCCCAAACGCAATTGCCCGCCCCGGCTGCGGGCGGCGCTGCCGGTTCCCGCTCGCCGTCAATTCGTCCGGGTGAAATCAGAATTCGAGCAGCAGCAAGCCGCGAGCCGCCAAGGCGGGAACGGGCGCGTAATCAGCGAAGCCGCCGTCAGCGTTCAATTCCGGCGCCGCGACTTCGCCGTCGCCGAAGATTAGGGCCGGCGCCGACAGGTCCAGCTCGCTCCGCTCCAGAGCCAGCGAAAAACCAGCGATGCTCTCATCCGCCAGGTTAATTATCACCAAAAGCGTTTGCGTCTGGTCGTGGCGCAGGAAGGCGTAAATCCCGCGGTCGGAGCTGTCGACCGCTATCAGCGCGCCGCGGCGCAAGGCCGAGTTGCCGTTGCGCAAGTGAATCAAGCGGCGGTAGTGGCTGAGCAGCGAATCGCTAGCGCCCGTTTGCGCGGCGACGTTGGCCGAGGCGATGTTGTCCGCGTCCTGCAGTGGCTGCCAGGCTTCGCCGGCTTGAGTGAATCCGGCCAGACGCGAACTGTCCCAGTGCATGGGCGTGCGCAGGCGCTCATCGGGCTTCGCGCCGACCATGCCGATCTCTTCGCCGTAATAGAGGAAAGGGACGCCCGGCCCCGTCAGCAGCAGCGACGCCGCCACTTTATTGGCGCCGACATCGAATCGCAGCCGGTTGGCCAGCCGATCCTGATCATGATTGGTCAGGAAGGTCGCGAATTGCCCCGCCGGATAGTCGCGCAGGGCATTGCGATGCGCCCGCTGAATGTCGCGGTTGGAGCCGCGCTGCGCCGCCGAGATCATCTCGTCGGCCAGTTTGAAATCAAAACCGACATCGATAGCGCGCTCTTGCACGTAGCGGGCGACGATGAAAGACGGTCCGTTGAAGATTTCGCCGACGGTGAAGCTGTTGGGCTTGACCGCCTCCAGATGCGCTTCGTAGGCGCTGAGCCAGGCGCGGCTTTCGGGCGTATTCTCCTGGCGCTCGCCCACTTCGATGATGTGCTTGATGGCGTCGAGACGGAAGCCGTCCACACCGACCTCGTCCAGCCAGAAAGTCGCGATGTCGCGCATCTCGCGCGTGACTGCCGGATTGTCGTAATTGAAATCGGGCATGCCGTCCCAGAAGACGCCGTAATAGTAGCGGTCTCCGGCTTGATGCCAGGCGGGCGCGCCCCAGGGACCGCGGTAGCCCGGATCCTCGTCGCGCCAGATATACCAGTTGGCATAAGGCTGCTCGCCCATGCGCGACGAAGCAAACCAGGGATGGCGGCTCGAACTGTGGTTCAGGACCATATCCACGATCACAGCGATGCCGCGCTTGCGCGCCTCGGCGACCAGACGGCGCATATCCCCCAGCGCGCCGTAATCCGGCTCCACCGCGTAGTAGTTGGTCACATCGTAGCCGTGATAACTATGCGCCTGCGCCGGCGGCATCAGCCAGATGCCTGTTACGCCCAGATCATCGCTCGTTCCCGGGTCGCCGTCATTGAGATAATCCAGCCGGTCGATAAGCCCCTGGATATCGCCGATGCCGTCGCCGTCGCTGTCCTGGAAGCTGCGAATGAATACTTCATAGAAGACGCGGTCGTTCCACCAGAAGGGTTCCAGGCCGCCCTGCGCGATCCGCAAAGACTCGGCGGGCGACTCGCCCCCGCCCAGAATCGCGACGGCCAAAGTCATGGACGCCAAGAGCAGAGCCGCCTGCCAAAAGCCGGCCCAGGCGCTTGTTGCGCTTTTACGCTGTTCGCCGCTGTTTGCCATGTCGATTAGCCCGTTGAAACCCGGCTCAGACGAGCGCTAGCCGGCGCTCAGCTTCTCAAATTCGCGCATCCAGGCGCGGCAGTAACTTTCGCGTCTGTCGTTTTGCTCGGCGAATCGAGCAGCAGCCGAGCGCATCCACTCCAGCGCCGCTTTATTTCGCCCCAGCCGGTGCTTGATCATACCCATGTAATACTGCGCTTCCGCGCGTTCGGGCTGCGCCGTCAGGGCCTTGAAGAACAGGGCCTCCGCCGCCGTCCAGTCTTTGGCGCGATAGGCGATCATGCCCTGGCCATAATTCGCCAGCGCCTCGTATTGATTCAGCCGCAGGGCCTCGTCAAACGCCGCGACCGCGTCCGCCTTGCGCTTGTCTTCCAGCAGCAGCAATCCCAGCGCGGCATGATACTCGGCATGATTGGGCAGCAGCTCAATGGCCGCGCGCAACTCCGCAATCGCACGCCGCTGGTCGCGCGCCGCAAAAGCCGTCAGCGCGTCTCGGTAGCGCTGGTCGGCCTCGAAGCGTGAAATGCCCAAACGCTGCGCCAGGCTGTTCATGCAATAACTGACCGTGATTACGCTAGGCCCGGGGACTGGCCGACCCGGCGCTAAACATCAACTGTCCGCGGCTGCCGGTCCTTGTTGACGACATAGGTCCGCGCCAGCTTGTCGTGCCAACTCTGGTTGTTCTTGTCGAAGATCGCCCAGATATAACCCAGCCCGCAAAAGATCCAACTGACGTTGTAGCCGATAGCGCGAATCACGGCATCGGTGTCGCCAATCGGTGTGCCATCCGCCTTGATGACGCGAATACTCAGCGCGAATTTGCCGGGCGTCTGCCCGTCGCGGCGCGTCCAGAAGAACCAATGGTAAGCCACCGGTATCGCCAAGCCCAGGGTCTGCAAGATCGAATCCGAGCCAGCGCCGATAAACGCAAGCACGGAGAATAGGACCAGCAACAGCGCCAGCACCAGGAAGCCGTCTATGACGCTGGCAATCAGGCGAATAGACAAGCCGGCCAACTCGTAAGTTCCGCCCTCGATTTTCGGGCCATTCTTCAGTTTCTCATCCATAAACCGCTCTCCTCGCTCGCCACCCCGGCCACGTCAATTGCGCCAGCGGGCTCAGTCTAAAGTGTACTACCAGGCCATGCCGCCGGTCAAACAGCCCAAGATCAATCGTGCAATTCATACAAGATGGCTGGATTCGGCTGCGCTTCGAATTCCTTCAGATTCGCGATGGATAGATGCCCGTGCTGGTACAGGTACTCGACATGCGCGCCGGCTTCTTCAAGCGCGAGCAAAATGTGATAACCCTCGACATCCGGATACATCGCGTTTGAAATCTGGGCGATGGTCATGGGCGCGCCGCTATCGCGCATGATCTTGCGGATGCGGTCCAGCTTGCGGTTGTGGCTGGCGCGGATGGCGTTGATGCGCCCGTATAAATCGTGAATCGCGTCTTCGTGGCTGCCCAGCGCCAGCTCAATGCCCTCGACCCGCAGCAGCTTGCGCAGCGAATCGGCATAGTGATCCAGGCCCATATAGTGCGTGATGCTCTCCGGCGACTGGTGCGGCGTCGTCCGCGACAGCACATGATCGGCGCTCAGCAGAATATCGCCCAGCCGGATGCACACTTGCCCCGGGCAGTGACCCGGCGTATGGATGAACTCCATGCCGTCGATGATCTGTTCGTCCTCAATGCTGAAATCGACATCAATGGACGCGACGTGTTTTTTGGCGAAACCGTACATGGAAAACAGCGCTTCCCGCAGTGAAGGCGCGATGCCGGCGCGATCAAAATAGATGCCCAGCGCTTTTGTCGCCACGATGACGCGCTCTTCGTAATTGGTGAGCACGCGCAGATCCAATTCGTGGATGCCGACGCTTGCGTTTGTCTGCTCCAAAACGAAGGCCAGGCCGCCGAAATGATCAATATGCCCGTGCGTAATGATGATGCGCTCGATGTCGCGCAGCGAGTACGACTTGCCATAGCGCTCACCGATCTGCCGGAAGCCGGCCAGCAAATCGTCGTTGCTGCGCCCCATGCCCGAGCCCGTGTCCACCAGCGTCAGCGGGCCGGCGCCATCCAGCACGAAGGCGTGGCCGGTGAAGTCCTCCGGGAATAGCAGCATCGGCAGGCGATAGATGTCGACGCCGCTGCTGCTGGCGAAGCGCTCAACTGGTGGCAGTGTCGTCATGTCAAATCCCGTTTGCAAGGCCCTTCGTCGGCATTATCCCAATCACAGTGTAGCGTATCGCGTCGCCGTCGCTTTTGACTTTAGCGCAGAACATCAGCCGGGTGCATCACGCTGCCGGCGGCGATGCTGTAGATCACGAAGGCGATGTACGCGCCAAGGAATAGCGCCGACTGCCGCCGTCCCAGCCGTTGATGTCGCGCAAAGGGAATCAGCAGCGCGGAGAAGGCGATCATAACGATGAACTCGAACTGCACTTCGCCCCGGTCCACGCTGATTGGCTGCAAGAATGCGGTCACTCCCAGGATCAGCAGCAGATTGGCGATATTCGACCCCACGACATTGCCGATCGCCAAATCCGTCTGGCGGTGATATGCCGCCGACAACGACGCCGCCAGCTCCGGCAGCGATGTGCCAAAAGCCACCAGCGTGATGGCGATCACCAGTTCGCTGATGCCGAAAAAGCGCGCCAGATTGACCGCGCCCTCGACCATCATGCGCGAACCAAGGACCAGCGCCACCACGCCGGCGAACAAAAACAAGAACTCGCGCCAGCGGCTGAGCGCCGCCTCGGGGCTGTCCTCCAGCTCCGAAAGTAACTGTTCCTCCGTTTCGGCCTCGCGGCGCGCCAGCCAGTAAAACAGCAAATTGAAGGCAATAAAGGCCAGCAGCAGGATCGCGCCGTCGAGCCGGCTGATAAATCCGTCTAGCGTCAAGGCAAAGGCCAGCAGCGAGACCAGGATCATAATCGGAATTTCGCGCCGCAGCAGTATCGCTTTTACGCTCAGCGGCGCGATCAAGCCGGTCGCGCCCAGTATCAAGCCGACATTGGCGATATTCGAGCCGATGACGTTGCCCACCGCCAGGTCGCTCTTGCCAACCAAAGCCGCCTGCACGCTCACCAGCATTTCCGGCATGGACGTGCCGATGGCGACAAAGGTCAAAGCGATGATTAGAATTGAAACGCCGAAGGAAAGCGCCAAATTGGAGGCGCCGCGCACTAGCCAATTGCCGCCGTAAAAGAGAGCGATCAAACCGGCGACCAGCAGCAGCACTTGATCAATCATTGAGTCGATGCCTCAAAGATTCCAGTGTGGCGAGGAATCGTCGCAGCGATGGAATCTTTTGATTGCGTATTCGGCGCGCTCGTTCAGGCATAAATCACGTGCTGCAGTAAAAAGCGTTCGATCTTGTCGTAATAAGTCTCAATGGTCTCCGGCATACGCCAGCCATGACCCTCGCCTTCAAACAGGTGGTACTCATGCGGGATGCCGCGGCGCTTCAGCGACGCCACTATCGTATCGGACTGGTCTTGCGGCACAACGACATCGTCCGCGCCTTGAAAGACGATAATCGGGTCGACGATCTGATCAGCATGGAAAATCGGTGAACGGGCGCGATAGACCTCGGCCGCTTCCGGCAACTCGCCCAGCAGCCAATAGGTATAGCGTTCTTCAAACTTATGCGTGTCCATCAGCAAGCCAAACTGATTCGATACGCCGTAAGAGCAGATTCCGGCGCGGTAGAAGCCGGGAAATTCCACCAGCGACTGCAGCACGGTGAAGCCGCCGGCGCTGCCGCCCATGATGACCGCTTTCTCGCCATCGACTTTGCCGGCATCGGCCAGGTGTTTTACCCCCGCGATCGAATCCGTGACATCGTATGTTCCCCAGTTGCCGCGATGCATATCCATATAGGCTTTGCCGTAGCCGGTGCTGCCGCGGTGGTTGACCTGCAGCACAGCGTAGCCGCGCGTGGTGAAGAATTGCACTTCGCTGTAATATCCGGCGCGGCGCTGCGAAGTCGGCCCGCCATGCACATTGACGATCAGCGGCGGCGCCCCTGCGGGCATATCGTCTCTTAATACCGGTGGATAGAACAAACCGTGCGCCATTTCGCCGTCATCGCAGGTCCAGGTGATGGCGTCGGCCGCGGACTGCTCATCGGCCGGCAAGTTTTCCGGCCCGCGCCGGCGGTGCGTCCTCGACTGCCCGCGCGCGTCAACCGAGACAATGCGAGGCGGAACCAGCGAGGACGAAGCGATGGCGGCCACGGCGCCCGTCTTCGGCGACACCGCCACCTGCTCAAAGTCCGCGTATTCGTCCCAGCCGTCTAGCCGGGCGCTCTCCCCGCATTCAAGTTCAATTCGTGTCAGCGTACAGAAACCGCGGCTGTTCTCGATAGCAATCAGCGAGCCGCTGTCGCCGCTCCAACCGTATGTGCGCATACCCTGCGCCCAGGCCGGCGCGCCGCGCTCGGCTGCGGCAGTCGTCAATTGGCGATGCGCCTGCCCTTCCAAATCGTATATGTAAAGCTGGCTCCAGCCGCTGGCATCGCTGACATAGGCAAGGTAGCGCCCGTCGGGCGAGAATTCCGGCTGGAAGACCGCCGTCCCGGTATCGCCGGTCAGGGTGAGGATATTCTGGGCGTATGGCATGCCGGCGGCGTCGGTCGCCAGCGACAAAATGCGCAGTTCGCTGCCGTTCCAGGGCATCTGCGGATGATTCCAGGCTATGAAGGCCAGATAGTCGCCGGAGGGATGCCAGGCGGGCTGCATAACGAAATCCGTGCCGTAAGCCAGCTTCCGCGGAAAGGCTTCGCCTTCGGCGTCCACCAGCACGATACCGTCAATCTCCTCGTAGTTGTGAACGCAGGCCACCCAGCGGCCATCGGCTGATAGCGCCGGCGCGGCGTAGCTGCCGAATTTGGGCGCGATGGCCCGGGCTGCGCCGCCGGCCAGGGACTGACTGTAGAGCCTGCCTTCAGCGGCGAAGACAACCAAGCCGTTACCGACTGTAAATGCGCCGCCGCCATAACCGACCCGCCCGGCGACATTAAGGCGCCTGTCCGTCAGATCGCGCGGCGCGTCAAGGCCCGTCTGCGCCTGCAAGACGCCCAGCTTGCCGCGGCTCTCCCACCACACAATCGTATCGTCGCTGTCGTTCCACTGCACATCGCGCAAGCCGACGCCACTGGCGATTGAGACGCCATCGATCGCGCTGGCCCAGGTACCGTATGCTTTGCTCATGCCTGGCCTTAAATCTGATTCGTGAATGGCTACAGATTTTACCTGAGGCTCGGCAAAACAAAATGCCCACTTGCGCGGGCGCCGCTCTTATCCAGCCTGTTTTCAGAATTGGCTGACATCGACTCGAAGCCAGCCCGGGTTAACACTAAAGCGAGATGGGCCGATAGTTGGTGTCTACAGTGGCGATATAGTCCTTGGCGTATTTGGCCAGCTCGCTTTCCGGCGCAAATTCCTCGGAGATTATTTCGACCATGGTGCCGATTTCAGCCCACTCATAAAGGTCTCTGGCCCATTTATCCACCGACATGATGCAGCCGAATGTCGTCGGCTCGTACACGCCGCCGCCGCCCAGGTAGCCGCCGTTCGGCAGCAGCACGGCGCCATGGAAGCCATTCATCAAACCCGGCACGACTTCGTAAATGCCCATAAACCAGGCCATTTCCCATTGATTGCAGTTGGTGCCGGTTTCGTTGCAGAGAGCGAAACTGCCGCCGAAGGCTTTCTCGTCGTGGGTCAGAATCTGGAAGATGCCCGGGTAGGTCGGCGCTTCTTCGCGCCCGGAAGAAATGCCCCAGTCAAATATCAGCTCGCCATTCTCGAAGCCAACCAGCCACTGCGCATCAAGGTCTACAATGATGCGTTTGTGCGGCACCGGGTCTTCGGGGATCATGACATCGCGCGACGGTATCTGCACCGACTGGCCGACCACCAGGCTGTTCCAATTGACCGTAGGGTTGGCGTCCCGAATCAATTCATAAGGAATCCCGCGTTTGCGGCCAATGCGATAGCCTGTGTCCTTGCGCACGATCTGATATTCGTCGGGCAAATAATTCAATCGCAAAACAACCTCAGTAGCGCCGGCTGTCAGCGCTTCCTGCAAGGTCTGAGTCGCCAGCAATTTGTCGATATAGCGGCCGCCCGATACCAGCTTCTCGTTCTCGCCATCTACAAACTTGCCAAAGGAGTCCGCGCGCACCGACAAGCCATTCTCGCCGGCAATCAGCCACTCAGCCGCCAACTGCTGGTTCACGCTGAAAGAGATCATCTGGTCGCGGAAGGGGTCATAACCCTTTAGGCGAATGCCCTTGTTCAGGAATACCAGCGCCTCGTCCAGGAAGGGCGCGCTGTCGAGCACGGTCGGGATGAGTTGGATCGTCTGCAAATTGAAGCGCCCGTCCATTACCACATTTGCCGCGTCAGCCTTCAAACTGTCCAGGCTCTTCTTGATGTCCAGATGCCGGCCGCGCCGGCCCGGAACGGTGATCAGTCGACCGCCCGACCACTTGTAACCGGCCTCGTATTGCTGAACGTAAATCGACTCGGTCAAATCAAGCAGCACAGTTTGCGCCCGGCTATGCGATACGGACACGATGGGTTCTACGTTATAGCCAAATGGAATGCCAGCGAAACCGGCCGCCCGGGCGCCATCCGCCATGGCCGCCGCGTCAATCGTCATTCCCAACTCGTCAGGGCTCACCCACTCGACATGCTCGCCGTCCACCCGAATATCTATTTTGAGACGGCGATTCCAGTAGTCATTGATGACCGCCTCAGCGTCATGCGGCGTCAACTCGCCCACTGGCAGCCCCATCGCGTAGACATTCGGGAAGATCCGTTCTGAAAGGGCCAGGCTGCTGATGAAGAAGATCACAACCGCAATCGCCACCATGCTCGTCAGCTTGGCCACCGGCGACCGGCTGGAGAAAAGCCAGGCCAGGGCGCGATGCGCGATCTTGCTTTCGTCGTAGGACGGGAAGCCCCGGCGAAAGAAAGCGTGGTCGCCGCTGTCGCGGCCCTCCATTGTCGCCAGGCGCCGTTGCTGCCGGGCCAAATAGCGGTCGCGCGCTCTCCGCTTTTTGCGCTTTCGCGGTCTGCCAAATCTCTCGCTCATGACGCGGTCTTCCTGTACCCGATCGAGTGTCCGTGTATTCATTGTATTCATGACGGAGAAAGGGGCAAATTGGAACGCCGGACTTCCACAAGCCGCAGTCAAGCGCCCGGCGCAAGTCTTAGAAACGTATCATAAATCCCGCCGCCGGGCGAACGCTGATATGAATTTTACGCGTCTGTATGTAAAGTAAGGACAGCAGCCGAGCAAAAGTCGCCATGCCCCGCGCCCTAAGAATTCGCCGCGGCCGATACAGCGGCTGGTTTGGCGCGCGCTTTCGGCCGGCTGCGCTACGATTGACGCCGAGGAAGAGCATCAATGACATATTGGGACATTTTACTGAGCGATGGCGACCCGCCACAGGACCGCGTCAATTTCGCGCTCGCCGAAGAACTGGAAGACGACGGCGCGGCCATAGACCTGCCGGAAGAATTGCCGATTCTGCCCCTGCGCGGCCTGGTCGTCTATCCGCAGACCGCCATTCCCTTGACCGTCGGCCAGGAGCGCAGCATTAAACTGGTGGACGATGTGGTGGCCGGCAACCGCATGGTTGGACTGGTCGCGTCCAAAGACCCCAGCCTGGGCACGCCCGGGCCCGACCAGGTGCAGTCGATAGGCACGCTCGCCACTATCCACCGCCTCTTTCGCGCTCCCGATGGCACGGTTCGCTTGCTGATTCAAGGCTTGCAGCGCATTCAAATCGACGAATTTATCGAGACATCGCCTTATCTCAAGGCGCGCGTGACGCGCATCCCCGAAGACGAAGTTGTCTTCGCCGACGACATCGAGATGGAAGCGATGGTGCGCAGCGTCATCGACCGCTTCAGCGCGCTGGCCGAGCTGGTGCCCAGCATTCCGCAAGAATTGGTCAGCAACGCCATCAATGTCGAAGACCCGCTGCAACTGGTTTATTCCATCGCCACCTACGTTCGCATTGAGCTCGACGACGCCCAGCGTCTTCTGGAAATGAACAACGCCGGCGACAAAATCCGCCACCTGCTGCAGCTGC
>CAZWCV010000018.1:0-41063 GCA_964632725.1 uncultured Anaerolineaceae bacterium
CATCGTGGATCCGCCGGCATTCGCCAATAGCCGCGCCAGCATGCGCAACGCGGTGCTGGCATACCGGCGCCTGGTCGAGATGGCGCTGCGCCTGCTGGCCAACGACGGCGTGCTGGTGATGGCCTCCTGCTCCAGCCGCATCAACGCCGATATGTTCTATCAGCTGGTGACGCGCTCGGCGGCTGTGGCCGGCTACGAACTGGAGGTGCTGGAGCGAACTTCGCACGCCCTGGATCATCCCATCGCCTTCGCCGAGGCCGAGTACCTCAAGGCGATTTTCGCCAAGTTGAAAAGCTAAAGCTACTGTGAGTCGCGGCGCATCAAGCTGAAACTCTGGCCGGTGGGACCGGTACGCGGCTGCGTCGCCAGGAAGAGCGCCAGCGGCAAGACATCGGCCGGCTGCTTGAACCACTCCAGGCTGAGCGCGGAATCGGCCGGGCGCTCCTCATCGCTTAAGATATCGGTGTCGACCAGGCCCGGGATCAGCTCGTTGACGCAGATGCCGTCGTCGCGAAGCTCGGTCGCCAGATTGCGCACGAGCATCCAGACAGCCGCCTTGGAGGCGCTGTAAGCTGAGCCGGCGCCGCCATCGCGGTGCCCCATGCCCGAGCCGGTCACGATGACATGCCCGCCCCCGATTTTGAGATCGGGGATGGCGTATTTGCAGGTGTAATAGACGCCCAGCAAGTTGACGCGCAGGGTTTGCTCCCAGCTGTCGATATCGCTGTCTGCGACCGAGCGGCGCTCGAAGTTGCCGCCGGCGTTGGCGACGACGATATCGACAGGCCCGTAACGCGCGCGGGTCTTTGCGAACAGGTTCTGCACATCAGCCGGGCGGGCGACATCGCAGCGGACGGCGATGGCTTGGCCGCCGGCGTCACGGATCGCGCCAACCGTGCCGGCGAGCTGCGGCTCAGTGCGGGCGGCGCAGACGACTTTGGCGCCCTGCGCGGCGAAACCGATGGCGATGCCGCGCCCGATGCCGCGTCCGGCGCCGGTGACGACCGCGATTTTTGATTCCAGCTGCTTAATCATGCTCTGCCTCCCCTAGCGCGCCACCAACTTCAGCGCGCGCCGGACGATGGGCGCGAGCAAATAACGCGTCTCGCTGACATCAAATATGTAGCCGCCGCCGAAGAAAATCAGCGCGGCGAGAGCGCAGCCGCTAACCGCCAGCGGCGCGCCAGCGATAGGCAGGGCGCTCTTCATCGCGACGACGGCGCCAGCCATCAGCAGCGAGAGCAGCAGACTGCCGCCGGCGCTGACCAGAACGGCGCGGTCGTGTATGCTCGCGGAAAAGCTGATCTCGGCCAGACGCCGCCGCAGCAGCCACCATAGCGCCAGCGCTTCGACAATCGTGGTCAGAGCGTTGGCCAGGGCCAGTCCTGCGAAGGCCCCGCGCGCCAGGCTCTCCGGATCGCCGATAAACTGGATGAAGATCAAGTTGAGAACGATATTGCTCAGCATGGCTGCCGTGCCGGCGATGACTGGCGTCCAGGTATCTTCCAGCGCATAAAATGCGCGCGACAGCACTTCCAGCAGCGCGAAGCCGGCGATGCCGATAGCGTAGAAGCTGAGCGCCCAGGCCACGGCTTGCGTGCTTTCGGCGGTCCAGGCGCCCCGCTGCAAGAATGCGACCATAGGCTCGCCCAATGCAATCAGCAGCGCCGACGCCGGAAATGCCAAAAAAAGCACGTTGCGCATGGCCCGCGCCAGGCGGTCATTGAAGCCGGCGTAGTCGCCTTTGGCGCGCAGCGCCGCCAGTGTGGGAAAAACGGCCGAAGCCTGGCTCTGCCCGATCATGCCCAGCACAAAAAAGCAGAGCATGAAGGCGTAGCGGATGGCGACCACGCTGCCGTCGACCATGGCGCTGGCGAAACGGATGTTGACGTAGAAGTTGAGTTGCACCACGGCCAGGCCGAAGACGCGCGGTCCCATCAGGCGCATCACGTCGAGAACGCCGGGGATGCGCAGTGAAAGCAGGATACGCAGTCGAGCGCGGATCCGGTACAAGCCGGGCAGCTGCACCAGCAGGTGCAGGACAGCGCTCAAGACGGCGCCGTAAGCCAGGCCCATGACATTGAGTTCGCCGACCTGGCCGACGCTCGGGTGCGCCGGCAGCGTGGGCGCGATGACCAGCGCGCCGATGATGATGCCGATATTGTTCATGCTGATGGCGATGGCAGGCAGCCAGAAAGCGGCGTAGGACTGCAGAATGCCCATAATCAAGCCGCTGACGCTGAAGATGAGCGGTGTGATCATCATCAGCCGCACCATCTCCACCATCAGCTGCTGCTGTTCGGGCGCGCGATCGACGTAGAGCAGGTGGCTGACCAAGAGGGGCGCGAGCGCAGCGACAATCAGCCCGAATAGCGCGGCTGTCGCGGCGGACAGGGTCATGACCGCGCTGGCGAGGCGCCAGGCCTGGTCGAGGTCGCGCTCGCGAATACGGGCGAATACGGGAATGAAGGAGGAGCCGAGCGCGCCGCCGGCGACCAGTACAAAGACCGTCTCCGGCAGCTGTTGGGCGGCGGCGAAGGTATCGTTGGCGGCGCCAGTGCCGAATTGCGCGCCAACCACCGCTATACGGACCAGGCCCAGCAAGCCGCTGGCCACGAAGCCGACCAGTACGATCAGCGCCTTTTCGATGATCTGGCGATTGTCCAGCGCTTGATCCCGGCCCATAGTCCCGCCCGCTCCCGCCGCGACGCAGTTTTGCCACTTGGCAGCGCCGCCGACATCCTTATAATATACGGGTTAAGTTAATGGAAAACTCTCTGCGAGACGCAGTTGCAGCGGTATACGCGAGGAAAAACAGATGCAGGTTATTTTGCTACAGGACTTGTACAAACATGGAGTCGCCGGCGAAGTAGTGAAAGTGGCGGATGGATTCGCCCGCAACTACTTGATCCCGCGCAAGATGGCGGTGCAGGCCTCGCCGTCGGCCCTGCGGCGGACTGAGATCATTCGCGAGAATGTCGAGGCGCGCAAGGCGCAGTACAACAACATGCTCAACGATTTGGCGCGTCAGATCGACGGCGTCGAGTTGATCTTTGGGCGGCGCGCCGCTTCCACCGGCAAGCTCTTTGGCTCGGTGACGACGCAGGAGATCGCCGACGAGCTGGACAGCGTCACCAGCGTGGACATCAACCGGCGGCGCATCAGCCAGCAATCCCTGCGAGAAGTCGGGACGCATCAAGTGGCCGTGCGCCTGGGCAATGAGCTGTCGCCGACGCTTACAATCACAATCGTGCCGGCAGACGAATTGCCGGAGTTCCTGGCGGCGCGTGAACGCGGCGAGCAGGTTAGCGCCGAAGACATCATGTCAGAGGGCTTCCGTTACGCCGGGCCGGTTGCAGCAGCCGACGAAAGCGCGGAAGCGGAGACCGAGGTATCAGACGAAGCGACTGCGGAAGCTGTCGCCGACGCCGAGGTGGAGCCGGTATCCCAGTAAAGCAGCCTGGCCAAAGGCCCGCCGTTCATAACAGGATTAACAATTACATGACCCCGCTGGATTCAGGTTATACTGGACGGGCGGGGTTATTTCATTGAGGCAGTAGATGGACGCCTACTCGCTCGGGCAATATCTGCGGGAAGCGCGCGAAGCCAAAGAAATCGAAATTGAGGATGTGGTCGCCCAGCTGCGGATACGGCAGCCTATCCTGGATTCTTTTGAGGCGGGCGAATTTGAAATACGGGGCGTGCCCGAGATCCAGATACGCGGACTGCTGCGCATTTACGCGCGCTTCCTGGAACTGGATGAAGACCGCGTCCTGCTCTTGTACGACCAGATGCGCCTGGCGCAAGAGAAGGGCCGCCGCGGTCGGCGCGGGCGCAGGCGCAGGCCCGAACCGGTTGAAGAACCCTTCAGTTCGACGCAGCCGCTGCAAGAGATCGAGTTGGCGGATCGGCGCTCGTCCGGCTGCCGCAGTATCGCGCGCGCGCTCTTCCTGCTGCTGCTCTCGGCGGCCGCGGTGGCGGTGATCGTCTTCGTGACTTTGGAGCTAACCGGCATTGAGCTGGGCGCTGAACCGGAAACGGCAACCGAAGCGCCGGAGAGTACGCCATCGGCGACGCCGGAAGCGCCATTTACGGAAGCGCCGGCGCCGTCTGTCGTCTTCGCCGTGAACCGAACACAGTATTCCGGCAGCGGGATTCTGGTCAGCCTGCTGCTGACGCAGCGCAGCTGGCTAAGCCTGGAAGTTGACGGCGCCGAAGCTTACGTCGGCATCGCCGCGGCCGATACCCTGCTGGAGTACAGCGCGGAGAGCGAGGTGCTGCTGTCAGCGAGCAACGCCCTGGCGCTCGACCTGATCTGGAACGGGCAGCGGCAGGGGCCGATCGGCGAGCGCGGGCAGCGGGTGGACATTCGCTTCACGGTGGACAAGGCCGTGGTGAGTTTGGGCCCCGCTAGCGATCTCGCCAGCGAAACGCCGACCGAGACCGCTGTAGTGGCAACCGTGGCGCCAGTCGAAGTAGCAGTCGAGCAAGCGGTTGAGCAAGACGCTGAGCCGGCGCCGACTACGATAATCGCAGCGACCGTCGCGCCCACGCTTACGCTGATCGCCACTAATCCGCCGACGGTCCTGGCGACCGTGACGCCGCTGCCGACCGAGGTCATCGTTCCGAGCGCCACGCCGACCGCGACCGAGCAGCCGGATCCGACCGCGATACTGCCGCCGCGCGTGACGCAGGCGGGCCTGCCGCCGACGAAGGAGGGGGCGTGATGGCCGCGAAGCATGAGATCGATTCTGGTTTTGACGCGCTGAATGCGGAATTGTATAAGGACATCGCCAATTCAATAATTTGCCTGCAACTCGATTATCCGGACGATCCGTTCTACGCCTATACGCTTTACGTCAGAATATATGGGGTACGTAAGAATCCTGGCATACACTGAAAGCAGACTCGACGCCGTAGCCAAGGAGTTTCTTCACAGCCGGATTCCAGCAGACTCCCAGGTGAACATTGACGACCTTAGGGACTATTGGCGACATTCATGTGCCGGTGACGATCATCATAAGCTATTGGATGCGACAAGTGACCTGCTGGGCCAGCTCCAGCGAAAATGCGACGCGCTGAGTGATTACTACGAACTGGAACTAAACGTGGGCTGGGAGCCCGCGGAAAGCATCAATAAATCTCTGCAGGAGAGAATATTGGATATATTCGAACGCGTCATTATTCGGCTCGACCAAGCCAAAGTATTTGAACTTAACAACCAGCGCCGTAATGTGACTCTGATGTTACGCCACGGTGATCGCGAGCCAAAACTGGCAACTGTAAAGAGACTCAACCCAGAGGCTGTATTCGAGAGATACATTATGTAGTGGGAAGCATATAAGGCGGCTTTCACGGCAATTCATGGCTTCGTTCCTGATTGGAGAGAGTGAAATAGCCTTTGACTTCAAAAGAAACCCTCTAGGAGAAACTGATCCAAGGTGACTGTACAAAACGACAAGTACTACCTGCTCAGCCTGGGCTGCGCCAAGAACACGGTCGACAGCGAGAGCATGGCGCAGATCCTCAATACGCAGGGCATGCGCGGCGTCGGCGATCCCGAAGCCGCCGAAGTCCTGATCGTCAACACCTGCGGCTTCATCAACGCCGCCAAAGAAGAGTCGGTCGAGGCCCTGCGCGAACTGGTCGAGATCAAGCGCGGCGACCAAATGGTGATCGCCGCCGGCTGCCTGTCGCAGCGCTACGGCGATACGCTGATTCAGGACGTGCCCGGGCTGGACGGCGTCATCGGCACGCGCCGCTGGATGGACATTTTTGACCTAATCACGCGCCTGCGCCAGCGCAAGCACCCCGCCCCGCTCTATCATCTGCCGGACGAAGCGGAGGTCGTTGGGCTGGACGAGCGCGGCGTATTGCGCGCCAGCGTCCAGGGCGCGTCGGCTTATCTCAAGATCGCTGACGGCTGCCGGCGGCCCTGCGCCTTCTGCGCCATACCGCGCATCAAGGGCACAGCGGTCAGTCGGCCGCTGGAGTCAATCGTGGCGGAAGCGCTCCGGCTGCAAGAGTTGGGCATGCGCGAAATCATGCTGATCGCGCAGGACAGCACGGATTACGGCTACGACCTGGGCCTTAGGGACGGCTTGGCGCATTTGCTGGACGCCATCGTGGCTGCGGCGTCGGATATCCCCTGGCTGCGCATCATGTACGCCTACCCGGGTTACGTGACGCCGCGGCTGATCGAGACCATGGCCCGGCATGAGCAAGTCTTGCCTTACCTGGATATCCCATTGCAGCATGGGCACCGCGAGACGCTCAAGCGTATGAAGCGTCCGGCCAAAGTCGAGTGGGTCTACGACACGATTGGCCAGCTGCGCGCGGCTATGCCGGATCTGGCCATTCGCACCACCTTCATCGTGGGTTATCCCGGCGAGACCGAAGACGAATTTCAAGGCTTGCTGAAAATGGCGCGCGACCTGGAATTCGACCGCGTTGGCGCCTTCAAGTACAGCTACGAACTGGGCACGCCCAGCGCCACGCTGCCGAACCATGTCGACGACGCCATAAAACAGGAACGCTATGAGCGGCTGATGGAATTGCAGAGCGATATCAGCCTCAAGAAGAATCAAGCCTTGGTGGGCCGGACGCTGGAGATCCTTGTCGAAGGGCATGGCGCGGGCGAGGACGAACAAGGCGCTGACACCGGCGACGTCATCAGCCTGGGCCGCAGCTACCGCGACGCGCCGGAGATTGACGGCTACGTTTTGGTTGAGGGCGAACTGCCGGTCGGCGAGATTGTGCCGGTCCGCATCACCGGCGCGACTACCTACGATCTGCTGGCGACAGTTGATACGGCGGCGCCGCTAGTCATCGAAGCCGGTCGCGTCTACGGCGAGGGCATGATTGACATCAGCGACCTGGGCTGAGCCGCGCGCTCAGCGCCTCTTGACCCCGACCGCGACGCCGTCGCCAACTTCAATGATGGTGCTGTCGAACTGCGGATGTTCCGCCAGCATACGGTTAAAGGCCACCATGGCGTGGTCGTCTTCAGTTTTCGGATCGAAGATGTTGCCGCCCCAAAAGGCGTTGTCCGCCACCACGGCGCCGCCGATCTTGAGGTTTTCCGCCGCCCAAGCCAGGTAGTTGTGATAGTTTCCTTTGTCGGCATCGATGAACATCAAATCGTAGGGAGCGTCCGCCGCCAGCTTGGGCAGCACATCCACGCCGGCGCCTTGCATGACGGTCACTCTGTCCGCCAGCCCGGCCCGCTCAAAGTGCTCGCGCGCCACTTCGGCGTGCAGGCTGCTGACTTCAATGGTGAACAGCTGGCCGTGATCCGGCAGGGCGCGGGCGATGCAGATGCCGCTGTAGCCGGCGAGCGTACCGACCTCGACGACCCGCGCGGCGCCGGCGAGCCGCACCAGCACTTGCAGCAGCTTGGCTTCGTTGGGCGCGAGACTGATCTGCGGCAGGCCGCGGGCGGCGGTCTGTTGGCGCACGTAACGCAGGGTCGCGTCATCGCGAGCGAAAAGCTCGCTAACATAATCGTGGAAGCGTTGCGACAAGTTTTGGCTCATCGTTCTTGGTCTCCTTGAGGTAGATTGTCGCCCTCATCGCCCCCGGCCAGCCTCTCCAGCTTCTGCGGCAGCTGATCGCGGAAGATGGCGAAATGGTCCAAATCGCGCGGGACGTACGAGTCAGGAAAGGCTTTGCGGACTTCCCGAATCACTTCAAATTCGCGATAGCGGCGCGAAATATGCGTGAGGAAAAGGAACTTGACATTGCACGCGCGCGCCAGCTCTGCGGCATCCAAAGCGGTAATATGCGCGACGCGCCGCGCGATATCGGCGTCGCGTTCGAGGAATGTCGACTCGATCACCAGCGCGTCAGCATCTTGAACGGCAGCGTGAATGTCATCGGTGCGCCCGAGATCGCCGGTGATTACCACTTTCGCGCCCTTGATCAGATCGCCCAGGACTTCATCCGGGCGCACGATTCGGCCGCCCGGCGTAACGATCGATTCGCCGGCTAGCAGTCGGCCGCGCTCAGGACCCTGCGGGACGTCCAGGGCGTTCGCTTTTTCCGCCAGGAAGGGGCGGCGCGCGTCTTCTTCAAAGATGTAGCCATAGGCTTCGCGGACGTTGTGCGACACGGGGAAGGCGCGCACTGAGAATCTGCGCCCTTCGAAGAGGACTTCGTCGGGCGAGGCGCGGTGGAAATGTATCGGCACGGGCGGCGTTTCTCCCAGAAAGACCACCTCGTGGACCAGCGACTTCGCGCGCCTGACAGCGGAGTAGCTGCCCCAGATATGGATCTCGTCGATCGCTTCCCAGCGGCCAAAGGTCGAGAGCAGGCCGCCCAAGCCCAGAATATGATCCAGGTGGTGGTGCGTCAGGAAGATGCGGTTCAGCCGCTTGAAGCCGATGCCGCTGCGCAAGATTTGCCGCTGCGTGCCTTCGCCGCAGTCCACCAGGAAACGCTGCTCGTCCGCAAGAACGGCCAGCGCCGGCATCCCGCGATAGATCGACGGCGCCGAAGCCGAGGTGCCCAGAAAAACCAGCTCGAACATCAGCCGCCGCTCTGCTCGTCGGCTGCTTCCGGCGGCAATACTTCGATGCTGTACAGGAAGATGCGATCGCCGCGTTCCTGGTCGCCTTCGAGGACGGGCAAGCGTTTCAGGTCGGTTTGTCGATAAGCGCCGACGGAAACAAGCAGCTCGCCGGGCAGCGCCTCGGCCGGCAGCTGCACGCGGGTGACTTGAACGAAGACGTCGCGGTCGCGCAGCAGAACCGGATTGACGTAGAGCACGTCGCGGATGCCAATGGGCGTCACCGGGCTGGACAGCACGTGGGTCAACAGCGTCAGGTCGGGCAGCAGTTCGCCTTCGGCCCGCCAATAAGTGATGACTTCGACCGTGTCGCCGGGCGCGAACTCGCGGCGCACATTTGGTTCGTAACCGAGAAATGTCAGGTTGCCGCCGAAGCGGATTGGCGGAGCGATGGGCTCGGGTTCGCTAACTTCCGGCGCATAGGACACGGGCGCGGTGGTGGTAAACTCGCCGGCGCGGTGGGCCAGCAAGTCGGTCGCCGTCAATTCCAGGATGGCGCCACGCGGCAAATCGCCGACTACCGGCTGGCCGGCGGACAGCCACTCTTGCAGATAGGGGTGGGCATTCTCCCTCGTCTGCTGATTGAAGAAGACAATACGCTGTCGTTCGCCGCCGTCGGTCAGCAGCAGACTGCGGGCGCAGTTCGCTTCGCGGAAAACCAGGTCGGAGCGATTCATCATCAGAAGGGTCTTGTCGATTTCGATCAACGCGGATTCCAGCTGGGACGAATCCCAAGCCGGATTGCAGAGCACGACGGGCGTCTCGTTGGCTGCGACATCGAGATAATGCGCGATCTGTCCCAACTCGCCATTTACCCGCGGCATGACAGCCTCATTGTCGCGCCAGTCGACGAAGAGATCCTGCCAGGTCCAGATCAGATTCAAGCCGAGCAGAGCCAGTACGCCTGCAACCGCGAGCCGGCGAAAGACGACGTCGACGAATACGCGCGAACGAATCAATGAATAGAATCCCATGCCGAAGAAGATGGCAAGTTGCGGAAAGATCACGCTCATGCGCGCAAAATTGGGACTGCCTTCCACGATGAAGGCGGCCGGCAACGTCAAAAAGAACATCAGCAGCAGCAGCATAAAGCGCGGCCGATGCCGGCGCAGAATGCATATAAAGAAGCCGGCTATCATAAAGAGACCGCTAAAGATATCGACCAGCGGGCGTCCCGGCAGATTGTGAAGCGGGTTGGCGTCGCCCGTGTGAATGACCGCAATCAACCCGTCAACAACCGAACGGATCAAACCATCGGTGTAAAGCGATAAAATGCGCTGCCCGGCGGAATACTGTGGCAGGTTGATGCTTGATATGACATAGGGCATGCTGATAATCAGCATCAGCAGAATGGCGAAACCGGTGTAGCTGCGCCGCTGCCGAAACATGACATTGCGTACGAAGACCAGGTGCGAAATGTAGACCATCGCTCCCAGAACGATAAACAGGCTGGACGGGTGCAGGTAAAAGCCGATGCCGAGCAAAGCGCCCAGAGCGGCGAAAGAAGCGACATTCGAGGTGACGACGCGCGTTCGGCGGTAGACCGGAAGCGAGCGCGCCAAAGCCAACATGGTAGCCGAGACCAGAAATAATACGGCGGCGTCGCTCGAGACGGCGCGCGATAATAATATCGCGCTCATATTGACGGACAGCAGTCCGGCGGCCAGGACGCCGATTATGGGATTGAAGAGGTGAAGTCCGAGCGTATAGACAATCGCCACGGACAATACGCCCAGCCAAACCGATAATATGCGAAAACCGATCGTGCCCTCGCCGACAAAGCTGGTGACTAAAGCGGCGAGCACGTGATACAGCCCTTCCCGGCCGCCGTCTTCGCCGGGAAAAAACACGTAGATGTCGCCCTGACGCACATTGTCCGTCAGTCGAATATTGATGATTTCGTCATCACTGAAGCCATGAGGCAAATGGGCAAGGTCGAAGATGCGCAGCGCTGACGCCAGGACGAGCAGTACAACGACGAGCAAGTAGCTCATCCTGCTCGTCATCAGGACGTGACCCCGGACTAAATTGATCAGCGTAGATTGGGTCGTCATTGTGTCAGCGAGTATACATCATCGGTCAACTGTACGGGGCGCCCCAAGCAGCAGATCGCTCCATTGTACGAAGCGATTCACTGCCGACATTGTAGTACAAAAGCGGGCAATTGAGCTGCTTAATCGGGACAAATCGGCGCCTGCGCCCGGCCTTCGGCGACAGCGCTGTCGGATTCGCGCTCGGGAATGATGAAGTCGCCGCAGACCTTGCGCATGTTGGCGACGGTGTAGAAAGCGTCGCGCGGTATGCCCGTCTCCGGCTCGACGATTGACCACCAGAATTCCTCGTCCGCTTGCCGCCAGGACGAGTCGGGCAGATAGATCAGCACCATCAGACCGACCCAGGGACGCCAGTTGGCAATGGCGTACTCGTAGGCGCGCTCCAGCATCTCGGCTTGCTGCGCCTCGGTCACGCTGAACCACTTGTAGTCGGGATTAATCTGCTCGGTCGTATAGCCAAATTCCATAATCGCCATTTGCCGCGCCGCGTCATCGTGGCTGAGCATGATCTTGCGCAAGTCTTCGACCCGGCGAAAGGTAAACCAGCGCTGCGGAGCTTGCTCGCTATCGGGGCTGATCTCGGGCGCGGAATAACCCGGCGCGTGAACGCCAACCAGGTCAACATGCTGCTGGAAGCCGTTACGGTACATGTGGTCGAGGTAGATGTCATCAGGCATGGCGCGCTCATCGCTGTTGCCGGTCGGCGCCAGCCCGGCTGATATCAAGACGGCGGCCGGGTCAGCGGCGCGAATGGCCGCGCTGCAAGCGGCCAGCACGGCGACGTAGGCGGCGGGGTCGGGCGGGTTATCGCCCCATTCCCGGCTGAGATTTGGTTCGTTCCAAATCTGATAGGCCGCGACTTTACCTTGGTAGCGCTCGGCGACCTTGAAGCAATAATCTGCCCAGCGTCCGATGTCGTCGGCCGGGGCGTCGTTCGCGGCGCGTTGATCGGCGGCCCGGGCCCAGCCGGGGGCCTGCCCCAGCCGTACGACGACGCTCAAACCGCGCCGTTCAATCTCGCGCAAGATGCGGTCCGACTGCGTCCAGTCCCAGACGCCGGGCCGCGGCTCAAGATCGCGCCAGGCGAAGGTCTGTTTGACGTGACTGAAGGACAGCAGACGCACCCAGTCCAGGTGTTTGCCGGAATCGCCATTATCCCACCACAGAAAGGCCTGGATGCCATAAGTAAGCGAGGCAAAGGGCGCGTCCGAAATGGCGGCGGCCTGGAAGGGATCCTCAGGCGCTAGAGCTTCACGCAGCGCGAGGATGCCAGACGCCGCCAGAACGAGCGCCACGAATACGGCGATGAGGGTCAATCGGCGAGTGGGGCGCCGCATTGTTATTGTCCTGTGCGCGCCAGATAGTCATGCTGCCAATCTCTGATGGCGTCGAACGCCGGGCGAAACTTGAAACCCGGACCAATCAGCGAATAGGGAACATTATCGTTGCTAATGTCGTATCCCGCTTGCGGGCCGTAATTGAAATTCCAGATGAAGGCCAGCCAGACAAAGCCCCATTCTTCCATATTGCTCAATGCCTGCGGCGTCCACTCGGCTTGCTCGGCCAGCGTATTGTCCAGCGCGAATTCGAAGCCGGGACGCGCGCCGTCCAGGTCTTCGGCGGAAGCCCAGCCGAATTCAGTCACGCAGAGTTTGGTGGTCTTTCCCGCCAGCCGAATGATATTGGCGTAGCCTTCAAGGGTGCTGCGAAAACTCCAGCTCGGGTGCGGGTTTTCGAAGGGGCCGCGGAATACCGCGTCGGCGTCGTCCGGGATTTGGTCGTAGCGATGGTCGGGACCAATGTTGTAGCCGTTGTGGTGAGCGCCGATGCAATCCGCCCAGTCCAGCAGGCCTTCATCAATCAGTTGCTGCAAGTAAGCAAAGTCGGCGGCGGCGGACACGCCGTCGTTTATGCCCGTCGGCGCCAGCCCGCCGCTGATGATGATGATGCCGGGGTCTATTGCTTTGATGACATCGTAGGTCGTGTGCAGTAGCTCGACGTAATTTGCCGCGCTGAGGCCGAGAATCGAAGTCCATTCGCGGTCGATGTTCTGTTCATTCCAGACTTCAATGGCGTGGACGCGCCCGGGATATCGCTTGACGATCGCCGCGACGAAGTTGGCATAGGTTTGCGGGTCGGCCGGGGGCCCCTCTCTGCTAAGGAGCACACCGGGTTCGCGCGCCCAATCCGGCGCCGTCACCACCGACAAGAGCAGCTTGACATCGAAGCGCTGGACGCTGGGCATGATGAAGTCAAGCACGCTCCAGTCAATCTCGCCGGGTTGGGTTTCCATCGCCTCCCAGCGCACCTGCTGCTTAATCCAGCGCAGGCCCAGGTCAGCGGTAACCGATCGGTAGTAGTTGTCCTGGTTCTCGTAGTTGAAATCCGGCGATTGCTCGACCTGGATGCCAACCTGGTAGCGCATGAGGTCGACGGCGAAAGGCGTCGGCGCGACGGTTGCGGTGGCTGCCTGATCGGGCTCAGCGATTGCATCCGCGTCTGCGGGCGCGGGGCTGGGCGGCGCCGACGTCGGTGTGAAAGTCGGCTCGGGCGGCGCGCTGGGCAGGACAAGCAGCGATTCGTCGGGCTCGGCCGCTTCGGGCTCATCCAGTGGCAGCGGATTGCTCGAGGCCGGATCCGGCTCATCCGGATTGTAAGTGAAGTATACGGCGAGAAAAGTCGCCATGCAGACCAGGATGGTGATGGCGAGCCAGGCGAAGACAAAGCCGCGTATCTGCTTGAAGACCGTCTTGGTTACCACGTACGCTCCACGCTCGCTTGTACACGAGAGTACAACAGAATCCGTCCCGGCGTGAGTCCAGTCGGCGCGATCACCGGGCCGCGGCCAGCGCGTTGCAGGCCGGGCAAGAGCCGTCAGGACGCACTATGGCGTAGCCCGCCTGCGGGTCCGCGCCGTACTGGGTAAAGTCTATATTCCAGACGATCAACAGACGCACCTGCCCGCTCTGCGACGCCAGGGCGGCGGCCTGCGCCAGCCAGGTCGCTTGCTGCTGCAGGGTGACGTTTTTGGCCCAGCTGAAATATTCCGGCAGGTTGGGCAGGCCCTCCGAGGTTACGTAGCCCAATTCGGTGAAGCAAATGGGGCGGCGCGTGATGCTGATGTAACCGTGCAGCATGCCGTAGAAATAGCGCGTGTAATAATTGTCGCCGCGCGGGTCGCCGCTGGTCTGGCCGGGCGGGACGATGCCTTCGTTGTAATGGGCGCCGACGCAGTCCAGATAATTCAAGCCGCCACCCTGCACCATCTGGCGCAGCCAGCGATTGTCGGGCATGACGCGGTCGGGCCGGTCGGATACGCCGGTGGGCGCCGGGGCCGCGCTGATGACCATGGTGGTCGGATTAACCTGCTTGATCTTGCGATAAGCGAGCGCGAGCATCTCGGCGTATGCCAGACCGCTGATTTGGCCACGCGGCCATTCGCGGTCGAGGTTGGGCTCGTTCCAGACTTCGATAGCGTCCGCGCCCTGGCCGGCAATCCGCTGCAGCCAGTCGGTGTAGGAGTCGATATAGGCCTGGCCGCCCTGCGCCATTTCATTGGGATCGCCGACTGTGCCGATCAGGATCTTGAAGCCGTGGCTATGCGCGGTCGCGATTACCGGCGCGACATCAGACGGCCCGCGCCAACTGAAGCGCTCCTGCTTTTTCATCCAGGTCATACCGGCTTGCCGCATAGGGCCGATGGCGCGCGGACTGCCGGTGTCGGTGACGTGGCCACCGATCTCAATGCGAATGCTGCCTGCCGGCGGCGGCGCGCTGCCGTAGCTGCTGCCGGAGGTATTGGCGGGCGCCGCCACGACGCGGCGGGGCGCGGGCGTTGCTGTGGGCGTCGGGGTCGGCGTTGGCGTCGGCGTGGGTTCGAACAGTGGCAGCACAGCGCCGCCCCTCCTGCTGACGACGCCACTGCCGCCGATGACAGTCCAGTTGACGGCATAGTTGCCGTCCGGCGCTTCCAGCGTTAAGACCAGGTCCTCGCCCAGCCCGGTGTCGATTTGATCGAGCGGGCCGTCGGCCGCGTCGATTGACCAGCGCGCGACAAGCTGGCTCGGGTCGGTCGCGGCGGGCTGCGACGACTTGTAATTCACTATGGTCTCGATAAGGGTCATCGCGTGATCGACCGCCAGCAAGTCGGCAAAGGCGACGCCGCCAATGCCGAAGGGCAGCGTCTGCTCCAGGCGATAGCGCAGCGCGGCGGCGTCAGTCAGCCAGGCGCGCGCTACCGCAGCGTCGTTCTTGTCGATGTATTCCAGGTAGTATGTCCGAGCGCCCTGGTCGAAGCCGAGCCGCAGACGATAGCCGCTGAGGGAGGCGCGGACGACAGTGCCCGGCTCGATGGAACCGGTTTCGCTGATGTCGTCGGCCTGTAAGAGAACATCGCCCGCCGGCGCAAAAGCGTCATGCCAGCCGGTTGCGGTCAGCGCGCCATTGACCTCACGCAAAGAGCCGGCGCCGAGGCCCAGCAGCAGCTTCCGGCCCTCAACCACGCCGGTGGCAGCGCGCAGCAAAGCCTCAAGGTTGCCAGCGGGATCACCTGCAAAATCTTGCGGATGCAGCATAGCGCGCAACAGAAGGTAGTCAGCCGCCGCGCCCAGCCGCCGCCAATCATAGACGCCGCCATGCCACACGCCTTCAGCGCCGCGTTGGGCCGATACCACGACGCCCAGCGCGCCGCCCCGCCGCGACAGACTTTCGCCAAGCTCGGCGATGAATTGCGCGAATTCGTCGCCGAGATCGGCCGCAAAGCCGAGGTAATCAATGAAGACGCCATCAAATGCGTTGACGCTCACTAGCCGGCCGATCTGCTCGATATGCCGCGCTCGCAGCGCCGGACTACGCAGAATCGATTCAACCGCGCCGGTATCGAGCGCTCGCGGATCGAGGAAGTTGCGGATCAGCGGCATATACCGGTAGATGGACTCGCTTTCGCCGCCGGGCGCCAAGCTGCCGACCAAAGCGCCCTGCTCGCTCGGCCGCAAGCCAGCTGGGCTCAAGATGGTCGCGACGTCGAGCGCCGCGTCATTGAGATCGTGCGCGACTTCTTGCGACAAGAGCACAATCGGCGCGGATGGCAGGCGCTCAAAGAGCGCAAATGCGATGGGCGCGAAATCAGCGGAACCCCTGGAAACACTACCGGATCGAGCAGAGGGAATGAAGCGCCAATCTTCACCGTCCCAGCCGCGCAGCGACAGGCGCGCCGATTCAGCTGCATGTGTCAGTTCAATGCGTAGCGCTGCCGGTGGCGCGCCGCGAGCGTCGAGCAGGTATACGGCGCTTAGCAGCCGAAAGTCCGTGGGCAAGGCCTCGCGCGCCGCCGTCAGCCAGTCCGGATGATCCGGGCTGTCGGCGCGGAATTCCGCTGCGGTAAGTCGCGTGATTTTCAACGCGAAGTCGGCGCCGGCGTCGTCCGCCGACACAAGCAAACGAAGTTCGGACTCGAAAGTCAGCATGGGCGAGCCGGCGTTGAGGGGCGTGTAAGACCGGGCCAGCAGCCGATCAGGCAGGTCAATCGGCGGCAGAATCAGCCCGAGCGCCGTTAGCGCCGTCGCGATCAGAATGGACGAGCAGGCGATGAGCCAGCAGCCGGAGCTGCGGCGTTTCACGGGGGGACGCGGCGGGTCGGGGGTCATAATCTCCGGCGCCTCAATCGCGGCTATCGTCCAGGCCGACTCGGGCGCTGCGAACCGCATTCACCAGGATGCGCGCGCGGCTGCGCAGTCTGGACTGTGACCAGGTTCCATCGCCGACCAGCCAGCCGCCCATGCCGCAGGCGACGGCGCCGGCCTGGATGAATTCGCGGGCGTTCTGGTCGTCCATGGCGCCATTGCACATGAAGGTCATGTGCTTGAGCGGGCCGAACATGGCGCTGAAATAGTCGATGCCGAGCGCGCCGATGGGAAAGAGCTTTAGCAGCCCGACGCCCATGCCCCAGGCGGCCACCGCTTCGGAGGGCGTCGCCACGCCGGGGCCCATCAGCACGCCGCGCTCCATAACGGCGCGTACGATTTCGGGCTGGAAAGCGGGCGAAACAACGAAGTCGGCGCCGGCATCCAGCGCCGCCTTGGCCGCGTCGAGATCAAGTACCGTGCCCATGCCGACGCAGACCTCCGGCCCAAATTCGTCTTTGACGGCGCGCATGGCGGCGATCGGCTCGTCCGAATTCATCATCATCTCGAAGACGTGGATGCCTTCGTTGAGCAGCACTTCGCTCACGCTCAACGCGACATCCGGCGGAAAGGCGCCGCGCATGCCGGCTACAATACCGCTGTTCTCGATGGCGCTCAGCGCATCATCAGCCTTCATCTCCGCGCCCTTTCCCCCGCTATTTTCACCTGTTGCTATAATGCACTCGCGTGAATAAGTTTATCATAGAGTTTGCGGCGTCATTTGCCAATAAAGGAAGGTGAATCCGTGAAAATACTCATCGCCGCCGGCGCATTCAAGCAGAGCCTTAGCGCCGCTGAAGCATGCGCCGCCATCGCCGCGGGCCTGGCGCAGTCCGGGCTGGGCGCGGAGCTGGAGCAGCTGCCGATCGCTGACGGCGGCAACGGCACACTGGAAGCCTTACTGTCAAGCGGCGGCGAGCGCGTGACAGTGCCGGTTCTCGATCCACTGGGTCGCCCGATACACGCCGATTACGGGCTGCTGGACGGCGGCGCTACGGCGGTCATCGAGATGGCCCTGGCCTCCGGGTTGGAGCTGCTGGCGCCGGACGAACTGAACCCGATGGCCGCCTCGACCTATGGAACGGGACAGTTGATGGCGGACGCGCTGGCGCGTGGCGCCGAACGATTTATCATCGGCCTGGGCGGCAGCGCGACCGTCGACGGCGGCATGGGCTGCCTGCGAGCCTTGGGGCTGCGCCTGCTGGACCGGCGCGGGCATGAAGTCCCGGCCGGCGGCGCGGGCCTGGCGCAGATCGCGAGCTTCGACGTCAGCGGCATGGACCCGCGCTGGCGCAGGGCGCGGATAATCATCGCCTCCGATGTCGACAATCCGACCCTGGGAGAAGACGGCGCGGCGCGGATTTTCGGCCCGCAAAAGGGCGCCGACGCGCAGATGGTCGAGCAGCTTGAGAAGAATCTTGGCCAATGCTTCACGCGACTTTACGAGCAGCGCGGCGTTGACCTGCGGCATGTCAAAGGCGGTGGCGCGGCGGGCGCATTCGCCGCCGGTTTGATGGCCTTCTTGTCCTGCGAGATCGTGTCCGGGATTGACATGGTGCTGGCGCAGAATCGCTTTGAAGACAAGCTGGCGGGGGCGTCGCTGGTGATCACCGGCGAAGGCCAGATCGACAGGCAGACCCTGGGCGGCAAGGGTCCGCTGGGTGTGGCTAAGTTGGCCGCGAAACTGGGCGTGCCGACAATCGCCATTGTCGGTGGCTTGAACATCGACGACGCGGAGTTGCATGCGGCCGGCGTACAGGCCGCCTTCTCCATCGTCGACAAGCCCATGTCCTTAAATGCGGCGCTGGACGATGCGGCCGACCTGCTGCGGCGCGCGGCGCTGCGGCTGGGCTATGTGCTGCAAATGCCACAACCTGCGCGCAAGCAGGGATAGCGCATGCGCGGTTTCGCCTACCATCTGCGCCCAAGCTCCCTTAAAATGCCCGCAGAAAGGGGCGGCTGATGCGGCGCATCGTACTCAAATTGGGCACCAGCGTGCTGACCAAGGGAACAGAGCGGCTGAACCGCCAGCGCATGCTGGAGTTGGTGCAGCAGGTGGCGGAATTGCATGAAGCCGGTCACGATTTAATCGTAGTCTCGTCCGGCGCGCAGACAGCCGGGCGTGAACGCCTGGACTACCCGGACTTGGGCAAGTCGGTGCCGGCCAAGCAAATGCTGAGCGCGGTCGGCCAAAGCCATCTGATGCGCGTGTATCAAGACCTGTTCGATATCTTCGCCATCAGCGCCGCGCAGATCCTGTTGACGCGCGATGACCTCAGCGACCGCGTGCGCTACCTCAATGCGCGCGACACCCTTGACACGCTGATCGAGCAGAAGATCATCCCGATTGTGAATGAGAATGACACCATCGCCACCGAAGAAATCCGCGTCGGCGACAACGACAATCTGTCGGCGCTGGTGGCCAGCGTGGTGGACGCCGACCTTCTGATTATCCTGACCGACCAGCCGGGCATCTTCACGGATGATCCGCGCAAGAATCCCGGCGCGGCGCTGATACAGAACATCGCGCAGATCTCCGACGATTTGTTCGACATCGCCGGCGGCGTCGGCAGCAGCGTGGGCACGGGCGGCATGGTCACCAAAGTACAAGCCGCGCAGATCGCCAGCCGCAGCGGGATCAAGACCGTCATCGCCAGCGGCAGCGAACGCCAGGTGGTCAGCCGCATCGTCGCCGGCGAGCCGATCGGCACCAGCATAGAGCCAGCGCACAACCGCTCCGACAGTCGCAAGCGCTGGCTGCTTACCGACCGCACGCAGGGCGCGCTGGTCGTTGACAGCGGCGCGGCCAAAGTGCTGCTGCAGGGCGGGGCCAGCCTGCTGCCGGTTGGCATCCGCGAGGTGAAAGGCAACTTTGAGCGCGGCGCGACCCTGTCGGTGCTGTCGCCCCAGGGCCGCGAGATCGCCCACGGGCTCAGCAATTACAAGAGCGACGATCTGCGCCGGCTCTGCGGCCGCAAGTCCAGCGAGATTGTGGCCATCCTTGGCTACAGCTACGGCGACGCGGCCCTGCATCGGAACAATCTGGTGCTGCTCTAAGGCGAGACTGGGCTGGATTGATCTGTCCGGATGCGGCTGTGTTAGAATTGTTGCAAACGGGAAGAGGAAGATGGGCAATATGGAAGTCAAAAAGCGCCTTTATACCGTGAAAGATCTCTACGAGTTGAAGGGTTGGGACGGCACGCGAGACCGAAAATACGAACTGATTGACGGAGAGCTCATCGAAATGTCGCCGACGAACTTGCTGCATCAATGGCTGGCTTCCGAGATTTCGGCGGAAATCCGCAATTTCGCAAAGCGCCATGATCTGGGTTTCGTCGGTGTGGAAGGCGGTTTTTCGCCGATAGACGACCGGCATAGTTTGCGGGCGCCCGATGTCGCTTTTGTGTGCAAAGACAGGATGCCGCAACCGTTGCCGCAGACATTCGCGGGATTCATGCCCGACCTTGCTGTGGAAATCAAGTCGCCCAGCAACACGATGGCGGAACTGCGCGAGAAAGCCGCCTGGTTCTTGCAGCACGGTACGCGTCTCTTTTGGCTCGTTCTGCCGGACCGAGCGGACGCTGAAGTGTGCCGCGAGGGCGACGACGGGACGGTCGACTTTGAATTCGTTGGGCCCGATGGCAGCTTGTCCGGCGAGAATGTTTTGCCCGGTTTCGAGCTTGAACTGCGGACGCTATTCCCGTCGGCCTAGCCTCACTTGGCCGTCTGCACACTGAAACGGCGCCAGCGACTCACCAGCCAGGCGCCGGCCAGATATATCCAGTACATGATGAAAAGCACCAGATACTCTATCAGCGGAATGCGCAGCACCTCATTGACCTGGTAGGGTTCGCGCAGGACCAGGTAGACGTAAAGCGCCAGCAGCAGGAACGCGCCGTAGAACAGCTGCCTCACCCACGGCTTAAGCCCCAAACCGTGCATCTGCGTCACCAGGAAAATGGCCGCGAAACCGAAGAAAAACATCGGCCAGATGTCGCTGCCCTGATTCAACGCCACCTGAAAGGCATGGGGCAGCACCAGGATTTCCAGCAGAAACATCCAGCGTTTATTCAAGTGGACGCGCAAGAACATCAGCGAGCCCTGCGCCATCACTAGAATCACGTGGATAAAGCCGATCAGATGGCCCCAGGTTGGCGCCATTGGATGAAACCAAAAGGTATAGATGACGGCGAAACTGAAGAAGTAGCCGTGATACTTGCGCAAGCCATCGGTAAAGGCCTTGCGGAAGCCGACTTTCTTGCCGAAGAAGAGCCCGCGACGCTGATTCTCCATGCCCAAAATGACGATGAGCATCAGGGCGACAGCAAATTGCGCCGTCCAACTGGGCAGGTCCTGCGCGATGGCATCGTAGAAAAACATAGTCTGCAGGTAATGCAGAATTACGAATACCAGGTTGATAACCAGCGCCGATACATTGACCGGGCGCAGCGTTGTGCCATAGTCGCGCTTGCTGTAACGCGACTGAGCGTAGTAGATCGTGCCCCAGACGAGCAGCTGATGCAGAGCGAAAAACAACCAGGCGGTCAGCTGCCCCCAGGCGGTCTGCTCAGCCAGTTGCCATTCGTAAACCAGCGGATCATCCGGCAGCGGAATGAGCTCAAACTGGCTCAAGACGCCGCCCATAGCGATAATGGCGGCGCAAATCAGCAGGGAAAAGATTAGACTCCAATTGACAATCTGCGCGCCGGTTAGTCGCGGCAGGTGCATGGCAATTAACTCCAATTGGGCTATGCGGACGCTTGCTCGCTATGATAACCCCTAATCCTTGGGTAAAGGCGTGGCAATGTAAACGTGATCGTCGGCGCGCCCGGAACTGAGCCGCGTCATCCGCCATACCTGCCGCCCACTCGACCGCAATCGCTCCACAAGTTTCGCGGTGACGACTGTTGCAAATTGAACGCTGGTATAGTAAATCTCATAAGGACTGTTAGCGGTTGAGGAATTTAATGCGATGGAAGCTCTGGTCGAAGCGATTGATCTGAAGCAGATGGGAATAAAGGCGAAGGCGGCCGCCGCGATTCTGGCGCAAAAGTCGACTGCCGAGAAGAACGCGGTCATCCTGGCGATCGCCGACGCACTGGAGGCAAATACGCCGGCCATTCTCGCGGCCAATCAGCGCGATCTGGATCTGGCGGCGCAGAATGGCATGGACCCGATCTGGATCCGCGACCGCATCGCCCTGGAGCAGCGCATGCCCGGCATCATCGCTGATGTGCGCAAAGTCGCCGACTTGCCCGACCCGGTCGGCGCGGCGCTGCTGGAATCGACGCTGGACAACGGCCTGCAACTTTTGAAGCGGCGCACGCCCCTGGGCGTCCTGGGCACGATCTACGAATCGCGCCCGAACGTCACGGTGGATATTTCGACCCTGGCGCTAAAGACCGGCAACGCTGTCATCTTGCGCGGCGGCTCGGATGTGCTTAACAGCAATATGCGGCTCACGTCGGTATTGCAAGCCGTGCTGGCGGCGCATGGATTCCCGGCCGCTGCCATTCAGTACATCAGCAGCACCGACCGCCGCCACGTCAGCGAGATGCTGCGCATGTACGAGTATATCGACATGATTATCCCGCGCGGCGGCAATGGCCTGCATACCTTCTGCCGCGAGAACAGCAGCATTCCGGTGATCACCGGCGGCATCGGCGTCTGCCATATCTTCGTCGACAGCAGCGCGGATTTGGATCGCGTTTTGCCGGTCCTGGATAACGCCAAGACGCAGCGTCCCGCCGTTTGTAATGTGCATGAGTCGCTGGCTGAGATTTTGCTGCCGCAGGTGGTTGATACGCTGGGCGCGGCCGGTGTGGCTTTCCATGCCGGGGCGCGCGCCTACGCCATCGTCGGCGGCGACGAGCGCGTCGTGCCCGCGGCTGACGAAGACTTCGACACCGAGTGGTACAACCTGACGCTAAACCTGAAAGTGGTCGACGGCGTGGACGAGGCCATCGCGCATATCGCCCGTCATGGCACGCAGCATTCCGACAGCATCCTGACCGAGACTGCCGAACATGCCGAGCGCTTCCTCAACGAAGTAGATTCGGCGGCGGTCTATTGGAACGCCAGCACGCGCTTCACCGATGGCAGCGCGATGGGCATGGGCGCGGAAGTGGCGATAAGCACACAGAAGCTGCACGCGCGCGGACCCATGGCGCTGGAAGAACTGACGACGTATAAGTGGATCGTCAAGGGCGACTATACTTCGCGGGAGTAGAGCATCTCTATTCTGAACTTTCAATGACAGTGCAGAAGCAAAGCATAATCGGCCACTGGGTTCTGGCGACTGCGGTAATCCTCTTCGTTGCCGCTCTAAGCATTCCACAAATTGACAAGTATATGGTTGGGAACGATGGACCCAACTCCTTACAAACCGCGGGCTGGGTTGCAGAAAGCCAGTTTTCCCCGATAGATGTGATTAAGTGGAATAACCATTACACACCGGATCAGGGGCCGCTCTATCTGTTGTTGCTCAATCAGTGGGGCTACCTGGTCGGGCACGAAATCGCGGCAGGGCGAATGCTGACTATCTATTGCGGTCTCTTGTCGCTGGCGATGGCGTACCGCTTGGGTCGGGATGCGATCTCGCCGGCCGCTGGCAACTTCGCGATTATCATCATGGCGAGCAACGCTTTCTACAGCTTCTACCTGACGAATTTGAGGATGTACTCGCTTCTGGTTCTAGTATCCGCGATAGTAATATGGCTATATTTGCGAATCGTGACTTTGGGGCGCGCGAGCAGACGCAGCGATTATGTCGCGCTTGCCGTCGCTTGCGCGGCATTGGTCAGCACACACTCCTTCGGCCTATTGCTATATATTATCTTGTCGCTGTACCACCTGCTGTTTATTCGCATTGGGCGGCGCTGGCTGACGATCGCCGCCGTCGCGCATATCGGTCTGGCCTTGGGCAGTATACATATTCTAGTCATGCTTGCGCAGGGATTCGAGCTCGGTCACGATCCCGCGTTGCAGCTGCGTGGCGCCGAAAGTCTAGGCGAGGTATTCGCAGGCTGGCTGAGCGTGACCACCAACGACAGCCCGCTCTTGCTTCTCCTTGCCGCCGCCGGCGCAGCCCTGGCCTGGCGCCAAAAATCCCCCGCATGGCGGCGACCTGTAGTCTTGTTCGCGCTGCTCTTGGCAGCGGTTGTTGTCGTCTACGTCGGAATCGGGGCAATACCGCCACAATCGGCTCGATATTGGCTGCCGGGGCTGCCGATCGCGATTCTGTTTCAAGCTGCCGGGCTATATGCTCTATACCGAAAGCGAAAACCCCTGGGCGCGCTTATCTGCCTCTGGGTATTCGCGGGCCTGGCGTTTTTTTCTTCAGCCGACTGGTCGCTCTACATGGAAGGACGATTGTTCAGTTATCACTTGCCGCCCTGGCATCTGGTGAGCCGCACGGCCGAGAGGTCCGGCGTTCCAGCGATCGTCATCGCTTTCAGACTTCCCGAATCGATTATGTGGGCGAATCGCTTCGGGCCCGTTGGTTTGCGCGAACACTGGTTCGAAAAACGAGATATTGAATTCAGGTGGGTTGGCGCAGTGAAGTGGCTGGAAGAGTACTTGCGAAATCATAATCTTTCGGGCATTCCACCATGGATAGTTTATCAGCAGTCCAGAACTGACGATGATATGCGGACGGAACTTGAAAGAACTATGGATGAGTTAGGCTATCTGGCTTGCCAACGTGTCAGTCTGCCGACAACAACAGAAATGGCGCAGTATAGTTTGGTATCGCTCGATTGCCTGCCGGCGCGGGTCTCCCTTAGCAATGAAGTGGAGCCGCTACGCTACGATTTCTACGGCGCCGAGTTGGACGCCGATGGGTCGAGATTGTATTTCGCCAACAAATGGACTTGGCGGAGCCAGGATGCCTCGGAGCAACTGAATATCTCTCATCAACTCATCTCCGAAGACTGGCAAAATGTCGGGCAGTTAGACATTCCGCTGGCGCTCAATGAAGAAATACGTCAGTTCGCAATAGATGTCAGCGATGTCCCGCCGGGACGCTATCGACTTATGGCAATCGTTTATGACCGCTTCACAGGACAGGCGCTAAACTGGCAAGAGGCTCCTGGCGGCCCGCCGTCAATGCTATTTCTGCGCGAGATCGAAATTCGCTGAGCAGCGGCGTCGCATCTTGACAGCTTTAGCTTTACCGCGTGATAATATCGCGGGTAAGCTAGCAATATCAAAGGCGATGACGAAGACAGTCTGCACGCGCATTGAGTGATGCCTGCCGCGACAGGGAGCGACTGCCATAGACTGAAAGCAGCCGCGGCGACAGTTGCGGAATTCACTTCCGAGCCGAGGGGTGAAAGGGCGTAGCGACGCCTGAGTAGTCCGCTCCGCCGGCCCGGTGTCAAGGGGCAAATGAAGCGCAGCGCCGAGATTTGGCGCTGAAATGGGGTGGTACCGCGGGAACTTGACGCTCTCGTCCCTGGTGGGATGAGGGCGTTTTTTGTGAGCTTCTTTCAGTCGAAGGAGAGACCATGACCAATTCAATTGATGCGCTGCGCGAGGACGCGCTGAGCATGTTGGCGGACATTCGCGACAATGATGCGCTGAGGGCCTGGCGCAGCCAATATCTGGGCCGGCGAGGCGCGGTGGGCAAGCTATTCGGCGCGATCGGCGGACTGCCGCAAGATCAGCGCGCCGTCTATGGTCAGCGGGTCAACGCGCTGCAGCGGGAGCTCGACGCCGCCTTCGCGGATCGGGAAACTCTGATACAGAGCCAGTTGCTGGCGCGCGACCTGGAAGAAGGCGAGATTGACATTAGCTTGCCGGCGCATCCGCAGCGGCGCGGCGGCTTGCATCCTTCCACGCGCACCCATCGCGAATTCCAGACGATCTGGGCCGATATGGGCTTCCAGGTCTACCACAGCCGCGAGGTGGAAGAGGATGAATTTAACTTCACGCTGCTGAACTTGCCGCCACACCACCCGGCGCGCGATATGCAGGACACCTTTTACACGACCGACAGCAAGGTGCTGCTGCGCACCCATACCTCGCCCGGGCAGATCCGCGCCATGCGTGAGTTCGGCGATGGCGGCGCCAAACCGATACGCGTCATCTTGCCGGGCATGTGTTACCGGCAGGAGCAAGTGACGGCCCGCAGCGAAATTCAGTTCACGCAGGTCGAGGGGCTGGCCATCGGGCGCAATATTCGCATGAGCGATCTGAAAGGCACAATCGCCGAGTTCGCCAGGCGCATGTACCACCCCAGGGCCAAGGTGCGCTTCCGCGCGTCGTATTTCCCCTTTACCGAACCGAGCATGGAAGTCGATGTCGAGTGTTTCTTGTGTGGCGGAGAGGGTTGCCGCGTCTGCAAATACACCGGCTGGCTGGAGATCGCCGGCAGCGGCATGGTGCATCCGCAAGTGCTGCGCAACGGCGGTTACGATCCGAGCGAATGGAGCGGATTCGCCTTTGGCATGGGGCCGGAACGGATCACCATGCTTAAACACGGCATCCAGGACATCCGCTATTTCTGGGGCAACGATTTGCGTTTCCTGGAGCAATTTTAGGGCTCGACGAGCCGCTTGAAAGGATTCAGTGACAGATGCTAGTACCCGTTTCATGGCTCAAAGACTACGTGGACATTGACATCCCGATAGAATTACTGGCCGAACGCTTGACCGTGGCCGGTCTGGAAGTGACGCAGATTCACTATATCGGCGTGCCGCAAGAACAGGCGCCGGGCGTAAGGATGCCGCGCTCGGATCACCTCGTCTGGGACCGGCAGAAGCTGCTGCTCGGGCGCATCGTCGAAGTAAAGTCGCATCCGCAAGCCGACCGGCTGGTGCTGGCGATGGTCGATTACGGCGCGGCCGAACTTGAGCAGTGCGTGACCGGCGCGGCTAACCTCTTCGGCTACAAAGACCAAGGCGAAATCACGCCGCCGATATGGAGCGCCTTCGCTATGGAAGGGGCGCGGGTCTGGGATGGGAACAGCGCCGAACCGCGGCAAATGACGCTCAAAGGCAAAGAGCTGCGCGGCATATACAACAAGAGTATGGTCTGCTCGGAGAAGGAATTGGGCATCTCCGATGAGCATGAAGGCGTCATCGTCATGGACCATGATGAGCGCTATGTCGCCGGGGCGCCGCTGGCCGATGTGCTGGGCGACGTAGTGCTGGACATCGAACTGACGCCGAACCTGGCGCGCTGCTTCAGCATGATCGGCGTCGCGCGTGAAGCCGCGGCGATCCTCGATGTCGAGATGCGCTACCCCTCGTTCGACTTTATGGCTGAAGGCGACGCCATCGAAGGGCAAGTCGCTATCGAGATCCGTGAGCCAGAGCTGAATCCGCGCTTTACGCTGACACTGCTGCGCGACACGCGGGTCAAGCCGTCGCCCTTCTGGCTGCGGCGCCGGCTCAAGCAGATCGGGCAGCGCCCGCGCAACAATATCGTCGATGTGACCAATTACATCACCTTCGAGCTGGGCCAGCCGCTCCACGCCTTCGACTATGACAAGCTGGTGGAACGCGCCGGCGGCCCGCCCACGATCATCACGCGCTTGCCGGCTGTGGGCGAAAAACTTGAGACCCTTGATGATGAAATACGGGATCTGGGTGAGGAGACTATCCTGGTCGCCGATACCGCCGGCGCTCTGAGCCTGGGCGGGGTGATAGGCGGCGGCGAAACCGAAATCAGCGAGTCAACCCGCAACGTCCTGCTGGAAGCGGCGGCCTGGAACAATATCGGCATCCGCAAGACCATCAAGGAACAGCGCGTGCATACGGAAGCTTCGGCGCGCTTCAGCCGCGGCGTGCATCCGTCGCAGGCGCTATTGGGTTGCGGGCGCGGCATTGAGCTGATGCGGCAATTGGGCGGCGGGCAGGTGGCTCGCGGTGTGCTGGATGCTTATCCCCTGCCACCGCCGACAGTTACGGTGGCGCTGCCTGTCGAACGCGTCAATCGCTTGCTGGGCATGGAAGTCTCGCTGGAACTGGCGGCCAATGTGCTGCGGCGCCTCGAATTTGAGGTGTCGACTGACGGCGACGCGATATGCGCGACGGCGCCCGACCATCGGCTAGACATCAGCGCCGATCCGGCCGTGGGGCAAGCCGACCTGCTGGAAGAGATCGCGCGCATCATCGGCTACGACCAAATCCCGGAGACGATCATGGCGGACGAGATGCCGGCGCAGCGCGAGAATACGGCGGTCGTCATCGAAGAACGAATCCGCGATATTCTGGTCGCGCAGGGATTATTTGAGGTCATCAACTACCGCTTTACCAGCCGCGAGAGCGAAGCCTTGCTGGTTCCGAAGGGCGCGGCGTCGGCATTGCCGGATGCGGATTATGTCGAAATTGCAAATCCGGCCGCCAGCGAACGGAACGTATTGCGCCGGACGCTGATGATAAATATGCTGGAAAACGCAGTCAACAACGCCCGCTATCAGTCGTCGCAGCGGCTATTCGAGGTGGGTAAAGTCTATCTGGGCGGCGGCGGTCTGCTGCCGGATGAACCGCTTCATCTGGGCATCCTGCTCACCGGCGAGCGCGGCCGGGGCTGGTGGCAGGAAAATGCCAGGTCCGCGGAAATGGACTTCTACGACATGAAGGGCATCGTCGAGAGCATGCTGGCCGGGCTGCATATCGAGGATTATCGCCTTGAACGCGGCACACACAGCAGTTATCACCCCGGGCGCTCGGCGGACCTCTTCATCGGGCGCGAGCGCATTGGCGCCTTCGGCGAGATTCACCCTGAAGTCGCGGCGCGCTTCAAACTGACGGACGCCAAAGTGATCTTTTGCGAGCTCGAAGTCGCGCCGCTGATTCAGCAGCATCAGCGTTTGCACGCGATTGAGCCGCTGCCGGCTACGCCAGCCGTCCTTGAAGATATCGCGTTGATCGTCAGTGCGGACTTGCCGGCCGGCGAGGTTGAAGCGGTCATACGGCAAGCGGGCGGACGACTGCTAAAGGATGTCACGCTCTTTGACGTGTATTCGGGCGACCCCATTCCGGCGGGCAAAAAGAGTCTGGCCTGGTCACTGACCTATCAAGACGAAAACCGGACGCTGACCGACAAAAACGCGGCCAGGATCCGCAAGAAGATCATCGGCGCGGCGCGCCACCGCCTCAAGGCCGAGCTGCGCTCCTGACTCCGGCGCGAATCAGTAGCCTATAGCGCGGTCCAGCTGATTAAGCAGGGGCGCGTTATCCAGATAGCGGCGCAGATTCTCTTTGAATACCAGCGCCGCCTTTCTGTGGTAGTCGCGCGTGAAACCGGATAAATGCGGCGTAATGATGACGTTGTCGAGATTCCATAACGGGCTGGCGCTGGGCAACGGCTCTTCCTCGAAGACGTCCAGGGCGGCGCCCGCGATCACGCCGGCGGACAAGGCTGTTATCAGCGCCTTCTCATCCACGATCGCTCCCCGAGAGACATTCACAAGTACCGCCGACTCTTTCATCACCGCGAAGACTTCATCGTCAACCAGGTGCTCGGTGTCTTCGGTATGCGGGGCCGTTACCACCAGGTAATCGCAATCTTTGGCCATTGAAGTGATGGTTGCGGCCGGATAAATGCGATCAGGTATGTCGCCGGTCGGGTCTCCAAGACCGGGCATGGTGAATGCGTTCGACTCCTCGGTCCGGCTGATGTCGCGCTTGGTGGCGAGCACCGTCATGCCAATCGCCGAGCAAATGCGCGCCAGCTCGCGGCCAATGCTGCCATAGCCAACGATGCCAATAGTCAGCGAGTCCATATCAATCGGCGAAAAAACGCCGTGCGGCTCGGCTGGCCACTCGGCCCGGCTCTGCAAATCGAAGGCGAGGCGCATCTTGTAGTTGAACATCAGCATAGCCATCAAACAGTATTGGGCCATATTCGCAGCATGGATGCCGCTGGTCGAAGTGACGATTATGTCCTCGGCCTGGACAATTGAGTGATCGATGGCGTGGTTGACGCCCGCTGTATGCAACTGTATCCAGCGCAGTTTTGGCGCTTGTTCGGGCTCGGGAAAGTAGCCGGAGGTGTAAAGCACTTCCGTCCGGGCCATGACATCCTGCGCAACATCGGGGAAGTGGCGTTCAATCTGCAGCCGCGGCGACAGCTCTCGCAGTTCGCCGAGGATTTCATCGGAAAAGTCCATGGCGACGGTGACCAAAACTCGTTCAGATTCTGACATTTTCCACTTCCGCGCAGCGCTCGACTGCGTTGCCTGGCGCCCTTCGTCAACTCACAGGTTAGCAGGTCATGCCCGCCCGGTCAATGCGGGCGTGGTCTGGCGAGCCGGGCGTCTCTGCGATAAGATTCACATGAACATTGCGGGAATGGTCGCGCATTATGCGCCACTGGCCCGACGCGATGGGCGTCTGATGGGGAGGGCAATATGAGTCAGTGGGAAGACATCACAATTATTCGGCATGACAATCAGCAGAGCCAGCCGCCGGAAGCTGACGATCTCGAGTTAAGCCGGCAGGCCCTTGCGCTTTCTGCGATTCCCCCGCAACGTTGCGTGGAGATCTGCAGAGCCGCGCTGGTGGGTTCCCCTGGCAGACTCGGCCGCGAGGCGGAGGTCATTGGACAGCACCTGGTCATATGGGGCGGACCGAAAATTTTCGACGAGCGCGATGCCAACCATCTCAAGAAGTTAGTCGCTTATACAAATGAAAAGTACCGCGAGATCCTGGAGCCAGTTGATCTAAGCGGGTTCGACGCATTCGGTTAAGGGGAGTGTCGACAAATGATTGACCACAATCTGATTTTGGGTTTCGTCGCCGGCCTGTTTACGGTATTGGGAGGCGTCTGGACGGCTTATCGGTTGCTGGGCCATGCCGTCTTTCGAGAGCTAGACCAACAGGGAGAACGAATCAACAACCTTGAAACAAAGGTCGACACTCAAAACAGGAACGCCAACAGCCGGATAGACCTTCAAATGAGTCAACGCCATCAAAGCGAAAAGGAAGCTCAAGACGGACGCGCAAACCTGAGCGCGCGAATACTCTAGTTGGAGTCCGAAGTTCGACGTGTCGCCAGTGAAAGGCAAGACGAATGAACCACGAGAAAAAACGCTAGCGAGGGAAACATGGGTCTATTGGACGGCAAGATCGCACTTGTATTTGGCGTCGCCAACAAGAATTCCATCGGCTGGGGCATCGCGCGCGCCCTGCACCGCGAAGGCGCCGCCGTCGCCCTGAGTTACGCGATGGACCGGCTGGAAAAGCGCGTCCGCCCCCTGGGCGAGTCGATCGGCTGCGAGTTGATCATCCAGGCCGATGTCGGCAACGCCGCGGAAATGGACGCCGTATTTGCCGCCGTCGCCGAGACATACGGCAAGCTGGATGTGCTGGTGCATTCGGTAGCTTTCGCCGAGCGCGACGCGCTGGGCGGGCGCTTTGTGGACCTTCGGCGCGAGTCGCTCCTGAGCGCGATCGATATCAGCGCCGTCAGCTTGATTGAAATGGCGCGGCGCGCGGAACCCTTGATGCAAGTGGGGGGCAGCATCATGAGCCTGACCTACAACGCCTCGCGCACGGTCGTGCCCAATTACAACGCCATGGCAGTCGCCAAAGCGGCGCTGGAAGCCATTACCATGTATCTGGCGGCCGACCTGGGGCGGGGCAAGATTCGCGTCAACGCCATCAGCGCAGGCGCCATCAAGACGCTGTCGGCGGGTGGCATCGCCGGTTTCCGCGATCTGCTGAAGTATGCTGAAGTGACGGCGCCGATGAAGGAGTTAGTCAGCCAGGACGATGTCGGCGACCTGGCGCTCTTCCTGGCGTCAGATCTTTCGCGGCGCATCACCGGCGAAGTCATCTACGTCGATGCCGGGCACAATATCATGGGATATACCGACGTGGCGGCGCTGATGGACGAAGCCGAGTGATCCGCCGCAGCCCTCAATCCATAGAATGCGACAGTACCGTGGCTATTTCCGAGTCCGAATGCACAGCCGATGCTGCGCCGATGTGCTTGACCTGCAGCAGGGCGAAGAAGGCAATCAGCAGGCCGACGAATCCGCAGCAGAATACTGCGCCGTAAGCGATCGCATGGTCGCCTGAAAGCAGCAGCGCCAGGTCGCGCGCGATGCCGCCGCCGGCCACACCCACGCCGCGCGCCAGCGTCACGCATAGCGTCCAGAAACCGAGAAATGTACCGGCCCTTCCGACTGGGCTCAAGTCCATCATCAGACCCAGGGTGCCGATATTCCAGATGCCCAGGCCAACGCCCAGCAGCACCAGGCCCGGCGTCACCAATTGCCGCTCCCCGGCCAGCGCCGACAGCGCGAAGACGGCATAAGCCAACAGTAATACGATTACGCCGGCGCGAGACATGCTGCCGCTGTTAAACAGCGGATGTCGGCCGGTGAAATACAGCACCACGAAAGAGGCGATGATGGCCATGCCGCCCCAGTAAGCCGCAAAGCGGTTGGTGACATGCGCTTCCATGCCGAATAACTGGCCGGCGAAGGGCTCCAGCACCGTGTCTTGCAAGAAGGCGAAGAGCATTGAAACCGTCAGATAAAACAGGAAAAAGCGCATTCTTCGGCTCTGCCAAACCAGCGCCAGGTCACGGCGAAAACTTAGACGGTCAGCGGAGGCTGGCGCGCCGGGTTGGGCGTTCCGCCGTTCCTCACCCAAAAGCGACAGGAACCAGAGCAAAGACAAGACGCCGGCGGTAACTACAAACAAATTCAGCACGGATTGCGCGCTGAAACCGATGGCGCCAGCGCTCTCGCTATGTGGCAGCATGATGCTGAAGAATACGCCGCCCGCGGCGAAGCCCAGCAGCAGAAAGGTCCAGACCAGTCCCACCGCGCGGCCGCGCTGATGTTCAGCCGCCCGGTCGTGAATCAGCGCGAGGAAGGTCGTGCCGGAAAGCGCGCTGCCCAGGCTGAACAGCAGAAATGACATCACCAGCGCCAGCCAGATTATCCAGGAAATGGCGTCCGTGGCGCCGGCCTGCGCGCGGCCCACCAACTCGGCGGTGGCGAAGCCCAGCGTTACTGTGCTGACCGCCATCATGGCGCGGCCCAGCCAGATCCAGAACAGCCGCCGGTAGCCGCCAACGGTGTGAGTATCCGAATAGCGACCGGCTAGTACGCCCAGCGGCGCCATAAAGTAGCGCAGGCCCGTCAGCAGCCCGACCAAGGCGGCGCTGAAACCGAGGTCGGCCACCATGATGCGGTTCCAGACGCCTGTCGCCAGGACGTCCACCATGCCCGATCCCAGGTGGAATAGCCCGATTTTGAAGTTGCGGCTCGTTGACAGGTGAGGGATGTCGGCTTGTTTCACTAGTATTATTCTTTAGGATTTTATAGATTTCCGCCTGAAATATACAAGTTTTCGGCGCGTTGTCAATGCGACATATCGAGAAATCCTTGCGCTCTTTACGTCAAGCCGCCAGCCGCACAGGCCGAGACCGGCCAGCATACTGCGCGCGCGCCGGCCGACTTCACTTACGCCGAGCGGCTGTGATATACTGAATATGGACTTGATTACCGACGAAAGCGAGGCTCAAATGTTCCAACACCGACCCTTTAACAAGATCGTTGTGCCCACCGATGGCTCCGCCTGGAGCGAACGCGCCATACCCTATGCCGTCGATTTCGCGCGCATAAGCGGCGGCGAGGTTATCTTGTTGCACATATTTACGCCGCCCATGCACGAGTTTGTCGATTCGCTGGCCATCGCCGGGGAATATGAACTGGCAAATCGGATCAGGGAGGAGATCAAGCAGCACCTGCTTGGCTTGCGCAATGAAGTGCGGGAAGAGGGTGTGGAATGTCGTTTGCACATTATTGACGCGGTTGGCGTCGGCCAACATATCATCGACTATATCGAATCCGAGAAAGTCGACCTCGCGGTGATGACCACGCACGGTCATTCCGGCCTGGCGCGTCTGGTATTCGGCAGCGTCGCCAACAAGGTCATGCACGATGTGAATGTGCCGGTGCTGGTGATCCGGCCGGATCTGGAATGATGCAGCAATAAATCACAGACAGCCGATCGCCAAGAGCGGGCCCGGCTAAGTCAGCATCTCATCAAAGGGTGGCTGGCGCCGCTTTACCCAGCAGTCAAGGGTATGCGCCGCCCGCCGCGCTTCTGCTTTTTCTTGCGTCGACAAGTCAAGCCGGGCGAAGTCGTCCTCGTCCAGCAGCAGCGTTCGTCCGTCGGGAAATACGAATACATCCAGGCTCAGGTCGTCCGCCGCCACGCTGGCGGCAGCGATCACGGGCGGACGCGTGATATTGCAATACCAACCCTTCAGCGCCAGCGTATCGCCGTCTTGCACACGGAAGATATTGAACCACTGATCGGCGTAGAACCACTCGCGGAAGCGGTCGCCGCGGCGCAGTTTGACGTAACCCAGATCGCGATCGTCCAGCGCGAAAACTGCGTCAATGCAGACGAAGCGCTCGTTCCGCTCCACCAACTCGCCACTGTATGAAAGCACGGAGTTGCCGCAGGCGTCGCGTTTGATCACTCTGAACTCGCGCATCAAGCGCGCCCATGGGTGTGTGCGAGCAGCAGCAATCCACGCCGGAATCTGACTGAGGCCTGTTCCGCCAGCATGACATTGCTGATGCCGCGCGCCGGCCCCAACTGGAGCGACTCGCCCTCCAGCGCATATTTCAGCTGGTCAGTCGTGATGCCCTCAGCGCTTGCGGACAGGGGAATCAGCGAGATGGTATCGCCGATATCGCCAGCGACTGTGTGAGCGCCCGGGCGCAGCAGCCGCAGGGTTTGGTCGCCATCCACAACCGTGATGTCCAGCGCGCTGAAAGCACAGTGGGTCAATAGCAAGATATTGGCCAGGGTCTGGTCGAGTCTGCCGCCCAAGCCGCCCAGGATCGCCACTGAATCGGCGCCGATATCAGCGCAGTGCCGCAGCGCCAGTTCCAGATCGGTCTCGTCTTTGTCCGGCGGATGCCGCTTGATGATGGCCCCCGCCGCCGCGAATTCGTCGACCTGTTGCGGCGTCAGCGAGTCCATATCGCCGATTATCGTATGCGGCTGCAAGCCCAGCGCGCGAGCGTACAGCGCGCCGCCGTCGGCGCAGACGACGCGGGCCGCCTCGGCTCGCCTCAGGCAGCGCTGAACCATCGCGCCCTGATTCAAGACGCCATTGGCGAACAGCAGCACATGCATGTAAGCGAACCTCGGACCTTAAGCTGCGGTTTTACCTTCGGGATGAATCTTACCATCTCAAGGGATCCATTAAAAGCGGGAGCGCCGGCTGTGCAGCGCGCGCAATCTATGATAATTTCATCGGATACGATAGCTTTAAGAAAGGCGCGTCAATGCCGGTAGACGCGATTAGCATTGAGGTATTCAAGAATCTGTTCGCCGCCGTGGCCGAGGAGATGGGCGTGGCGCTGCGGCGGGCCAGCTTCAGCCCCAATATCCGCGAACGGCTCGATTTCAGCTGCGCCGTCTTTGACGCCGAGGCGCGCATGATCGCGCAGGCGGCGCATATTCCGGTGCACCTGGGCAGCATGCCGGCTTCTGTGGCGGCAGCTGTCGATAAGTTCGACGAGTTCTTCCCCGGCGATGTGGTCGTGCTCAACGATCCTTATCACGGCGGGACGCATCTGCCCGATATCACCATGATTTCGCCGGTCTTCGCCGGCGGCGACTTGAGCTACTTTGTGGCCAGCCGGGCGCATCACGCCGATGTCGGCGGCATGACGCCGGGCTCCACGCCGCTTGGCACGGAACTTTACCAGGAAGGCATCATCATCCCGCCCTTGAAGCTGCGGCTAAGCGGCTGGATGAACGAGGGCGCGATGGCGCTGATCGTGGCTAACAGCCGCAATCCGGCCGAACGCATCGGCGACCTGGAAGCGCAGATGGCGGCGCATCGCATCGGCGAGAGCCGGCTGGCCGATATGCTGATCGAGCAAGGCGTCGAATCGACGGCTGAACACGCCAGCGCCCTGCTCGACTATTCGCGGCAAATGACCGAAGCGGTCATCGCCAGCATTCCCGACGGCGTTTATCGCTTTCGCGACGCCATGGAAGGCGATGGCCAGCGCGAATTTGAGATTCCGATTCAAGTGCGGATCGAGGTCAGCGGCGAGACCATGCGCGTTGACTTCGCGGGCAGCGCGCCGCAAGTACTAGGCAATGTCAACGCCGTGCCCGCCATTGTCCGCTCGGCTACCTGGTATTGTGTGCGGCTGCTATCCGACGAAGATATCCCGGTGAATCATGGCTGCTTCCAGCCGGTCGAAGTGAGTACGCCCGAGGGCAGCTTCCTGAATCCGCGCTTTCCGGCGGCGGTAGTAGGCGGCAACACCGAGACCAGCCAGCGCGTCGTGGACACGGTGTTAGGCGCGCTGGCGCAAGCGCTGCCGCAAGACATACCGGCGGCCTCCCTGGGCACGATGAACAACTTCACCGTCGGCGGTTTCAGCGGCGACGAGCAGTTTGTCTATTACGAGACCCTGGGCGGCGGGCACGGCGCCTCAAGCCGCGGCGACGGCTTGTCGGGCCGGCACTGCCACATGACCAATACGCTTAACACGCCGGTGGAAGCGCTGGAGTACAGCCTGCCCATGCGCGTGCGGCGCTATCATTTGCGCGAAGGCAGCGGCGGCGCGGGCGCCCATCGCGGCGGGGACGGCATCGTCCGCGAATATGAGATGCTCGTCCCGGCGACAGTCACGATCAATTCCGAGCGCCGGCTGCGCGCGCCTTATGGCGTCAACGGCGGCGAACCGGGCCACTGCGGCCTGAATACCATTCGCCGCGCCGGCGACTCCGAAATCGAGGAGATTGTCAGCGGCAAACACACGGCGCACCTGGGCGCCGGCGACCGCGTCATCCTTGAGACGCCGGGCGGTGGCGGCTGGGGGCAATCGACTACAGATGCGCTGAGGACACAGCGGGACGTGTAGGGGCGAGCCAGTGGCTCGCCCCTACGAAGCTTGGCGGGAGGCCGCATCGGCCGCCCTAGCAGTGATTTGACCCCGCTTCGTCTAGTCCTTCGCGGCGCTGACCGTGACCGGGATCTGCCGCGGTTTGACATGGTCGGCTTTGGGCAGGGTGATGCTGAGCACGCCATGTTCAAAGTTGGCTTCCACCGCATCGCCGTTGACGATGGTGGGGAAGCGCAGGCTGCGGCTGAACTTGCCGAAGCGGCGTTCGCGGATCACCTTGCTGTCTTCGGCGAGGTTCTCAGCGGCGCTTTCGCCGGCGATCGTCAAGACGTCCTCGTGGATGTTGACGCTGATGTCGTCCTGATTGATGCCGGGCAGGTTGGCGCGCACGATGTAAGCCTGCGGATTCTCTTCGACATCCAGGGCGAGGCCGAAATCATGCGCTTCGGAGCCGCCGCCATTGCCAAACCAGGGGCGGCTGTCGTTCAGCAGGTCGTCCACCAGACGGAAGTAGGGGTTGCGCGTGCGAATCATCATTTCTATACCTCCCTTGTATTGAATGGCTTTCAACTTGAAACATCTATAGCTTACGCGTCCTGCGTTTGAGAAATCCTTGCGCGCCGTAAGAATGACAACAGAGGCGCGTAAACAACAAGTAAGACGCACCTGTTCCGCCAGGCGCGGGACAGTGGTATGATAGGCCGCTAGCAGCCAGCAGACGACATGACAGGGATCGGCTATGCGCGCAGGCGTGGATATCGGCGGCACCTTTACCGACCTGGTCAGCTACGATGGCGACGGCGGTCAGCTTGCCATACACAAATTGTTGAGCGACCCGCAGCGCCCGGAACGCTCCATGCTGGCGGGTCTGGAGGCGATAGCGCCCGGCGGCCTGTCCACGCTGGAGCAGGTGGCGCACGGTTCGACGGTCGCCACCAACGCCATCCTTGAGCGCAAGGGCGCGCGAACCGCCCTGCTCATCAGTGCCGGCTTCCGCGATCTGCTCTTCATCGGCCGGCAAGACCGCCCGGCCCTCTATGACATACACCCGCGCATTCCAGCGCCGCTTGTCCCGCGAGAGCGCTGCTATGAAGTGGAGGAACGGCTCGACTTTCGCGGCGAGACGCTGCTGCCGCTGGATCTGACACAGTTGGATCGCGTACTCGACCGCGTCGCCGAAGACCAGGTCGACTCGATTGCCGTCTGCCTGCTCTTCAGCTATGTCAACGCCGAGCACGAGCAGTTAATCATGCGGCGCATTTTGCAGCGAGGCATCGTAGAAGAAGACTGGCAGGTCGTGCTTTCCTCGGATGTGCTGCCGGAATTCCGCGAATATGAGCGCGCCAGCACCATCGCCCTGGAAGCCTACGTCCGCCCGGTCATGTCGCGCTATATTGGCGAGCTTGAAGCCGCGCTGCCGACAGCCGCTTCGCTGCGCATCATGAAGTCCGACGGCGGGGTTATGCGCGCCGGACGCGTGCGGCGACAGGCCGTTCACACGGCGCTTAGCGGACCGGCAGCCGGCGTCATGGGCGCCTGGCATCTAGCCTCAGTCGCGGGCTACGACCGCATCATCACGCTGGACATGGGCGGCACCTCGACTGATGTGGCGCTGGTGGCCGGCGAGCCACAGCCGCGCGCCGAGAGCGCGATTGACGGTTTGCCGCTGCGCCTGCGCATGCTGGATATCGAGACGATTGGGGCTGGCGGCGGGTCGATTGCGCGGGTGGACGCCGGCGGCGCTTTACGCGTCGGTCCGGAATCGGCGGGCGCCAATCCGGGTCCGGCGGTTTACGGGCTGGGCGGCCAGCAAGTCACATTGAGCGACGCCAACGCGATTCTGGGCCGGCTGGATGCCGAGCGCTTTCTGGGCGGCAATATGACGCTGGACATGGCCGCCGGCGAGCGGGCGCTGGCCGAATTGGCGCGGCAAGTTGGCTACGATGAAGTGGATACTGCCCAGGGTGTGGTCGAGGTCGCAATCGTGAATATCGACCGCGCGATTCGCCAGGTTTCAATTGCCCGCGGCCACGACCCGCGCGACTTTACGCTGGTGGCTTTTGGCGGCGCCGGACCGCTGCACGCTTGCGCCGCGGCCGAACGGCTGGATATTCCCTGCGTCCTGGTGCCGCCGGCGCCGGGCGTGCTCTGCGCCGTGGGCCTGCTGCTGGCTGATGTCGCGGTCGAATACAGCCAGTCGGTCATCTGCCGCGCCTCCGCCGCCGCCATCGACGTGCTGCGCGAAAGCCAGGGGGGACTGCTGGCGCGCGCGCGAGTCGAGTTGCAGCAGGAAGGCATCGCCGATGCGGATATGCGCTTCGTCGCCAGCCTGGACATGCGATATGAGGGGCAGGCTTACGAGCTGAATATACCTTTCGGCGCTGACGTCATCGAAGCCTTTCACCTGGAGCACGAACGTACTTACGGGCATGCCATGCGCTGGCGCGAAGTCGAGATAATCAACAGTCGCGTCAACGGCATTGGCCGGATCGAAAAGCCCGAAATCGCAGCTGTCGAAGCAGAGCCGCATGAAGCGATCGCCATTGGCGTCAAGCAGTCGCCGCTGGGGGGCGAGACCTCGCTGTACGAACGCAGCGCCCTGAAAGCGGGCGCAGCCTTCGCCGGCGAAGCGCTGATCTACCAGCTGGATAGCACGACCTACACGCCGCCGGGCTGGCGGGCGCGCGTCGATGGCTGTATGAACTTGCTGCTGGAGCGCATTTGAGCGCTAGTCAATCGCGACGGCCGCCTCGATCTCGACAGCCATGTTGAAGGGCAGCGAGGCCATGCCCACTGCCGAGCGCGCGTGCGCCCCGGCATCAGCGCCGTAGAGCGCCAAAATCAGATCGGAGCAGCCATTGATCACCGCCGGCTGCTGGGCGAAGTCCGGCGCGCAGTTGACCATGCCAAATAGCCGCAGCCAGGCAGTCACGCGATCCAGATCGCCCAGTTCGCGCTGCAAGCTGCCCAGCATCGACAGCGCCACCGCCTTCGCCAGCTCGTAGCCCTGCTCGACGCTTATGTCCCGGCCAACTTTGCCAAATGGGCCTGCGACTGATCCCTCAGCCTGTTGCGGCCCATGGCCCGAGACGTAAGCGATGCCGTCGTAAACCCGCACGAATGAAAAGGGCAGCTTCACACCCGGCGGTACTTTGACCGGCGGCGGCAAAGTCAAACCCATGTCGGCCAATCGGCTTTCTATGCGCATATTGAACTCTCCCTGCTTGTCACCCCAAAGCTACCATAGCGCCCGCGCGAGCGCACGTGCGACGCGTAATCAAGCTAGAATGATGAGTGATGTTGGATAGCGGCGAGACGGTAGGGCATGGCGGCGCAGGACGAGCTGCGACAGGCGATTCAGATGATGCGGAGTGGCCAGGTTGAGGCCGCCGCTCTTCAGCTGAAGCGCTTGGCCAGTAGCTCGGCCCTGGATGCCAGGGCGCGCGCGGCCGCCTGCGTCTGGCTCGCGGAATCGCGCGCGGATCGCGACTTCAAGCTGCGCTGCCTTGAGCGAGCTTTTGAGCTTGAGCCGGATAATGCGCAGATTCGGCAGGGTCTACAGCAACTACGCGCCGCGCTGGCCCAGCCCGGCCACCTGCCAAACATGCGTCAAGCGGGTGCAAGCCCCATTCAATTGCAGCAGACGCCGCGCGTAGCCGGCATCGACGGCGGCGCCAACGGCCTGGCCAGCGCCGCGTTCATCGGCGACGACGGACTGCTGGCGACTACCAGCTACGCCCTTGGCGGCGCTTCACGCGTCGCCGTCCACATATCCGGCGAGCATGAATTGACCGGCGCAGTAGTCCGCCGCTATCCGCAGCACGACCTGGCATTCATCTCGACTTCGGTCAAGCTGGCGCGGAAACCCGTCATCGCGCCGCCAGCCCTGGCGCGGCAGAATCTGTCATTTTCAGCCTACAGCTTCACAGGCGCGCGGCTGCGCGGTGAACTGATACGCCCGGATCGAGCTCAGCCGCGGCGCTGGCTCGCGACAAACATTTACCCCATTCAACTGCCGGACGCCGGCGGCAATCCGCTAATTGACGCGCAGGGTCAGCTGATCGGCCTGCTGACGCGCAACTGCCATGACTCGGGCGCGGCGCTCGCCATCCAAATCTCGCATGTTCTGGCTATGGCGGAGGCCTATCGCCGCGCGCGTCAGTTGCGGCCGCAGGCGCTCTACTGCCCGGCCTGCGGCTCGCTTACACAAGCCGGGCGCTACGGCGGGCGCAGCTGCGAAACTTGCGGCGCGGCGCTTTCCACCGGTCAGGGCCGGGCGCCGGACCGCGATGCGCTGCTGCAACTCTACGACGAAAGTGCTGCGCAGCCCTGCATGCATTGCCGGGCGCGGGTCGGCGAGTATGAGGGGCGCTGTTTGCGCTGCGGGCAGCCGCAAGCGCTTCGCGCAGCCGCCGGCGGATAGGAGAGCCGGAGCGTGGGACGATTTTTCGGGCGCGGCGAGCAACAGCCGCAGGAACCAGCCGGGCAACTCGAGGGGTCGCTGCGCGCTGTCGAGGGTATCCTGGCGGCCATAGGCGTGGACGCCAGCGCCGCGCGCATGGAGGTCGAAAGCGGCTTCGGCTGGCATTTCCAGCGCGGCTCCGCTCTAATCGAAGTCTACCTGACGCCCGAGGAGCAAGGCTACCTGCAGGTGCTTTCGCCCATCATGCACCTGCCGCAGCAGCAGTTGCTGGCGCTGTACCGGCGCTTGCTGGAGTTGAACCTGCAGCTGACCAACGCGGCGCTGGGCGTGCACGAAGACGTGGTGTATTTGTATCACGAGCGGCTGCTGGCGGGCCTGGACGCGGCCGAGGCCGATGCGATTATAAGGCGGCTGGCGCAATACGCCGATGAGCTGGACGACGCGCTGGCGGAGGAGTTCGGCGGGCGGATGTATGGGCGGGGGT
>CAZWCV010000019.1:0-40142 GCA_964632725.1 uncultured Anaerolineaceae bacterium
GGAACGAATGCGCGCCGCGCTCAAGCTGATCGCCTTCGAGCTGCACTCCGAGCAGCGCACGTACCAGCGCTACCCGACCATCATCCAGCGCGCGCGTCTGCTCGATAAGCTGATCGAGCAGCAGTCCCTGGGCGGCGGCCTGGGCGCGGGCATCGAAGATGTGCTGGAATACCTGGCCACGCGCAACGGCATCCTGGTCTCGGACGCACCCAATCTCTACCGCTTCCCCCACTTGACCATTCAGGAATACCTGGCCGCCTGCGCGCTGCTTGAGTTCTACGACGAATGCCGCATGCCGGCCGAATTGCGTCCGCAAAGCGCCGAAGGCTGGGTCTTCCCGGAGAACATCGTGGCGCTGCTCTGCCACGACTACGCGCGCTGGCGCAACGTCGTGCTTTTCGCCGGCGCCATCATCGCGGCTGGCAAGTGGCAGGATATGCGCTGGCAGCTGATTGACGAACTGCTGCCGACGCAACTGAAAAGCGACTTGCCCGAGCAAGAGTTGCATTGCATCAGCGTCGCCGCCGAAATCTGGGGCGAAAGCTGGCTCAAGTCGCGCACGCGCAGTCAATTCGTCATTGAGTCGCACCTCATGCAATGTCTGCGGCATATTCACGGCGATGAACGGATTGACGCGCCCGAACGCGCCAACAACTACAGCATGCTCTCGCGGCTGGTGAAGTCTCAGCCGGCGCGCGCGTGACCGCCTGCTCCAAAAAGCAGGCAAGGAGGAATTCACCTGTGACAGCAAGAATCGTCTCAATTGTCATCCTGTGCTTTGTCGCAACCGCCGCGGCGATCGCGCAGGAAGCCGACATCGTTATCTCGCGCGATGCGGCGCCGTCGCCCGACTCCGTCAAGCCGACGCTGATAGCCTCCGGTTTCAACCGCCCGCTCTACCTGACGCACGCTGGCGACGGCTCGCAGCGGCTATTCCTGGTCGAGCAGAGTGGGAAAGTCTGGATCCTCAGAGACGGCGCGCGGCTGCCACAGCCCTTCCTGGACCTGTCCGCGATTATTTCGCGCTCAGCGCTGGGCGGCGGCTTCACCGAGCAGGGCTTGCTGGGCCTGGCCTTCCACCCGCTGTACGCCGTCAACGGGACCTTCTACGTCAACTACACGGACCGAAACGGCAGCACTGTCGTCGCGCGTTACCAAGTGTCAGAGAGCAACCCGGATCTGGCGGCCGGCGGCAGCGGCGAGATCATATTCCATTTGGCGCAGCCCTACGCCAATCACAACGGCGGTCATATCGAATTCGGGCCGGACGGCTATCTATATATCGCGCTGGGTGATGGCGGCTCAGCCAATGACCCCCTGGGCGCCGGGCAGAATCGCGCGCTGCTGCTGGGTTCGATCGTACGCATCGACGTCGATAGCGACCCGCGTTACGCGATACCGGAAGACAACCCCTTTGTCGGCGTCGCCAACGCGCATGACGCCATCTGGGCCTACGGCTTGCGCAACGTCTGGCGCTTCAGCTTCGACCGCGCCACCGGCGATATGTACATGGCCGATGTCGGGCAGAACCGCTGGGAGGAGATCAACTTCCAGCCGGCCGACAGTCCCGGTGGCGAAAATTACGGCTGGAATGTCTGGGAAGGCAAGCATATTTTCGCCGGCGGCAGCGCGCCCAATCATGTGCCGCCTATATACGAATACGGGCGCGATATGGGCTGTTCAGTTACCGGCGGCAATGTCTATCGCGGCGCGGCCATACCTGATCTGGAGGCGGTCTATGTATTCGGCGACTTCTGCACCGGCTGGATTTGGACCACCTGGCGCGACCATGATCTGCAATGGCGTACCAACACGTTTATGAACACGAGCTATGAGATCAGCAGTTTCGGAGAAGACGAAGCGGGCGAGCTCTACCTGGTCGATTATGGTGGCGCGCTCTATCGTTTCGACCCGGCCGAGGCCTAAGCCGACGCCGGCGTATCATCCGTATTGGTGATGCCGGCGCGGGTGCGTTTATACTGGGCGATCAAAGTTTTGATTTGCAATTCAATCGGGTGGTAGCGCTTCATCACCTGCTTGCCTTCGGTTTGCAGCTGCCGCATGCGCGTTTCCACCTGGCGCAATTTCGATTCCAGCTTGCCATCAAAATTCTTCCAGTCGATATACGCCAGCGGAACCAAGAGGATGAAGAATGCCCCCAGCCCGTAGAGCACCGATCCATAGTCGGTCTCGCCCGTGTACTGAAAATAGAAGCCCAGCGCCCCGCTGGCCATGACCAGCATCACATGCAAGGTCATGCGCCGAAAAAAAGCGCCGCGTTTCTGGCGGCGGTCCAGCCTGGCTTGCAGCTTTTCGCGCTGCTGCCGCAAATCGTCAAGCTCGGCGCGAATGGCGTCGACGCGTTCGCGCAGCGGCTGCCCTTCTTCGATGAAGGAGTCGAGGCGGTTTTTCACCAGGCGCGCCGCTTCCCACGTGTCCATCATGCGATTGTAATGCACTTCCAACGCCTTGATCTGCAGTTCCGTCGGCTGATAACGTTGATGATATTCGGCGCCCTGCTGCTTCAGCGCGAGTATCTGCTGTTCCAGCTTTCGCTGCTTGCGCGCTGTTCGCGTGCGGGGGTCTTTCCAGTTGGCGATGACGACGGGAATCAGCAGGGCGCAAGCGCCGGCCAAGCCCAGCGCCACCAGACTCAAACTGCGGAAAGTATTGAAATAATGCCAGCTTACGATGCCGCTCGCGGCCATCAGTATAACCAGCAGCCCGATTCGGCGCAGCACGAAGCTGCGCTTTCTGCGACTGTCGATCTTCTCCTGGCGCTTTTCATGCTGCGCGTTTAGCGCCTCAAGCTCGCCGACGATCTCCGTCAGCTGCTCACGCGCGGGTTGGCCCTGTTCGCGCAAGGCGTCCAGCCGGCGTTTGAATTGCTGGATATTCTGCCAGTCATCGTATTGCGCCTGGTTCCCGATGAACCATTCGCCGGTCTTGGCGTCGCCAAAGATGAAGCGCCCAAAGTCAAAGCTGTAGGGCAGCGGCTTGCCATTGCTGAGGCTGCGCTCCAGGTCGTTGACTTCATCAACCAGCTGCTCATGCAGCAGCAGCAGCAGATTAAGCGGCGCGGCGCCGCGTTTCTGGTCGGCGGCGGAATCCGCGTCCGAGCCCTTGATTGGGTTGTCACGCTGCAAGGTCAACTCGGTGCGCAGGCGGCCCAGTTCCTGTCGCACGCGGCGGATGCCGGCGGCGCGGTCGCGCGTGGTGAGATGCGGCTGGAACAAGCCCGGTATCCCGATGGCGTGCATATCGTCCAGGTAATCTTGTGGCGTTGGCTGCTGAATCATTGGACAAAGTTCAAGGAGTGCACCGATTACCAATACAAAACTAACCGACAAACAACCTGTGTTGAGTCAAGCTCATTATAGCATAACCGGGTACATCGTTGGATAATCAACACGCCATGGCGCGAAGCGCGCCAGTCCCTGGAGCAAACAACTGATGCCGCAAGATCTGTTGTATCCACTGAAGCTGGAATCCGCCTTGCACGTGAAAGTATGGGGCGGGCGCCGGCTCGCCACGCAGTTGAATAAGCATCTGCCGACCGCGCTGCCCTACGGCGAGTCCTGGGAATTGCACGACAGCTCCCGGGTCGCGAATGGCAAGTTGCGCGGCGCGAGCCTGGGCGATTTGACGCGGCAATTCGGCGCGGACCTCGTCGGCGCCGACAACGACCCGGCCGACGGCGTGCCGCTCCTGGCGAAATTCATCGACGCCGGCGAGTGGCTCTCCGTTCAAGTGCATCCCGACGACGCGCAAGCCAACGCGCTGGAAGGCGAACCGCGCGGCAAAAGCGAAGCCTGGGTCGTGCTGCACGCCGAAGCGGGCGCTCGGCTCGTCATCGGCCTGCGCCCGGGCACAAGCAAAGCGCAGATGGCGGACGCTATTCACAACAGTCGGCTGGACGAGCTTCTGGTCTACACCGAAGTCAAACGAGGAGACGTGCTTGACATTCCCGCTAACACCGTGCACGCCCTGGGGCCCGGCATCCTCGTATACGAGATTCAGCAGTCGAGCGACACCACCTATCGCCTCTATGATTGGGGCCGCCCGGGCCTGGATGGGCAGCTGCGCGACTTGCATATCGACAAAGGCGCAGCAGTCGCAAACCTGGAGTCGCTGCCGCAGGTCAGGCGGCCAAGCGGCGACTTGCTGGTTGAGGGCGAATACTTCCGCAGCTGGCGGCATACGCTTAAGGACAGCGCGCTGGAGTTTGCGAGCGAGGGACGTTTCCAGGCGCTCAGCTGCGTCGAAGGCAGCGTACAGGTCTCCGCCGGCGCGCATGACGCGATCGAGTTGCGCAAAGGCGAATCCGGGTTGATTCCGGCTTGCATAACGCGCTTCAGCATCAGCGGATCGGGCGCGGTCTTGCGATCCGCTCAAGGCTGAGCGGACTGACGCCAGCGACTACAAGTTTTTTACACTGCGCTTACAACTTTCCAACACCTTAGGCGGACAATGGAGTCATACCGACAGCTAACGCGGGAGGCGATATGGACTTTGCACGTTACACCAACAAGGCGCAGCAGGCCGTGCTCAAGGCGCAAAGCATCGCTGCGGAGAGCCATCACACCGCTTTCGAACCGCCTCACCTGTTTCTGGCGCTGATGGAGCAGGAAGAGGGCCTAACGCCGCGAATCATTCAGAAAATCGGCGCGCATCCGTCTGCGCTGCGCATCGAACTCGAAGCCGAGCTGGGCAAGCTGCCGCGAACCGGGCAGCCGGCAGCCGGCGTTCCCATCGGCCGCGGCTGCCTCGACGTGTTTGCGCGTGCCGAAGCCGAGTCCGGGAAGATGCGCGACGACTATACCAGCACCGAGCACCTCTTGCTGGCGCTGTCGAAGGACAAGACCGCGGGCGCCATCCTGGGGCGCAACGGCATCGCCTACGATGACATCCTGAAAGCGCTGCAAGCCATCCGCGGCAGCCAGCGCGTGACCGGTCAAGACCCGGAATCGACTTACGAAAGCCTGAGCAAATTCGGGCGCGATCTGACGGCTGACGCGCGGCAAGGCAAGCTCGACCCGGTCATCGGGCGCGACCAGGAGATTCGGCGCCTGATCCACGTCATCAGCCGGCGCACCAAGAACAATCCGGTGCTGATTGGCGAGGCCGGCGTGGGCAAGACCGCCATCGCCGAGGGTCTGGCGCAGAGGCTGGTCAACGGCGATGTGCCGGAAGGGCTCAAGGACAAGACAATAATCGCGCTGGATTTGGCGGCCTTGGTCGCCGGCAGCAAGTTCCGCGGAGATTTCGAAGAGCGCCTGCAAGCCGTGCTCAAGGAAATTGTCGACAGCCAGGGCGAGATCATCCTCTTCATCGACGAGCTGCATAATATCGTCGGCGCCGGCAAGGCCGAAGGTTCGATGGACGCGGGCAATATGCTCAAGCCCATGCTGGCCCGCGGCGAATTGCGCATGATCGGCGCGACGACGCTGGACGAGTACCGGCAGAATATCGAGAAGGACGCCGCGCTCGAGCGCCGCTTCCAGCCGATTTATGTGGACGAGCCCGGCGTCGACGACACCATCAGCATACTGCGCGGCCTTAAGGAACGTTACGAAGTGCATCATGGCGTCCGCATTCAGGACAGCGCCGTGATCGCTGCGGCGACGCTCAGCCAACGATACCTGCCCGACCGCCAGCTGCCCGACAAAGCCATCGACCTCATCGACGAAGCGGCCGCCCACTTGAAAATGGAGATTGACAGCAAGCCGGAACAACTGGACAAAATCGAGCGGCAGCTGATGCAGCGGGAAATTGAGCGCGAGGCGCTGCGCAAAGAGAATGACGACGCCTCAAAGCAGCGTCTGAAGGACCTGGAGTTGGAGTTGGCTGACGCGCAAGAAGCGCTCGACAGTCTGCTGGCGGTCTGGCAGCACGAGAAAGACGCCATCCAGCACATGTCCGAAATCAAGGCGCAAATCGACGAGGCGCGCATTCAGCTCGAGCAAGCCGAGCGCCGCAGCGACCTGGAAACAGCCGCCCGGCTTAGCTATGGCGTGCTGCCCGAGCTCGAGCGCGCGCTGAACGAAAGCGAATCCAAACTAACAGCGATGCGGCAGGAAAGCCCGCTGATGCTCAAGGAAGAGGTGGACGCCGACGAAATCGCCTCCATTGTCAGCCGCTGGACCGGCATTCCGGTGGCGCGCATGTTGGAAGGCGAGATCGAGAAGCTGCTGCAAATGGAGGAGCGGCTGCGCGAGCGCGTGGTCGGCCAGGAGGAAGCGATCGCCGCCATCTCAGCGGCTGTACGCCGCAGCCGCGCCGGCTTGCAAGACCCCAGTCGGCCCGTCGGCACATTCCTGTTCCTGGGCCCGACCGGCGTAGGCAAGACCGAGACGGCGCGCGCGCTGGCTAACTTTCTCTTTGACGATGACAGCGCCATGGTGCGCATCGACATGAGCGAATACGGCGAAAAGCACAGCATCGCCCGCTTGATTGGCGCGCCGCCGGGTTATGTCGGCTATGAAGAAGGCGGCCAGCTGACCGAAGCTGTGCGGCGCCGTCCCTACAGCGTCGTGCTCTTAGACGAGATCGAAAAGGCGCACGCCGAAGTCTTCAACGTCTTCTTGCAAGTCTTCGACGACGGCAGGCTGACGGACGGACAGGGGCGCACGGTTCACTTCAACAACTGCGTAATCATCATGACAAGCAATATCGGCAGCGAGCTCATCAAGCAAGCTGGCGCAAAGGCCGATGTCGCCGCGCAGCGGGGCGCGATCATGAACGAACTGGATCGACATTTTCGCCCCGAGTTCCTCAATCGGCTGGACGACGTCATTGTCTTCCACAGTCTGACGCGCGAAGATATCATCCGCATCGTTGATTTGCAGCTGGGCAATCTGGACCGGCTTCTGGGGGAGCGACAGATCACGCTCGATTTGAGCGCCTCGGCCAAAGCGCTGCTGGCCGAGTCGGGTTGGGATCCGGTCTTTGGCGCCCGCCCGCTCAAGCGCGCCATCCAACGTCAGCTGCAAGACCCGCTGGCGCTGGCGCTGATCGACGGCAGCATCGTCGATGGGGATCACGTGTGGGTCGAGGCGACGGCGGACGGCTCCGAACTGGCAATCCGGGCGCGGCAACCAGAGCCGGTCGCAGTCTAGGGTCAGCGAGAGAGTGTCAAACGGGGGTGGCGCGCCGCGCCCGCGCTACTCCGCTGGCGGCGGGACCGGCAGCTCGGCTTCGGCGGTGTCTTTCCACTTCTCGCCTTCGTCCACCAGCATGACCGGGATGCCGTCTCGAATGGGGTATTTGTAGCCGCTGTCGTCACAGACCAGCCACGTGTCTTTCACCAGGCGCAACTGCCCGGGATCATCGCCCTTGTCCTTGTAATGAACCGCTACAGGACAGCGAAGGATCTCCATCAACTCGTCAGATACCGCCGCCATTTGACTTCCTCCGGGGGCAACCGGCCACTGCTCAACAGTATAATCGTCAGTCAATCGACAGTCAATTCACAGCCCATCACCGCTGTCGAATTCGCCGCCTGCCATTATAATCAGCGCGGAGCTAACACCGAATCAACTTTAGAGAAGCCCGCAAATGCATAGAATCGCAAGCAAACAGGTATCGCGCGCTTTCGCCTGTCGGGCTGCAGGCATAAGCGCCATGATGCTGCTCCTGGTCGTACTGTTCGCTGGCAAAGCGGCGCAGGCGCAAATCCCGCCCGTGCCGACCTCCGCGCCCGGCACGCTTATCGAAGCGGGCGACTACATTCGCGCCGACCGCCTGGGCATCACCTTCATCAGTTACGTCGACGACAACATGGCGGCGGAGCGCTACCGCAACGCCCTGCTGCTGGGCGCGGGCTGGAACCGCTGGCCGCTCTATTGGGACCGTGTGGAGCAGCAGCCCGGCAATTACGATTGGTCGGCTTATGACCGACTGGTCGCCGCGGATATCCGCAATGGCTTGAATATCAACGCCATTCTGCTGGGCCGGCCGGGTTTCTGGCAAGACGGCGGCAGCATCACCAATCTATTTACACCCGTATTCGCCAATGGCACGGACAGCGGCACTGACGAGACGCTGATCAATCCGGACAATCCCTGGGCGCAATTCGTCCATTATGCCGTCACGCGCTACCGACCGGGCGGCGTCCTGGCCCAGCACAACGGATTCAGCGCCGGGCAGGGCATCAGCGCCTGGGAAATCTGGAACGAACCCGATATCCCGCAATTCTGGACCGGCGGCAGCCAAGCCTACGCGCGACTGCTAAAGACCGCAGCCATCATCATCAAAACTGTCGATCCCCAGGCGCAGGTCATCTTCGGCGGCCTGCTCTACGCCAACGACCAGGGCTTTCTATCGCGCGTGCTGCGCCAATATCGCGCGGACCCGCTGCGGGATCAGTACAACTGGTTCTTCGACATCGTGGCGGTGCACAGCTACGAGGACCCATGGCGCAGCGGCTGGCTGACCAAGGTGGTGCAAGACACGCTAAGCCAGTATGAGCTGGCGCGCCCGGTCTGGGTTAACGAAACGGGCGTGTCGGTCTGGAACGACTACCCGGGCCCGGTCTGGGCTTTTGGCGCCGAGCAGCGGCATCGCCTGGCCACAGCCGAGCAGCAGGCGCACTTCCTCATCATGAGCGCGGCTTTCGCCTGGTCAAAGGGCGTCGAGGTCGTCTTCTATCACCAGCTTTATGACGACTGCGGCAATTATCCCGCAGGCACGGACTTTCCCTTTCATAACGGCGAATACTGCGCCAATGGCGCATGTTATGGCGATGCCTTCGGTTTGTATCGCAACCCGAGAGATTCAGCTTGCTTCAGCCACCACCCCTTCGCCAATACGCCACGTCCGGCGGCGACGGCGTTTCGGCTGCTGGCCGATGTCTTCGGCGACCAGCCCTTCGTCCCGCTCAACTTGACCGGTTTAAGCGAAGCCGTAACCACAATCACTTTTCAGCGCGCAAATCACGAACGCATCATCGTCGTCTGGAATAATACCGCGCAGCCCCTGCGGCATACCATCCGCGCCAGCGGCGCCGGCGCCACCATTCACCATTTGTCGGGCGACTTAACTCCGCTGCCGGCTGCAGGCGGTGTGTATACACTCCAGCTTGAGCCCGCGAGCGACTTCAGCTTTCCCGATCTCGAGGCGAATCGCAGCAGCGCAATTGGCGGCGAGCCGGTGATTCTGGTGGAATCGCCCAGCCAGTAAAGCAGATGGGGCCGATGCCAATGCGAGTTGAACACACGACCGGCGCCGTTCCCGCCTGGTTTTCGCCAAGCTCATGAAGAATCGACGCCTCTTCTTCATCCTCGCCAGCGTCGCCGTCAGCGCCGCGCTGCTGCTGCTGATCTTGCGCGATGTACAGATCGAGGAAGTGGCGCAGAGCATCGCGGCGGCCGATCCCGTCATGCTGCTGCTGGCATTCGCCTTCGCGGCTGCCTCGCTCTGGCTGCGCGGCATCCGCTGGTCCATCTTGCTGGATCGGCGCATTCCAATTGTCCAGGCCACGCATATGGTAAACGTCATGTTCCTGGGCAATCAGCTGCCGCTGCGTTTGGGCGAAGTCGCGCGCAGCGTTTTGGCCACGCGCGCCCGGGTGCCCCTGGGCACAGCGGCCAGCAGCATCGTGGTCGAGCGCCTGATCGATACGCTGATAGTCGTGCTGATGATTGCGGTCTCCGTCGGCGGCTCGCCCGAGGTTAGCGAACGCGCCGCGCTCTTCGGCTGCCTGGCTTTAATCGGTTTTCTGGTCTTGCTGTTTTTCGCGCGCTATCCGCAGCTCGCGCATCGCATCCTGGGCGGGCTGCTGCGCATGCTCCCGATTTTGGAGCGCTTGCCGCTGAAGGCGCTGCTCAGAGATTTGCTCGACGGCTTGCGGCCATTAACGCATCCGCGCGCGCTGCTGAGCATTCTGTTTTGGACGGTGGTCGCCTGGGGTGTATCGCTCTTCGGTTACTACTGCCTGCATTTGGCGTTGGGCATTGAGACGGGTTACCTGCGCAGCGTACCGCTGGGCGTGTCGCTGGCGGCGTTGGCGCTGGCGTTGCCGGTCAGCATCGCCGGTCTGGGCCCCTTTGAAGGCGCGATCGTCCTCAGCGGGAATATCGTCGGCATGGACCCGCTGGACTCCGTTTCACTCGGTTTTCTGTTTCATGGGGTGTCGGTACTGAGCTATGCCGTCTGGGGCACAATCGGACTGCTGGCGCTGGGCGTTACGCCCTCATCCGCCTTCCGGGCCGAGGCGCGCGATGCTGGTAAAGAAGAAGTCAATCGCGCGTGAGAAACTCATGAACCAGCGACTGAAAGTGATGGACGCCATTCTCGCGCAGGACTGAAAAGCGCCCGGTCTCGTACGCCCGGGACTTCAAGCCGCGCTGCACCCATTCACAGAGTTCAATGTCTTACTGCTGGATCTAGTCGCTGAAAGCGATGATCTGATGCATGCTCTCCCAGCCTTCGACGGTGCCCGGCGCTTCAAAGTACCACTCGAAGATCGTCAAGGTCTTGTCTTGGCCCAGCGGGATGATGATATTGATCGAGGTATTGTCCAGGTAGACATTCAACATGACGTTGGGGAATATCCAGTAATACAGGGCGTCCGCTTCCGCTTCGCCACTGCGTACGTAGCGCCGGTCGCGCGTTTCGCCGGCGTCAACATCGCGGATAGGCGCATGCTGCTTGGAATAATGGCGGTAGGTATCCACGCGATACTGGTCGTAGTCGATTTCGCGGAACAAGCCGGGATGCGCGATGGGCAGATGATAGCCTTCCAGGTAGTTGTCGACGTAGACCTTCCAATTGCAGTCGATCAAGTAGTCGCGCCGCTCAACCAGGCGCATCTCGCTCAAGTTAAACCCGGCCGCCGCGATTTCGCCCGCGATCACGCCGTATACGCTCGCCATCGGCGCCGCAGACGGATCGAGGTTGACAAAGACCCAGGGTCCCCAGGCTGCGACCGGCACTGATCGCAGGCAAACTTTCTGCGCGTCCCAATTCTGGACGCCTTCAAACTCGGGCGCGCGCAGCAGCCTGCCGTTCAGGTCATAGGTCCAGCCATGGTATTTGCATTGCAGGCTCTTGCGATTGCCGCGTCCATGGGCCACAACAGCGGCGCGGTGCGGGCAGACATTGTAGAAAGCGCGCAGCTCGCCCTCCGTATTGCGCGTGATTACAAGCGGCTGCTCCAGAACCTCGCAGCTGAAAAAATCGCCGGCGCGCATTACGTCCTCTACGCGGCCGACCGGCTGCCAGGTCTTGTAGAAGATCTTCTCGGCTTCCAGGGCCATGAATCCCGGCTCGGTATACCAGCGCGCGGGCAGCGTCTCGGCGCATGACAAGTCGTCGGACGGTATATAGTCGCTGAGGTCGACAGTTGGCATCTCGCTGAATCCTCGTTGTGAAAACGGCCAGCACGCGGCGATGTTACAGAAATTTTACGAATGTTAGAACGGCGGAAAGCAGATTTCCGTATAATGTAAGTGAAAGAACGTGGCGCTGAAATTGACGATCAGGGGCGAAATGCGCCATAATCGGCTCAAGATCAATGTGGATACGGGAGAAGGATTGAGTTGCAGAAGTCGCTGAGGTTCTTTTGGTTCCTGGTTCTGCTGCTGGCCATCGTCTGGATGGCAGGCGGTTCACTTCTCACAACGGATATTATCGACAGCGGCGCCATCGGCACGGATGTTTCCAACGAAATCAAGGCGCTGGCTGCCGACCTTGATGTTGAGCTGGCGGCGGATTTTCCAATTGCCCTCAGCTTTGTACTTACCGGGCTGCCGATTGCCTTGATTGCGCTCTTCTTTTTCTGGCGCAACCAACGCGCGCTAAAAGGCGGGGCGCCGATCAGTTACGAGCAGGTCGTCCGGCGGCAGACCATTGTTGTCACAATCCTGGCGCTGATTGTCGCGCTGTTCCTGTGGAATATGCCCGAAGTGGAACAGTTGGTCAACCAGCGAGATGGCGCGATAGTCTCGCAAGGCAGCGCGTTCAACGCGTCAATTATCACTTACCCGGTTCGCCTCTTTGTCACCTTCGTGCACGAAGTCGGCCACGTTTTGGCCGGGTTGCTCTCCGGCGGGTCGGTGGAAGGCTTCACCGTATCGCCCAATGGATCTGGAGTGGCTCGTATCAGCGGCGGAAATATCGCCTTGATCGCGCCGGCGGGTTATCTGGGCGCGGCCTTCTTCGGAACGTTCCTGTTCTTGCTCACCAGCCGCAAGCCCCAATGGACGCGGGGCATGTCAATCGCCATCGGCCTGGCGATTATCGGGCTCACGCTCAGATTTGCGACCTCCGACGCGCAGCAGAACCTGACCGTGTTCGCAGTCGGCATCGGATTCGGCGTCGGCTTGATTGCGCTTGGCGCTTTCGCGCCGCGGATTGTCACTGTTTTCTTGCTTAATACGCTGGCGATCTTGACCGGGCTCAATGCAGTATTTGACTTGTGGAATATCGTGCGCAACCCGAGTCCGGCGTCCGCTGGCGCCGTAAGCGACGCCGCTCGTTTCTCGGCTGAAGTCACGCCAATATTGAGTGAAGTCGTTGTAGCCCTCATGTGGGCGCTGATCGCTCTGGGCATGCTGTCCGCAGCCATTTACTTCGGGCTGGTCAAACAAGTGGGAGGAGAGATAAGTCAAGCCGTTCAAGGCTAATGTTTCACATTCCCGTCTCGACTGTGTTAAGCTAAGCATACGAGCTATGGAGACTATCAGCAAGAGAAGTTCAGGATTCGAGGAGAGTCATCATGCTTAGAAAGTTTGTGGAGCGCAAAGTACGGCGGCAGATCGTGCACAGGAGTCTGGCGATCTCGTCTGTGGCCTTCTTCGCCATTTTGGTTCTTTGGTATACGCCAAGCTTCAGCAATGTGGTTCATCCGCTGCGAATGTTCATCAACAATATTCATGGCGGCCTCAGCGCGTTCGCCATTCAGATCACCGGTGGAACGGTGCACAGTTTTACCTTGTCGCCGGCAGGTTCATACCTCATCGAGTTTAGCGGCGGCGCGGACGCCTTCATCATGTCGGCCGGCTATCTCGGATCAGCGCTGCTGGGCGCGGTCATGTTCTTCCTGGTCAATCGCGCGCCGCACCTGGTTCGCGGCATGGCGATGATAACCGGCGCCTTCACAGTTGGCTTCCTGGCGCTCTTCATTCGGCCCGACGCGGCAGGCGACTGGATCTCGATGATCATCTGCATCGGCTTCGGCGCGCTGCTGATTGTGCTGGGCTGGAAGGGACATGGCGACATCAACAAGCTGCTGTCGCGGCGTTCGCTGGCGCAGATCGTTATGACCGTTGCCTCGCTGATGACCGCCTGCCACATTCTGCTTGACCTGCCGACGATTCTGAACTCGCCCGCGATGACAGACGGCTCTATCACCAATCCCATTGCCTACTTCTCCGAAAACGTCATGCCGGCGCTTTCGGTTCCGGTTGTCGCGCTCACCTGGTCAGCCATCGCCATCGCCCTGCTGGCGGCAGCCTTTTACCTGAGCATCTCGCGGCAATTGAAGCAGATTCCCAAGAACGACGACATCCTCTAAGCCGCCACTCATACTCACAATTACCGGACGCGTCCCTCGGGCGCGTCCATGCTTTTTCGCGCCTTAAGGCAGGGCTTTCGCCGCGCTGGCTACCGCCTGATTTCAGCCGGTCGGCAACCTGGATTCCTCATGGGTTGCATTGTGGATTAACTGATGTTAAAATGATTCCATACTGTCGAGATACCAGCAATTAACGGCGATAAATCCATGAGCGCGCAGACAACAACTTCACAGCGCCAAATGCCCGGCCTGGATACCCCGCTTAACTGGCGCAGCCAGAGTTGGCTGGCGCCGCGACTGGTCGCCCTCACACTCGTCGCTATCATCGCCAGCTTTCTGGCTGAGCGCGCTGGCGCCTCGGCCACGCTGATATTGGCCGTCAACGCAGTCGCCTACGCCGCCGGCGGCTTCTACGGCGCCAAATCCGCCATTGATAGTCTCGCGCAAGGCAAAATCGATATCGACATGCTGATGGTGCTGGCGGCTTTGGGCGCGGCAGCGATCGGCCAGTGGCATGAAGGCGCAATTCTGCTCTTCCTCTTTTCGCTCAGCAACATGTTGCAGGATTACGCCATCGGGCGCAGCCGCAGCGCGATCCGCGGTCTTTTCGCGCTTTATCCGGAAGTCGCGAAAGTACGGCGCGGGGGACAAGTCCTTGAGCTCGAGATCAGCGAGATCAAGATCGGCGACACGGCGCTGATCGAACCGGCTGAGCGGATTCCAGTTGACGGCATCGTCCTTGCGGGCCAGTCGGCAGTGGACGAGAGCCCTATCAGCGGCGAGTCCATGCCGGTGGACAAAACGGCCGGAGACCGGGTCTTTGCCGGCACGTTAAACGGTCCGGGCATACTCGACGTTCGCGCGCAGCGATCAGCCGAGCAGACGACCCTGTCGCGCATCATCAAACTGGTCGAAGAAGCGCAAGACAGCAAAGCGCCAACCGAACGCTTTCTGGAAGCTTTTGAACAGCGCTACGCCAAGCTGGTGATTCTGACAGTCGCGCTGCTCATCTTCATACCGCCGGCGCTGGGCCTCAGCGATTTTCAGAACAACTTTTACCGCGCCATGGTACTGATGACCGTGGCTTCGCCCTGCGCCCTGGTAATCAGTGTGCCCTCCGCCATCATCTCGGCGATCGCATCCGCAGCCCGCGACGGCGTCTTGTTCAAAGGCGGCGCCAGCCTGGAGCAACTCGCCACCGTCAAAGTCTTCGCTTTTGACAAAACCGGCACGCTCACCAGCGGCGAGCCGCGTGTATCCGATCGTGTCTGCGCAACCGGCGTTTCGGAGGAGGAGCTGCTGACATTCGCCGCGGCGGCGGAATCGCGCTCGGAGCACCCGCTGGCCAAAGCGATTGTGCGGCGCGCGCGCGACTCCGCGCTAGCTCTTCACGAGCCGGCCGAATTCCAGGCGCTGCCCGGCCATGGCGTGACGGCTGTGGTCAAGGGGCGCAGGCTGCGCGTCGGGCGTGTAACGCGGATGAACGATTGCCCGGCTATGCCCGATGGGTTGAGCGCCGCACAACGCGAACTGGAAGGCGACGGCAAAACGGTTGTTGCCGTCTTGCGCGACCAGGAGTGGCTGGGTCTGATCGCGCTGGCGGACGAGCGCAGAGCCGACGCGGCGCCCCTTGTCGCAGCCCTCAAGCGCAAGGGGATCGTGCCGGTGATGCTAACGGGTGATAACCAGCGCGTGGCCGACTCAATCGCCAATCAGGTCGGCATCGACCGGGTGTACGCCGGCCTGCTGCCGGACGAAAAGGCGTCAACTATCGGACAACTGCGCCGCGAATTCGGCCCGGTGGCGATGGTCGGCGATGGCATAAACGACGCGCCGGCGCTGGCGGTGGCTGACGTGGGCATTGCCATGGGCGGCGCCGGCACAGACGTCGCGCTGGAAACCGCCGACGTCGTGCTGATGGGCGACCGTCTGGAACGCATCGGCTCTGCCCGGCGGCTGAGCGCACGCTCCCGACGAGTCGTCCAGCAGAATATCGCCTTCTCGCTGGCGGTCATCGCGCTGCTGACCCTGGGCGTCTTTGTGGTCGACCTGCCCTTGCCCCTCGGCGTGCTGGGCCATGAGGGCAGCACAGTACTCGTGGTGATGAATGGCTTGCTCAGCTTGTTGGCGCTGCCGGAATGGCGCCGGCGGCAGTTGGCCCGGGCGCGCAAACCCTAGCGCTTGAACTGAGTGTTTTCCCACTCGGCGAAGCGGTCGTGCAGCTTCAGCCGCTGGTACTTGCCGGTAGACGTCACCGGAATCTCGCTGCCAAATACCACGACTTTTGGCGACTTTTCAAAGGGCATGCGCTCGCGACAGCTGGCGATAATGGCGCTTTCATCAAGCGCAGCGCCGTCCTCGAGAACCACGTAAGCGCCGACTTCTTCGCCGTAATAGACATTTTTGAATCCCACAGCCAAACCCACCTTGACGCCGTCGATGCCGAGCAAGACCTCTTCAATGTCGAAGGGGCTGAACTTGACTCCTCCTCGGTTAATCAGCTCCTTGATGCGGCCGGTGATAAAGAAGAATTGCCGGCCGTCGTCATCGCGCAGGAAGAAGCCTTCGTCGCCGCTGCGGAACCACTGGAATTTGAAGGTTTCGGCATTGGCGTCGGGCCGTTTGAAATATCCTTGCATCACGTTGTGGCCGCGAATGCAAATCTCGCCGCGTTCGCCCTCGTCCAATTGGGTCCCGCCGCCATCGGCGGAGAAAATCGTCATTTCGTTCGGCTCAATCGGACAGCCGATGCTGGGATAATCGTACTCCAGCAGCCAGCGCTGATTGGCGGCCCAGGACAGGCTGACAGGCAAAAAGCTGGAATAGCAAGTCGTCTCGCTCAAGCCATAACCGTGAATGATGGTGATGCCGAACATGTCGCTGAACGCTTTGGCCAACGCCACCGACAGCGTGCCCGCGCCACAGATCAAGTGCCGAAAATGGACCAGGTCGCGGCGGGTGATATTGCCGCCGAATATTGTATTGCCCCGCGCGCGTTCGCGCTCGCCGTACTCGATCAGGAATTGCAGCAGAGTCGGCACTACGCTAACGACATTCACGCCCTCGCGCGCGATCCGCTCCCAGAAGCGTGAGACGCTGAAGCGGCGATTGAGCACCGCGCAGCCGCCGACATACAGCGGCATGATGATCGTCACGACAATGCCGTTGACGTGATGAATGGGCAAGACGCACATGGTTCGCTGATTGCCGGTCACCGCCTGCCAGCCGCTGATCCCCTGCGCGTCCACGAGCAAATTGTACTGCGAAAGGATGACGCCCTTGGGCGTGCCGGTGGTGCCGCTGGTATAGACCAGCAAGGCTTCATCATCGATGCCGGCCGTAGCGGCGCCGCCGTCGCGCAGCGGGACATCAGCCGACTTCGCTCCCGACTCGTCAGCCAGGTAAGTGGTCGGGCGGTTCTTCAAAGCCTCATGAAAGTTGAGGTAGCGGTCATTGGCCGCTCCACCGACTTGCACAATCCGCTCAATGTTCGCTACGCCTTCGTCGCCGCCAAGGCCTCGCACGATATTCTCCGCGCGCTCCAGATACTCGCTGCGGACGAAGCAGACTTTGGCTTCGCTGTTGCGCAAAATGAAAGCGATGCGGCGGTCATCTTCGGCGACATTCTGCGGCGCCACCGCCGCGCCGATGACCCAGCAGGCGAAATATATCAGCACTGTATCCACGTGATTGTAGGCGAAGGTGGCGACGCGGTCTCCCCGCCCTATGCCCAGATCCTCGACCATGAAGTTGGCCGCCTGATGCACGCGCGCGTTGAACTCGGCATAGCTGAGCCGCTGCGCGCTGTCGTCATTGTCATAATAAATCAGACAAGTCTTGTCGCCCGATGTCTTGCTATGTATGGAAAGCAAGTCGCGGATATTACGAAAGGGTACTTTCTTGAGATCCGGCGGCACGCCGTCCTTCACATGCGCCTGATAGAGATTGGCTGCTGTGAGATTATCCGCTTCTGTCGCCATCAAAATCATCTCCATCGTCGCGTGGCTAGCTGCCGAAGCAGTATAGCAAGGACATCCGCAAAATGTAGCAGAAAATTGCGCAGACGAAGGGCCCTCGGCACAAGCGCCTTCCTGCGGCGGCGAAATCTGATATTGCTGCTTATACTTTGGTAGACTGACGCTGGCAAGAGGATTACTCGGCCTGCCCGTGTACAAGTCTGCGTTGAGAGACTGCGCCAAATCTAAGAGCGAGAGCGATAAAACATGCGACAACTTTGCGTTATCGGATCAGGCTACGTCGGGTTGGTCACCGGTACTTGTTTCGCGGATATGGGCAATCGGGTCACGCTGGTTGATATCGACGAGCGCAAAATCGAGATGCTGCGGGCCGGCCAGATGCCGATTTACGAGCCCGGTCTTGCCGAGACAGTGCTGCGCAATACTGAAGCCGGGCGGATGCGCTTCACCACTTCCTACGAAGACGGGCTGCAAGACGCGGAATTCGTCTTCATCTGCGTGGGCACGCCTTCCGGCGTCGATGGCGAAGCGGACTTGCAATATGTGCGCGCCGCCGCGCAGACCATCGCCGAGACCATGCGTCTTCCGCTAATCGTCATCAACAAGTCTACGGTTCCCGTCGGCACCGGCGATTGGACCACCGAAATCATCAGCAGCAATCAGCCGCAACCGGTCGACTTCGCCGTCGTCTCCTGCCCGGAGTTCCTGCGCGAGGGCTCGGCCCTGGCCGACTTCATGCACCCGGACCGCACCGTGCTTGGTTCGACCGATCGCGCCGCGGCCGACAAGGTCGCGGAACTCTACGCCCCGCTGGACGCGCCCGTCGTCATCACCGATATCCGCACGGCCGAAATGATCAAATACGCCTCCAACGCCTTCCTGGCCACCCGCATCAGCTTTATCAACGAAATCAGCATCATCTGCGAGCGGCTGGGCGCGGACGTGACCGAAGTCGCGCGCGGTATGGGCTTTGACAAGCGCATCGGGCCGCATTTTCTGCAAGCGGGCGTCGGCTTTGGCGGCTCCTGCTTCCCCAAAGATGTCAAGGCGCTGGCCAATATGGCGCAGACGCACGGCATGCACCCGCAGCTGCTCAACGCGGTGATGGAGATCAACGCCTTTCAGCGGCGCCAGATCACGCTAAAGACCCGCGAGATGCTGGGCGGCTCCGTCAGCGGCAAGACGGTTGCGATACTGGGCCTGGCATTCAAAGAGAATACGGACGATATCCGCGAGTCGCCCTCGCTCACGGTGGCGCGCTCGCTGCTCAATCAAGGCGCGAATGTCAAAGCCTACGACCCGGTGGCCATGGACGGCGCCGGCCGCGATGTGCCGGGCATCACCATGTGCGACAATCCCTATGGCGCCGCCGAAGACAGCGACGCCTTGCTCGTGCTCACGCCCTGGAACGAGTTCAAGCACCTGGATATGCGGCGCGTCCTGCGAACGATGCGGCGTCCGATTCTGATCGACGGACGCAATATGTACAGTCCCAATGAATTGCGCGCGATCGGTTTTGAGTATCGCGGCGTCGGCCGCGGCTACAACGGTGAGGGCGGACAAGACTCCGCCGAGTCAGCGACCGAGAAGTCCGCTCAGGCCGTCTGAAGGTCGGCAATTTGCGACAGGCGCAGCTGCGCCGCCGTGCCTCCCACAGCGCCGGCAACGGCGCGCCCGCACTCGCAGGCGATGGCAAGACAAGTCGGCACCGGCAAGCCCGCCAGCCAACCCGCCAGAAAACCGGCGTCAAAACTGTCGCCGGCGCCGATTCCGTCTCCGCCTTCTACCGCCGGCAAGACCGCCTGCACAAAGGAGCCGTCGCCATGCCAGGCCAGCGCGCCCGCTATGTCGCGCTTGACGACCAGCAGCGGCGCCTGCCGGCGCAAATGCGCGAAGGCCGCGCCCGCGTCCGCCTGCCCGCTGAGGTGGATCGCTTCCTGCTCATTGGGCAGCAGTACATCAATTAGCGGCAGCGCTCGCGCCAGGCCGTGATCCCAGACTTGCTCCGGATCCCAGTTGGTATCCAGCGATGTGGTCAATCCCAGCGCTTTCGCCCGTTCCAGTATGTCGATCCAGTGCGGCAGCAAGCCGGTCTGCAAATACAGGCTGCCGTAATGCAGGTGGCGCGCCGAGCCTAACAAGTCGTCGGCGACGTCGTCGATCGTCAGCGCACTCAGCGAGCCCGGGTGGGTCAGCATGGCGCGGTCATCACCCTGCACCAGATGCGCGGTGACACCGGTGCGCAGGCTGCTGTCGACGATGATGTAGCGCGTGTCCACGCCCGCCGCCGATAACGTATCAACGATTAGCTGGCCGAAGGCGTCCGCGCCGACGCGCCCTAAAAGCGCCACTCTCAAACCGAGTTTGGCGGCCTGCGCGGCGAAAATGCAGCAAGAGCCGCCCATTTCCAGGTCGTAATCGGAGACAAGTTTTTCCACCTGGCCGAACTCAGGAACGACATCGGCATCCTTGAGAATCAAATCGACGCAGGTATCGCCAAATACGACCAGATCATAGTCTTTTGTTGGCATAGCTCAATCCGCGACTACCAGTAAAAGCGCTGGTCGGCGCGGCCCGCTTCACGCTCGTTGACCAGTTTCCTGGTCTCCTCGTCTTTCGTGACTTCCGCGCCGAAGACATCCCACCAAATGCCGGAACGCGGCAAGCGACTGTAACGCTCTATCTGCGCCACGATCATGCAAGAGCCGGTCTCCTGGCGGGCTTCGGCCAACGCGCATTTTAATTCGTCCTCGTCCTTCACATTCCAGGCGCGCAGGCCCAGGCTCTCGGCGTTCCTGGCGTAATTGATCTCGACGAACTCGCCGTCATCCAGCCGGCCCGTCTCCTGATCCCGCCGTCGAAATTCATTGCCCAGGCTATGCCCGACCAGCACCTTCTGATGCCCGTGAATGGATTGGAAGCCGTCATTCTGCAACAGAATCACGGTCAGTTTGGCGCCCTCCTGCACGGCGGTCTTCAGCTCCATAGGATGCAGCAGGTAGTTGCCATCGCCCAGAAATACGTAGACTTCGCCCGCGTCCGGGCGCGCCAGTCGCACGCCTATCGCGCCCGGAATATCGTAACCCATACAGGAGTTGCCGAATTCCAGGTGCAAGCTGCGCCCGGCGGTCGCTTCGAATAGCTGATGCAAATCGCCCGGCGCGGTGCCCGCCGCGCATACCAGGGTGTCGCCGGCGTCCATGAAGTCGTTGAGCGCGCCGATAACCTGCGCCTGGCTCATGCGCTCTTTGGGATATTGAACGTAAACTGAGTCGCGCTTTTGCTGCAGCCAGGCCTGGCGGTCTACCGCCACCGATTCGACATAACCGGCATTGGGTTTGATGCCGGCGCTTTTTCCAGCTGCGATCAGCCGGCGCAGCGTGTCGCGCGCGTCCGCGACAATCGGCAAGGCGCCCAGCTTGTGCGCATGCGCGCCGCTGACGTTGATGCTGACGAACTTGACCTCCGGGTTCCGCCAGGCGGAGTATGAGCCGGTGGCGAAGTCCGCCAAGCGTGTGCCGATGAGAAAGACCAGATCGGCATCGGCGGCGTATTTGCCCGAGAGCGGCGTGCCGGTATGCCCGCTGCCGCCAATGAGCAAGGGCGATTCCTCTTGCAGCGCGCCGCGCCCGGAATGCGTCTCCCCGACCGGGATGCCAAAGGTATCCGAGAATTCGCGCAGCTCGGACCAGGCTTTGGCATAGTGCACGCCGCCGCCGGCCAGAATATAGGGTTGCTCGGCCTCCTTCAGCAGCGCGACCGCTTCTTCCAGCCGGCGCTCATCGGGCTGCCGCCGTTCGATTCGCCAGACTTTCTTGCGAAAGAAATTGACCGGATAATCGAAGGCGACGCTCTGGATGTCTTGCGGCAGGGCGATCGTCGCCGGCCCCGCGTCGACGGGATCGGTCATCACGCGCATGGCTTCCGGCGCGGCGTACAAGATCTGCTCGGGGCGCGTGATGCGGTCGAAGAATTGGCTCACCACGCGGAAGCAATCGGTCACGCTCATATCCAGCGATACCGGATGTTCGATGTCCTGCAGCACCTGTCCCTGAAAGCGCGTGGCGTAATAGTCCGAGGGCAGCAGCAGCACAGGCAAGCGATTGATATGCGCCGTGGCGGCGCCGGTGACCATATTGGTCGCGCCCGGCCCGATTGACGTGGTGCAGGCGAAGGTCTGCGTACGCAGCCGCGTCCGCGAGAAGCCCGAGGCGGCGTGCACCATGGATTGCTCGTTGGTGGGCTGAAAATAGGGCAGGTCCGCGCCAAATTCCCACAGCGCCTGGCTCAAGCCGCTGACGTTGCCGTGCCCGAAGATGCCCCAAATAGCGGGAATGAATCGCTGTTCCTCGCCGTCGTATTCGCTGTATTGCATCTGCAAAAACTTGATCAGCGCCTGCCCCATCGTCAGCCGTTGGGTCTCCTGGCGCAGGAATGGTCGATACATGATTGTTGGCTCCTTAGATCTTTACGGCGGCGCTTGACGTCATTTCATTTTCAATGGCCTCCAGCGCCAACTCCTCGGCAAATCCCAGGTAGCCCGCCGGCGTCAGCTGCAAGAGCCGCTCCGATTCGTCGCTGGGCAAGTCCAGGCCGGCGACAAAGTCGCGCAGGTCGGCGCGCGTCACCTGACGACCGCGGGTGAGCGACTTCAGCTGCTCGTAAGCATCGGCGCGCCCCTGCTTGCGCAAGACGGTCTGAATCGCCTCCGCCAGCACTTCCCAGGCATCGTCGAGCTCGGCGGCCAGCGTTCTGCGGTCAATGGCGAGTTTCTTCAACCCGCTCTGTACGGACAGCAGCGCCAGGTAACTGTGGGCGATGGCGGCCCCGTAGTTGCGCAAAGCCGACGAATCGCTCAGGTCGCGCTGCATTCGCGAGACCGGCAGCTTGTCCGCCAAATGCGCCAGGCCGCTGCTGCTGATACCCAGGTTGGCTTCGGCATTTTCGAAATCAATCGGATTTACTTTGTGCGGCATGGTTGACGAGCCAACATCGCCGGCGACTGCCTGCTGCCGGAACAGGCCCAGCGAAATATACGTCCAGATATCGCGGCAGAAATCGAGCAGGACGGTGTTGAAGCGCATAAGGGTATGCGCCAGCTCGGCCAGATAGTCGTGCGGCTCGATCTGTGTGGTCAGCGGATTAAAGGTCAAGCCGAGCCCGACCACGAATCGCCGCGAAAGCTCACGCCAGTCCACATCCGGATAGGCGCTGCGATGGGCATTGTAAGCGCCGGTCGCGCCATTAAACTTGCCCAGATACTCTTGCGCTTCCACCTGCTTCATCTGCCGAGCAAGCCGGTGCAAAAAGACGGCCATCTCCTTGCCCAGCGTCGTGGGCGTTGCCGCTTGACCATGAGTGCGCGCCAGCATCGGCGTCGCGGCCGATTCACGCGCCAGCGCGGCGATGCCCGCCATCACAGCGCGCGCCGCCGGCTGCCAGACTGCGCGCATGGCGTCGCGAAACATCATGGCATAAGCCAGGTTGTTGATATCGTCCGACGTGCAGGCGAAATGAACCGACGCCTCGACATCGCGCAAGCTGCTGCCAAGCAAGCGCTCGCGGATGTAATACTCTACCGCTTTGACATCGTGATTTGTCCGCGCTTCGATGTCCTTGATGCGGCGCGCGGCGCAGTCGTCGAAGTCGGCGCAGAGAGACGCCAGCAAACTATTCTCCGCAGCCGTGAATTGACGGACATGCGTAACATCTGTCGCGTCTGACAGTGCGAGCAGCCAGCGGGATTCCACCGTCAGCCGATACTTCATCAGCGCCCATTCCGACAAAAAGGGGCGCAGCGCCGCGGTCTTGTCGGCGTAGCGCCCGTCCAGCGGTGAAAGCGCGTGCAGGCTTAGGCTCATGGCAATTCATCTGCTAATTTGTCCAGCGCGTGTATTGTACACCGAACCGGCCGACATTTCCGCCTCCGCGCTAAACCAGGTCTGCCGTTTTGCTTGCTCGCAAGGCATAATACCCGGCCTGTTAACCCGCGCGACGAAAGCAACGACATGTCCAGGCTGATTCAGTCTACGCCGCGCGCCGACGGCTTCCGCATGCCCGCCGAGTGGGAAGCCCACGCCGGCTGCTGGATGCTGTGGCCGGAGCGGCGCGATACCTGGCGCTACGGCGCAAAGCCGGCGCAGGCTGCCTTCGTCGAAGTGGCGCGGCAGATCGCCCGCTTTGAGCGCGTGACCATGGGCGTAAACGGCGATCAGTTCCAAAACGCGCGCGCCCAGTTGCCGCCTGAAGTCCGGGTGGTTGAGCTTTCCAGCAACGACGCCTGGGCCCGCGATTGCGGCGCGACCTTCGTCCTGAACGAGCGTGGCGACCTGCGAGGCGTCGACTGGAGGTTCAACGCCTGGGGCGGCTTGGAAAAGGGTATGTATTTTCCCTGGGACCAGGACGACCTCGTCGCGGCCAAAATGCTCGAGATCGAATCTCTCGACCGTTACCAGGCGCCGCTGATCATGGAAGGCGGCGCCATCCATGTTGACGGCCAGGGCACGCTGCTTACGACCGAGCAGTGCCTGCTGCATCCCAATCGCAATCCTGATTTGTCGCGCGCGGAAATCGAGCAGCATTTGGCGGACTACCTCGGCGTCAGCCACGTCATCTGGCTGCCGCGCGGCGTCTTCGAAGACGAGACCGATGGCCATGTCGACAATCTATGTTGTTTCGCAGGACCCGGCGTCGTGTCTCTGACCTGGACCGATGACCGCGGCGACCCGCAATATGAACGATCCGCTGAAGCTTACGACGTTCTGATGTCGGCGCGGGATGCGGCGGGGCGCAGTCTGGAAGTACACAAGATCCATCAGCCCGATCCAATGACTATGACCAAAGAAGAAGCCGACGGCATCGACGTGGTCGATTCCGCCTTCCTGCGGCCGGAGGGCGAGCGCCTGGCTGGCTCCTACATCAACTTTTATATCGCCAACGGCGCCATCATCATGCCACTCTTCGAAGACAGGCATGATGCGGAGGCGAGCCGAATATTGGCGGAGCTATTCCCGGGGCGCGAGGTAGTCGGCGTCTATGCGCGCGAAATCTTGCTGGGCGGCGGCAATATCCATTGCATCACGCAGCAGCAGCCGGCCGGCCGCTGAAGGCGCCAGGGAAAGCGGGCGGCATGTCCGAATACGTCACAGTTGAAGTCGAGTACGGCGAAGACGCAAATATCGCCGAACTCTACGTCAATCAAGTGTTGACGAACGAGGACGAAGAACGCTACCGGAATCCGGCGGCGGGCGATCTCGGCTCGCCGATCGCGCAGATGCTCTATACGGCCGTGGAAGGCATCGTCGGACTGACGATCAACGCAGACTGCCTGACGATTCAGCGCGATCCGGATTACCCCTGGGAAGCGATCATCGACGAGGTGCGCGACGCCCTGCGCGATTGGTTTCTCTAGTCAGGATCGGCGGAAGATGAGCCGCCTGTAGACTCGTCGCGGCCCCTCGGCGTGGAAGCGGCTGGCGCTGCGCCGCCGATTTGCTTGAACATCTCGTTAACCTGTCGTTCATCCCCCGATTCCAGCACAAACAGCATTTCGCCGGAGGACAGCTTGCCGTAATCCCGACCCGTCCTGCGCACAGAAACTGTGGTTATCAGGCGCGACAGTTCGGCTGACCGGCATTCGGGGCACGCGATCGAGGCGGCGTCGTAGTCGGCGTAGCTGCGATAAGTGACGCTGAAACGCAGTTTGCAGGCCTCGCAGCGGAAGTCGTATTGCGGCATGGCGCCTAGCGCTTTCGGCGCGGTCGTTGATTGGCGCCGGAGTCAGGCGGCGCAGCGCGGCGCTCCATCGCCTCGGTCTGCCCCATGTCCGGGTTCCATTCGTCCAGCATTGCATCCTTGTGCCGGGTGGCGATCCAGCCGCCCAGATCGCGGGCGATTCGCTCCAGCATTTTGGGCTGCGCCCAAGTCGCCGTATCCACCTGGACGGCCACAGCGCCAGCGTCGATGTAGTCGCGCGCGTCTTGCGGCGAATGAATGCCGCCGCAGCCGATGATGGGAATCTCGTCCGGAATCTCTCGCCGCAGCCGGCCGACCATGCGCAGCACCAGCGGCTTGATCAAGGGGCCGTAGATCCGGCCGCTGACCAGGCGTCCGCCGTGGATGTCGCGGGCGGTGCCGCGCGGCGCGGCCGTCAGCACCAGCGCGTCGGCCCCGGCTTCCGCCAGCGGCAGCGCCAGTTCATAGCATTCGTAGAAAGGCAAACGCACGAGCAGCGGCTTCTCCATTTTGGCGGCGGCCTCGACTAAAGCCAGGGCCTGCTCCAGCTCGATATCGTCGCTCAAGCCCAATTCGACCGCCGCGACCTCGTCGACTTCATCCAGCACTCTGCCGGCCTTCACGACCTGGTCTGCGCGCGTGCCCACCAAATGCAATATCACCGGAATTGGCTGATTTGCCCATACCTTGCGGTTGCGGCTGATCACTTTGGACAAGCCCGGATTGGGCAGGCCGGTGTGCAGTAGAATGCCCGCGTCCAGTGGAATCATGCGCGTGCCGGAGGCCGGATTCCAGGGTTCAATGGTCACCGGATTGGTCACCAGCGCGCCCAGCTTGTCGTAGTCGATCAAGCCCTTGTAACTGTCCGCGAAACCAAGCGTGCCCGCCGCCGCCATCACCGGGGTCGATACAATGAGGCTGTATTTGCCGGGTCGCGTGATTTCAATCGCCATGACAAGTCCCGGGCGCTAATTCAGGCGCAGGCTGGCCAGGTCGAAGGCCGGCCCGTCCACGCATTGCAACTTCTGCGTTCCGCGCATGTTTATCATGCAGGCGTGGCAGGCGCCGACGCCGCAGGGCAGCTGCCGCTGCAACACGCCAAATGCGTAGTTTGCCGGCACGTCGTTGCGCCGCTCGCGCAAGACGCGCATGATGTCGCCCAGATGCTCCAGCTCATCGCCCGGGCCAACCGCGGCAAATACTTGATCCGCCCAGCCCAGGGTCATGACCATGTCGCTCCAGCTCAAATCGTCGTCCGCCTGAATGATTTCGATTTCGCCCGGAAGGTGGCTCGTTTCATATTGGCGCGCCGTGCCCATCAGTACCAGGGTGATGCTAACCTGCCGCTTGAGCAGCGGCGCCAGCATCATGAGCAGGGCCGCCGGCGTTGAGTTGTAGGCGATCAGCAGGATATTGCGCAGCTTCTGCCGAAAGCGAAAAGGCTTGCCCACGGGCCCGATGATGCTCAGCAGTTGGCCAGGCGTGAAATGCGTCCGCGCCGGCTGTTCGATAACGAGCATATTGCTGGCCAGAATCTCGACCGGAAACCACAGCTCGCGCAGATAAGGATGCCACTGTTCGGCTTCGTAGTCTTTGTCCATGCGCCGCGCCAGCAGGGCCTGGCCCGCGCGCAGCGATGAGAGCGAGCGGTCTACCGCCAGATCCAGTCGCTGGTAGTCGCGGTTGACGCGCGTGATGCGCTCAATATAGGCTTGCGACTCTTTCATAGCACCCTCGACCCGTGCCTGTCATTATAGTTGGATATGACCCGGTGGACATAGCGGCGGCAGCCTCAGTTTTGCGCCGGGACAAGTCGCGTTGAACCGGCGTCAGCCGTCATAAACCAGTCGATACAATTCCCAAGGTATCGCTCCGGCATCGGCAAGACGGGCGGACAAGACGAATCGAGGGTCTGATTCTTCGCTGAGATACAGGGCGTCCAGCGCCGGGCGCGCAGCCGGCAGCAGCAAATAATCGATCTCGAAACGGCGGCCCAGCTCCAGCGTGTTCGCGCGCGACGCCAGCGGCGTCATCACGCCTGCGTAGCCGAAATAACTCATGACGTAGGGGTCCTGCGACATCAGACGGATTTCACCGTCTCCGGTCGCATCGGGCAGCGCGACCAGTTCGTCGACCAAAACTTGTATGCTGCCGTAATAGGCATTGGCAAAGTCGGCCTCCCGCCTGACCTGGTCGACGCTGCTGAGGGCGAGCCACAGTACCGTTACGCCCAGGATTGCCCGTTTCCAGGCGGAACGCTTCACAAGCGAGTCTATTGCCATAGCCGCCAACGGAATTAGAAGCGGCGCGACTGTCAAAAAGGCCTTCTCGAAACTGCCCGCCTGGCTTTTCAGCGGCAGCAGCACAGGGTATACCATGAGTATGCCCAGCAACCAGATTGCCGCCGGCGCCAGCGCCAATAATCGCCCGTGGCATCTGCGGCGCAGGAGTTGTACGGCGCCCGCAAATATCAGGATATTCAGCGGGAACGCCAGCGATACCAAGATCTGCTTGATGGCGGCGGCGAACTGAAACAGCCTAAAATACAGCAGCTCTCCAATGCTCCGCCGCTGCAGCATCGATTCCCAGGTGACATCAGTACCGTAGGCGTAATGGTCAGCCTGCTCCACCATAAAAAACATGCGCGCCGTCTCGGCCGTGCCTAACAAGCCTATCTCCTGCTGATTGCGCCAGAGCCAGGGCGCAACGACTACCAGGAAGGACAGGGCGGTCACGCCAATGGCGGCCAGAGCCGAGCGCAAAGGCTGGCGTCGCCCGCTCAATTGCGCGTGTAACGCCGCCGTCGTGATTAGCGCTGGAATGAATATCAGCGCATCGTTTCGCGTTAGGTAAGCCAGGCCGGCCAGCCCGCCGCAGAGGATGAAGCTGGCATAGCGGCCGCTCCTTAGCCCATCGTTCAGCAGCAGAACCGCCCCGCAAATGAACAGGACATTGAGCGCCGTGGTATCCGTTCGCAGCGAAGTCGCTACCAGATCGGGTATGAACGCCGCCATCAGCGCGGCCGTCAGAGCGGTGTCGTCGCCCAGCTTTAGCTGTTTCGCGGCGTAAAAGGCTAGCAGCGGCGCCAGCGCGCCCGCCACGACAAAGACTGCCGCAGCCGCGCCGGGCGAGGCGCCGCCCAGTACCATGCCTGCGGCCGCCGCCAAACCGGCCAGGGGCATCCAGTGGTCGACGCCGTGGCTGATCTCAGGCGGAATCCGGCTGTAGTGCCAGACGTAATCAATTGTGAATCCCTGCCCTTCCGTCAGGCGGCGGCCGAGATTGAAGTAGTGGATCGGATCGTGAAGACCGGGGTTGCGCGCCAACGTTAGCAGCGCCACGCGGAAGACTAAAGCCGCCGCTGCTATCGCCAGCAGTCGAAGGGTCGTGGAGCTTGTCCAGCCTGCCAAGTGGTCAGTCATCCTTGCGTTTTGCCTCGCCCAATACTACCATTCGCCGCGTACCGACCCTAGTGCAAGAAGCACCGGCGATGAAAGCTGAAGCTCGCAATTCACGATGGCTTTGGGGCATCCTGCTTGCAGGCCTTTTGCTGCGGCTGGTTTATGCCGCCGGGCAGCCGGCCGCCGAAGCATTCGACCGGGCCGGCGGCGACAGCGGCTGGTTTCTGGCCGTGGGCTGGGGTTTCTTCAGCGGGCAAGAGCACGGCTGGATACGCGACATTCCCTTCACCAACGCGGTGATTCCGACGCCGCCGGTGTATATCATTTTCGCCGGTATTTGGCAGCAGCTTTTGCCGGAGCGCGAAACGGTGGTCGTGATTCGCCTGCTGCAGTGTCTGGCGTCGGCAGGCAGCGCATACGTGTTATTTCGCATAGGCTCGCTGATTGGCGGTGCGCGCGCAGGCATTGCGTGCGCGGCGCTGGCGGCCTTTCATCCCGCGCTCATTCTCGAGCCGGCCAACATCGCCACCGAAACGCTGTACATATTTTTTATCGTCTGCGGCCTGTGGCTGTACGTCGAGTACTTTGTCGCCGCCTCAAACGAGCGAAATGACAAGGGACTGTCCCAACGGGCGGCCCTCGCGCTGACGGCGATTGCATTTGGATTGGCAACATTGACTCGCGCCGTGGCCGTCCTCTTTCCGCTGGGCCTGGCCTTGCACATGCTCCTGCTGCATCGCCGCAAGTTAATATCCGACTGGCGCAGACACACTATATTGCTCTTGACCCTTTATCTCGCCCTCTTGTCAACCTGGACCGTATACAATCTGGCGCTCTGGGATCGCTTTGTCTTTGTGAGCGATCGCTTGCTGCCGGCTGTTTGGCGCGGTCTGGAAAGCGATGACGGCTCGCCGCAGCAGAATGACGCGCTGTTGCTTGCCGGCGAGACAGCCGACGATCTTGAAGACTGCACACCCGATTGTCCCTTTCACGATCCGCCGGAGCTTTATATGTCGCGGATAAGCGAGATCGTCAGCGGAGACCCCGGCGCGATAATCTCACTGCGCGCCAGGGAACTGGCCTACTCGCTGCTGCAGCCGCACGGGACGACAGATTTGGGCAGCGTCAGCGTCAGAGAAGCCGCGCTGGACTGGGCGCAAGGCAGCCGTTCGCTGTCCGAGCTCACACAGATATTCCGTATTGAGGGATTCGCGATCAAGCTGCTGACCTGGCTGTTCCACATTGCCGGCATGGGATTGGGTGTGCTGGGCATGATCATGTCGCGCGAGCGCTGGCCGCTGACGGCGCCGGTCATAGGCTTCGCGATGTATACCGTGCTGGCGCATACGGTGGTATTGGCGCTGCCGCGGTATCTCTTCGCCATTGAAGTCATCTGGCTCATTTTCGCGGGCTGCGCGTTGGTCGCGGTCTACGATCGCTGGCGACGCCCGGGCGCGTCAATGACAGGCTTAAGTTAAACTGTATCCAATTCAACTACGTCATCTGGCGCAGTTCATTTCGGGAGGACAACGCGGATTGAAGATTTACACAAAAACCGGCGACAGCGGCGAGACGGCGCTGTTTGGCGGCGAGCGCGTACCCAAGACTCATGCGCGCGTGGAAGCCTGCGGCGCGGTCGATGAACTCAATACGCTGCTGGGCCTGGCGCGCGCCTTGAATCCCAGCGAGAGCGGCGACGCCCGGCTGGCTGAAGTACAGAGCCAGCTCTTTCATCTGGGCGCGGATCTGGCGACGCCGCTGCATGCCGAAGCCGATTGGATCACGCGGATCGCAGCCAGCGACATCGCGTGGCTGGAGACCACCATCGACGAAATGACGGCTGGCTTGCCGCCGCTGAAGAACTTCATCCTGCCTGGCGGCACAGCTGCCTCGGCTGCCCTGCAAGCGGCCCGCGCAGTCTGCCGCCGCGCCGAACGCAGGCTGGTCGACCTGGCCGCGTCCGAAGACATCGGCGAATTCGCCCTGCCCTACCTGAATCGCTTGTCCGACTGGCTTTTCACGCTGGCGCGCTACGAAAATATGCAAGCCGGCGAAACCGAATCAAAATGGGGCCTGCGCTAGCGCCGCCGACTGCTGCTTTGGCCTTGGGGGAAATGATGCCGGAGGTGGGAGTCGAACCCACACACCCGAAGGTACACGAGTTTGAGTCGTGCGCGTCTGCCAATTCCGCCACTCCGGCTCGCGGTTTCGCAGTCTACCGGCGCGCCCTCGCAAAGTCAATGGCCAAGCGGCGCGCGGCCCTGCTGCGATGAGCCGCGTCGCCAATTATTGCGCGCTTTGCGGGCGTCCTTTGACTGTGCGTCTGCTAGGCGGTCGCCTGCGACCCTATTGCGCCTCCTGCGAGCAGCCGGTCTATTTCGATCCCAAGGTCGCGGTTGTCGTCTTCATCGAGCGGGACGACAAAGTCCTGCTCATTCAGCGGGCGGTTGATCCCGGCAAGGGCCTGTGGGCGCTGCCCGCGGGCTTCGTCGATCACGATGAGGCGCCGGCGGACGCCGCCGTCCGCGAAACGCTGGAAGAGACCAGCCTGAACGTGCGCATCAAGAAGCTGCTGGCGGTTTATCCCAGGCGCGACAATGGCCTGGCCGACATCATCATCGCCTATAGCGCGACGGTAATCTCGGGAGTGGCTAGCGCCGGCGACGATGCGGCAGAGGTCGGCTGGTTCAGCCGGGACAATCTGCCGCCGCTGGTGTTCTATCCGTCTATCACCTTGACGAATCTGTGGCGCAAGGGCGCGCTTGATCTGTAAGCGGGAAAACCCTCTAGTCGCCCGAAGGCCGCGCGCCCAGCAGCCGCAATATGCGGGACGCCAGGGCCAGGAGATAAGTGTACACGATCGAAGCGCGGACGCGCGTGGCGTTTCGTCCGTCGTCCAGCGACTGATAAATGGCCCGCGCCTTGCCATATTCCTGACGCGCCGCCGCGAATTCCCACCGCGACGCATACACCGAACCCAGGGCGTACAGGTAGCGGGCTTCGCTGTGCGGGTTGCCGGCCGCGCGCGCCATGTCAATTGCGCGGCCATAATACGAAATGGCGCTGTCGGGATTCCCGCGCTGTTCTTGCCATTGCCCAATCATGCCCAGGGAATACATCTCATACGGGGAATGCTTGATGTCTTGCGCCAGCGCCAGCATCTGATCGAAATAACGGCGCGCCTCGGCCAGGTCCGCGGCCGCCGCCAAAGTCATGGCCAGCGTATACAGGCGCATGAATTCGTGGAATACAGCTTCCAGGCCGCGCGCGACTTCGAGCGCCGTCAGCTGCTGCTCCAGGCCGCGATCGAAGCTGTCAGCGTCTTGCGCCAGGACCACGCCTTGCTGGCCTATGATGACGCTTTCCAAAAGCCGATCTTTGGCGGCTTGGGCTTTGCGCAGCGCGACCAACAAGCCGTCGTTGGCTTTGCTGTGTTCGTTCTTGCGGATGAAGGCGTTGGCCAGCAGCAGAATCGACCGCGCCTCCAGCCGCTCGTCGTTGAGTTCGCGCGCAATATCAATGGCCTTCCAGGCGTGCTTGCTCGATTCGTCCGGGCTGGACGCGATCTCGCCCATGCCCAGCACGGACAGCGCATAGCGCCGCATATCGCCGGCTTCAAAGGCGTAGTCGACAGCTTTGCGGTAATCTTCCAGAGCATCGCCAGTCTGCAGATAACCTTCGCGCGCTATGCGGGCGCGGGCCAGCAGCGCGTCGATCATCAGGCCGACGGCGCGGATGGCATTGGCGCCGTCCACCGCCTGATTGACATAATCGCGCGCGAAATCGAAGTGCCCCAGCGAACACTGCGCCTGCGCCAGGCCCAGCAGCGCGATTATCTCGACGCTTTGATTGCCTTCGCGCCGCGCCATCGTCAATTCAACATGGCAGCGATCGACGATTTCGCTAAATGCGCCGGACTTCGACAGTGACTCAATGTCGTAACGCAGGCTGTCTACGGTAGCTGGCATAGGCCCTTCGCCCCCGATACATCTCGTTCTTCACTATTATACGCGATCAGCGCCGATTCGATTCAGCGCCAGCGCAAGCAGCCGCTCCTGACTAATCGGGCGCGGGCCTCGCCAGCAGCCGGCGCAATCGATGCGCCAGCGAAATCGTCCAGTCGACCGACGCCGGCGGCAGCAGCCAGGTATACAGCGCGTACAAGCGGCGCTGCTTCGCTTCCTTCCGGTACAGGGCCGCGGCTCGCAGGAAGTGCCCCCGCGCGGCTTTCGCATCCCCCGCCTGCCACAGATAAAGCGCGTAGACGTGATGCCGCGACGCCAGCTTGCGCTCGAATTCGGCCGCTTCCATGCACTGCTCCCAGCCGTAATGGCGCGCGTTAAGCACGGTCTTGAGCCGTCCTAAGGCGCCATACAAGCGGTCATCCGAGATCATACTGTCGTGCATGCGGCGGTAGACCAGGCGCTGGTCAATGCCATGGAAGCGATAACGCCGGGCCAGACGCAGGAATAAATCCCAATCTTCGGCGCTGCGGAAATCGACGTCATCCGCGAAGCCGCCGACCGCGCGCAAGGCCTCCGCGCGAATCATGCTCGAGCTGGTCAGGATTCGGCAGCCGGTCTGCCGCAGCAGTTCACAGAAAACGTCGTCCGTGTATTGCTCGAAAGGCGGGGTCTCCAGCGGCGTCTCGCCATCGCTCGCGACAAACTGAAAGTGCGTGAAAACGACGGCAATCTCCGGTCGGCGGCGGAAAACTTCCAAACCGATTTCGACTTTCCGGCGGTGCAGCTGGTCATCCGCGTCGAGAAAGTGAATGAACTCGCCGTCGGCGGCCGCTATACCGCAGTTGCGCGCGATGCCCGGGCCCAGATTCGCCTGCTCGATCAGCACAATGCGTTCGCCGTATGTGTCGCGCAGAAAATCCGCCGTGCCATCCCGGCTGCCATCGTCGACTACGATTATCTGGCAATTGGCGTGGCTCTGGCTCAAGCCGCTGTCGATGGCGTCAACGATGAAGCGCCTGCGGTTGAATGTCGGGATGACAATGCTGACGAGCGGGTCGCCGTTCTTATTGTTAGCGCGCTCAGTCATCATGGCTCTACACTCGCTTGGCGGTCGTCTTCACTATGATCACTGGAGCGTCGGGACGCCGTTAATCGTACCCGCCAGCCAGCCGAATACATTGCCAGCCGTTTGCACCTGCCACCAGCGATAACCTTCATTCTCATAGGGACCCGCGAATATCGCCACGTAATCCCCCAGGTTCAGGCCGGCTTGTATCGCGCTGCCTGTCGAGGGCTCGCTCCGCAGATTCAAGTAGTTGACGGCGATGCGCAACTGCTGGCCCGGATAGTATTCGCTGTTGACGATGACCGCTTCCGGGATGGGCTGGGCGGCGCCGGCCGGGCCCGCGCCAAATTGCGGATTGGATGTGGCGTCGGTGTTATCCGTGACCGCGCCGCCATCGGCTGGAATCGTGTACTGCCGCGCTTGAACCGACACCAGAACGGCGCTGCGGTCGGGGAACCAGCGGATATCTTCCGGCGGGGCCGGGCCGACGAAGTCAGAGAGCTGATTGCCGTTATGATCATAGAGCGCGACCGGTCCGCTGACGGGGCCGCCTGGGCGACCCAGGGCGCGGTACTGTCCATTGGGCAAGCGCACGGCGTCGCGCAGCCAGAGACCGCGTGAAGAGCCGTCGAGTATGACTTGCTCTCCGGACAAGCTGTTGTTCACCGCGCCGATGATCACGCGGCCGTCCGGTCGCCGTCCGCTAACGGTGACGCCCTGCCCGCCGGGATTCCAGGTCCCGTAATCGTATCGAACGAAGGTCGGCGCGAGGTCCGCGTTCTTGGGGTCGCGCAGCGCTTGCACGATGGCCAGCGCATTCCGTCCCTCCTCCGGCAGCTGGACCGACAGCAGCACATTATTATCGCCCGGTACCGGCGACCATTGGACGCCGAAAGTCTTCCAGTACCTGGCGTTGCTGGGATAGACAAAATCGCAGGGATTATAGTTCGGCACGGGACAATCGCGAATCAGCTGATAAGTCGGGTCATACTGGCTGTCCAGCCTGGGCTGCCAGAACCAGACGCCAGCGCTGGCATTGTCCAGGCCCAGCGGCGTATCAATACGGAAGCTGAATTGCCGTCCATCCGCTGACCAGTCCAGCTCGACGATGCGATTCTTGTTCTGCTCGAAGCTAGGCACCTGGCTTGAGAAACCGGCGTAATAGGGCGAATAGCTCATTTCGCCTTCCTGCGCCACGCCGATGGGTCGGTAGCGCAATATGCCTTTCTGGTCGGTGCGCAGGAAGCTGTTGGGATCGACCGGATTCTGCAAGAACAGCCTTACGCCGCCGCCAAGCTGAATGTCATTGAAAGAGAAGATCTCGCCTACACCCACATTGTACTGATACACCGAGGCGCCGCTGATGTTGAAAGTCGCCTCTCGCGAGACCGGCGGCTGAATCACCGCGCGCAACAAGTCGCTGCGGACGGCTACGGTGGGCTGCACGACAGTTGGCGTGGGCGTCGGCGTAACGCCCGGGGCTTCAAATTGTGACTGCGGCGTGACGGCCAGCGGTGTGGAGACGAGTACCTCCTCGCTGCGGGTGGTCGCTTCTTCCAGGGGCGCGGGCGCATCCGGCAAGGGCGCGGCAAATGTATTGGTGGGCGGCAGCGTAGGCGCCGCGGTCCAGGTCGCCGGCAGGGTCGGGCGCGGCTCGGGCGTCGCCAACAGCCTGGCCACTTCGGTGTCGTCGAGGGTCGGTCGCGGCGGGACAGTCGGCACAGACAGAATCTCAGGCGGATCTGTCGCAGTTGACCTGGCTTCGGGCGTGGCCGCGTCGAAGCGCTGGAGCAAGCTCACAGGTTCGGTATCGGTCGCCGTTGGCGTGGCGGTGGGCGACTCAGTCAGAATCAAAATCCGCGTCGGCGACGGCTGGAGCGTTTCAGTCGGCGGCGGCGTTTCGGTGGCTGTCGGCTGCAAAGTAGCGGTCGCCGTCGGCGGATCCGTTGCGCTTGGCGCTGTTGTGGCCGTCGCTGTAGGCGCTTGCGTCGGAGTCGCGGTGGGTTCGCTTGTGAGCGTGGCGGTCGCTGTCGCGGTTGAAGTGTCAGTCGCAGTCGGCCGCTCTGTCTCGGTCGCGGTGGCCGTGTCCGTCGCGGTTTGGGTCGAGGTGGGCGTGTGGGTGGCCGTCGGTACGTCGGTGACCGTGGCTGTTGCCGTTTCCGTCGCGGTCGGTAAGTCTGTGTCCGTGGCTGTTGCCGTTTCCGTCGCGGTCGGTAAGTCTGTGTCCGTGGCTGTGGCGGTATCCGTCGCCGTCGGTGTATTCGTGGCGGACGGTACGTCGGTGTCTGTGGCCGTTGCCGTTTCCGTCGGCGTCGGCGTCGGCGTTGGTAAGTCTGTGTCCGTGGTTGTGGCGGTATCCGTCGCCGTCGGCGTATTCGTCGCTGTCGGTATGTCAGTGTCCGTAGCCGTGGCGGTATCCGTCGCCGTCGGCGTATTCGTCGCCGTCGGCTGGTCAGTGTCCGTAGCTGTGGCAGTATCCGTCGCGGTAGGCGTATTCGTCGCAGTAGGTACGTCAGTGTCCGTAGCTGTGGCGGTATCCGTCGCCGTCGGCGTATTCGTCGCTGTCGGTACGTCGGTGTCTGTGGCTGTGGCCGTATTCGTCGCTGTCGGCTGGTCAGTATCAGTCGAAGTTGGCGTGTCCGTCGCCGTCGGAGTAGCCGTAGCCGTCGGCGTCGGCGTGGGAGTCGCAGTCGGCGCGTCGGTGTCGGTTGCCGTAGGCGAATTCGTAGATGTCGGCGTATCCGTTGCCGTCGCCGTTGCCGTGTCTGTCGGCGTCGCCGTATCGGTAGGGCTGGCGGTCGGCGTCGCGGTAACCGTCATGCTACTCGTCGACGAAGGCGTGGCCGACGGCGTCGCCGTATCGGTCGCGGTAGGCGACGGCGTCTGCGTCATTGGTGCGGCCCGCGTTCGGGTAGGCAGTTCCTGGACATCCGTGGCGATCGGCGTGCGCGTATCGATGGGCGCCAAGGTAAGCGTTACCTCCGGTCTACGCAAGTTGCAGGCGCTCGCGACGATCGCCAGCGCCAACAGTGCCAGACCTCGGCGCAGCAGCACGAATAACTCTCCTGAACACAATTCACGCCAAACCAAAATCAGCCCGATTATAGCAGGCGCAACCGTGATTTTCTTTGAGAGTGCAGCAGTCGCTGGAGAGGCGGAGGGAAAAATGAGGCAGGGGCAGAGCAAAACTCCGCCCCATAACTTAACTTTGCAGCAGGCCTTCTATCTCGGCCGCGACTTGCGCTTCGTCAATCACGCCGAACCAGCGCGTAACGATCTGGCCGCCCGAATCCACCAGCATGTACTGCGCTTGCGCCGTTATGCCCAGTTGATTGCGGGCGCTGGCGGTAGCCGAATCATCAATGTCCAGCACGATAAACTCTACCCGACCCGCAAAGGTCTCTTGCAGCCCGCTCACGGCAGGCTGATTGCGCCGACAGGTCGGTCACCAGGACGCCCATGACTCATAAAACTTGAATCTCGGCGCAACCGGTTGGGAGCTTACCTGCGCGCCGGACGAGCCCGCAGGGGCGCTGCCGGAAAGAAGCGACCGGACCGCGGAACATCCGCTGAGCGCGACCGCGCCTATCAACAGCAATGCGAAAAGTCTTGCAGTTGCTTTCATAGCGACATCCTATCTTGGCATCTTGATTCAATGTTCATCAGCCGAAGCTTAGACACAAAAGCTAACGATAGTATTAACGTCATTGAACAATGGTCACGCGCGTCATTATATCCCAAAACCAAAAGCTGGCGCGACTCTAAGAGCGAACGCGGGCCGCCTTCAAGAATCGGATTGAGTGGCGAGGCTCCGCGCATATTGCAGTTCGGCGCGGCGCCGCCGATAAGACAGCGGATGCGGCAAGCGGTGCGAGTTGTAGTATTGCACCAGCTTGCGAAGGCTCTCGGCCAGGGGTGTATAGACGACGCCCAGTTCCTCTTTGCTCCGACGATTGTCCAGAGCGCTCATCCCGCGTTCGCGGAAGGGCGCACAATCGGGCAGGAAGCCATTGGCCACCAGGTCGCCCCGTCTCGCCTTGACCATCTGCGCTTGCGCCCCCATGATCTCCGCCAACGCAATCAAAAAGCTCTCGTGGCTGATATGTTCATCCTGCGCGATGTTGTAGGCCTTCCCCCGCCCGGCGCCGCTTTCGATCATATCCGCTATAACCTTGACCACATCCAGACCATCCACGTGATTGAGTACATTATTCGGCGCGTCAGGAGTCAGCAACGGCCCGCCGTCGCGCAACCTTAGGTAGTAGTTGTACAGTCGGTTGTAGGGGTCGCGGGGGCTATTGACCATCGGCAAACGCAGACTTGTAAAGGGAAAACCCGAGCGCATATGCTCGGCCTGCAGCGCGTCTTCGACTTCGCGCTTCTGCACGCCATAGCGCCATTCTTCATAGGCGTAGGAGATTTCTTCCGGCGCAGGCATCAATTCGCCGGCGTAGTCGTCTTCGCGAAAGGGCCGCTCCAGCCCCGCGCGCACCAGATATACCTGCCCGCTGCTGAGCGCGATGAAATGCTCGATTTTGTCGCGGAAGAGCTCGATGACCGTGCCCGTCTCATCGCCGTTGTAGAGCACAAAGTCTATCACGACGTCAAAGCGTTTGCCCTGCAGCGCCCGCCGCATTTGCTTGTGATTCTTGCGATCGACATGAAGACGATGAATCGACGAAGGCAAATCGTCCCGCGTGATGCCGCGATTGAGCAAGGTCAAGTCATAGCCCGCATCGACCAAGCGCCTGGAGAGGTAATAACCCATGTTGCGGGTGCCGCCGATGATGAGAATGCGCTTCGCCATTGATTCGCTTCCCGGCCCTCCGCGCAGTCGATTGACTGACGCCAGTATACGGCGACACTCCTATTGTAACATTCTAATTTGCCAATCGAAGCAACTCGAACGGAATCCGTACATTTCGTACGAAAGCGCGCCGGCGCGGGGCGGACTTTGCCCTTGCCCGCGCCTGTATGCTTCGCTACAATGCGGCGTCCCGCGATAGGCGCGCTGAGGGCCCTGTAGCTCAATTTGGCAGAGCAAGCGACTCTTAATCGTTAGGTTGAAGGTTCGAGTCCTTCCAGGGTCACACATTCCCCGTCCGCCGCATCACCCCGCAGCGGGCGCTCCCCTCAGCCGATGGCGCGCAGCAGCGCGTCGCGGTAGGCCCTTCGCATTCTTATGCTGACCGCAGCGTCCATAACCGTCATTTCAGCGCCATGGAACATGCCGGGGTAGACCTGCAATTCGGTGGGGACACCGGCCGCCATCAACCGCTGCGCATAGCCAATGTTCTCGTCGCGGAACAAGTCCAGCATGCCCACCGTCACCAGCGCCGGCGGCAGTCCGCTCAAATCGTCCGCGCGCGCCGCCGCCGCATAAGGCGATACTGTGTCGCCGCTGTATTCCGCGCCCAGATACATCCGCCAGGCTTTGAGCGAAAGCTCGCGATTCCAGACCGTCGGATGGGTAATCTCATGGCCGGATCGCGTGTCGTGCCTGTCGTCAATCATGGGATAAATCAGCAATTGGAAAGCCAAATCCGGACCCTTGTGGTCGCGATTGAAAAGGGAGAGCGCCGCGCTTAAGCCGCCCCCCGCGCTGGCGCCGCCGACGGCGATCCGAGCCGGATCGACTCCCAGTTCATCCGCGTTGTCCGCCAGCCAGCACAGTGCGCCAAAACAGTCCGAGATGGCTTCTTTGTAAGTCGCTTCCGGCGCCAGGCGGTAATCCACGGAAACGACCGTGCAGCCGACATGCTCGGCGAAGCCGATGCCGTGCGGGTCATTGCGCCCCGAGCCGACGATATAACCCCCGCCGTGAATCCAGAGCAGTCCGCCGCGCGGCGCCGGCGTCGGGGGTTGATAGATGACAATGCCAATTTCGCCATCCGGGCCGGGGATGGCGCGCTCCTCTATTGTGACGGGGGAATCCTCCAGATCGTCGGCCTGCGCGTCCCAAAGTGGCTGAAACATCTCGCGCGCTTTGGGCGGGTCGTCGCCGATGGCGGTCATCAGCTCGGCGGGGAAGAAGTCGAGGGCCTCGACGAGTTCGGGGTCTATCAGGTCTATGAAGGGCATGGGCTTGGCTCCGGCGATACGCGCGTTTAGCCGATGGCGCGCTTGAGAGCGTCGAGATAGCCGAGGCGCATGCGCTGGCTTACGCCGGCTGTCGGCACAAAGCCCTCGCCGCCGTGAAACATACCGGGCACGACCAGCAGTTCGGTCGGGATGCCGGCCGCCATCAGCCGCTGCGCGTAGTGAATGTCTTCGTCGCGGAACAAGTCTTCCGTGCCGACGGTGACATAGGCCGGCGGCAGTCCGTTCAGATCTGTCGCTCGCGCCGCCGCGGCATAAGGCGACACATTGTCCGTTCCGTATTCATCGCCCAGATACATCTTCCAGGCCTTCAGCGAGACATCGCGATTCCAGACATTGGGATGCGTGACTTCGTAGCCGGAGGGCGTCTCGTGCGTATCGTCC
>CAZWCV010000019.1:40213-40837 GCA_964632725.1 uncultured Anaerolineaceae bacterium
GCATGGGATAGACCAGCAGCTGAAAGGCGACATCAGGCCCCTTGTTATCGCGGTTGTAGAGCGCCAGACCGGCTGTCAAGCCGCCGCCCGCGCTGCCGCCGCCGATTGCGATACGGCTAGTATCGACGCCGAGATCAGCGGCATTGTCGAACATCCAGTTCAAGCCGGCGAAGCAGTCGGCGATACTGGCTTTGTAGGTGAATTCGGGCGCCATGCGATAGTCGACCGAGACGACCGTGCAGCCGACATGGTCGGCGTAGCCAATGCCGTTCAGGTCTTCGCGAGCCGTGCCGACAATGTAGCCGCCGCCGTGTATCATAAACAGCCCAGGGCGCGGCGCGGGAGCGGGCGGCTGATAAATGGCGATGGGGATGTCGCCGTCCGGGCCGGGGATGCTGCGCTCTTCAATAGTGACCTCAGTGGGCGGCAGCATCTCCGCCATGGCGGCCATCAATGGTTCGAGCATGGCGCGGGCCGCCGGCGGGTCATCGCCGATGGCGGTGATCAGCTCGGCCGGGAAGAGATCCAGCGCGGGTACCAGTTCGGGATCTATTCGGTCTACGAATGACATGGGTTTGGCTCCCTCGGATTTTGTTGCCATAGAATATCGCAGTCAATTGAATG
>CAZWCV010000020.1:0-35497 GCA_964632725.1 uncultured Anaerolineaceae bacterium
CAGTCATCGCGGCGGTCATCTCGTCCAACTGCGCTTGGCTCATGCCTTCGCCCATTGCATCGAACGCCGCATTGAGCCGCCGCATCCTTTCTTTTGGCGTAAATTGAGTTGACTCTTTGGGGAGCCGGTCAATATGCTGTTGCAAGCGACGGCGCTCCTCGTCTGTCATTTCGTCGACCGCACGCAAAACCTCTTCAAAGATCATGTTATTCTCCTGCTGGCGCCACTCCTCAATTGAAAAGCGAGTGGTCTTGCTCATTATATCTGAAGTTAGGAAGAAATCCGCGCGCCACGATCCTTTGCTCACCGCCGTCTCAGTCTCAGCAACCGTAAACGAAAGGCGCCTATGTCCGGCCTGCCCGGCCAAACAACTTCTGACGGATCTCTTGTAGCAACCTGCGGTCGTCTGCAGGTTCAGCGCCTTCCCGGGCTTGTGCCTGGCTGAGTGCATCCCGGCGCCTGCGGTAGGCGGCATTGGTATACGCCACGTTCTGATCCAGGTTCGCCTTGTGCAGCTCGATCTCGCCGGGTGGCGCTTCCAGGATGATATGCTTGCCTTTCGCCACCGCGTTCGGCCAGCGCGTATGGCGCGGCTTTTTGCGCCCATCGGCAAAGATATCTGCCCAAATCTTCGGCGCTGGCGCCGACAGCATAAAATAGATCCGCCACTTCCCCCGGTCCGGTTGGATGCGCTCGCTGGCCTCCAAATCGATGTCGATGATGTGTACGTCTTTCCACTCACTCATTGGCATCTTCTCCCCCATGTGTCGAGTCGATCAAGTCGGCATCCCTATCCGCCCGGAAGTCGCTCGGCTTCATAGTGGCGATATGGTCTTCGCCCGCGGGCGTCACGCGATATTTGGTTTTGCCTTCTTCGTCTACACCGCAGGCTTCAATCCAGCCCGATTCGACCGCGATAGCCAGTGCCTTGTGGCGATCGCGCGCCGGATTGTCGGGATCGAGCATCAGCCGCATGAGGATCACCAGGACCGCCTGCTCGTTATAGGGCATGGCCTCCATCGCCTTGAGGCTATCAATCGCCCGCCTGTATTCTTCAGCTTACTCATCGGCTCTATTTGCCTCGCTGTTGGCCAGCAGCGCTATGAGCGCGGCCAGGCCCGCGGCGGTGAAGCCATAGACCGGCTCGCCCTGCGCAGTATGCCGCACGACAACCAGGATGCCCCTGTTGACACCCTCGTTCACCACGGCTTGCGGCAGATCCACAGTGGTCGGCTGCGCCGACCTTTCCTCGTTACTCATCGGCCAGCCCCGCCTCGGGGTCAATTCGGAGCGAGAGCGACACGCGCGTCACCTTACCCCGCCGCTCCTGAATCCGGCGGCGTTCGGCCGTCAAATTGGTGTGCGTCGTCACGCTATTACCCTTTCTCTCAAGATTGCCGGCCACCAGGTAGGCTGTTGCTCCCGCTAAAGTCACCTTGAGGTCATCTTTCGTCAAATCTCATGCCCTGTAAGGAGCGCGGAAATGGGCCTGTCATGCGTTGACAGGCAGGGGGGCCGTTACGTCTAAGCAGCTGAACATTTCAACCGCATGTTCGTCAGAGGAGCGGTGGGATGACTATGCCGCCGCTATTCTCCCAAGAGCCGAGACAGAGCAAAACAGGCAAGCGGATGGAGAGAGGCTTGGTCTTGCCATGGGACAAACGGATCAAGCCGACGGCAGCTGCGTCTTGAGTTCCGGCAAGGGCATGAGCGGGTAGCCGGCTGCGGCGATCGCCTTGGCCGCTGCCTCCACCGCCTGCCATGATTCGTTGTCGAGGTCCGTCACTGGTTCAGGCTTCATGAGTGGCCGCATCCAGTGGAAGACAATACGGTCGCCGGCGTAACGCAGCGCAAGTAATCCATCCTCGTCTACTTCCGTCTTGTATTGGGGTTCCAGCCAGTACGTACTGACGTTTTTCACACCCTCGGTCAGTCGACGCAGGAGTTGACTGACATCTTCGTCCCTGCCTTTTGCCGCGCTGAGATCGAAATAGGCTTCCGCCACCCGCTTCAGTTGATCGCCATCAGGGTGGAAGGCCCAGATTCTAATCTTCTCGCTCATCGCCACCAACCTCCCGCTCGGTATAGACAGCGCCCGTGCCATACATCGCCTCAATGCGTCCTTCGATACGTCCCAGATCTCGCTGCAACATCGAGATATTGCTGCTATGATCTGGCAACTTCCCGATCGTATCCTGTATATCGGTTTTCGCATCACGAAGGTCCTGCTTGGTCGCTGTTCGCACAGCGAACCCCCACACGGCGGCGACGCCCGCTACGATCCACCCACCCAACGCGATCAGTGATCGAAAATTCTCAGGATCCATCTGCGTGAAATCTCCATTGTTCTCCGCACCATCATTTTCCCGCAGCCGCACGGTTCTGTCAACGAATCACCTTATGGGCCGGCCTACAGTAAACAGAAGCAGCCCTGCCACCCATCCCTGTGCACCTTAGCCGGCAAGCCAGGGAAGGGCAGTTTTCGCCGCGACATCGCTTTCCGCGCGACAAAGACGAAGAACTTAATCATAGACAAGGCGAGCTTGCTGGATTGTCTCCGGGCCTGTCAGCTGGCGGAGGCGGTGATGCGGGTCAGGATGCCTTTGGAAATTGGCGCAGGCGCCTCCATTTCCTTGAGCATGGCGCCAATCGTGTCCAATGATATATCGCGGCAGGTGAAGCGCAGCTGCAGCTCGGGATAGCGCGACATCGCACCATCGTAGGACTGACCTGGCAGCCGTTTCCAGCGCACGGTGATGTGTTCTTCGTCGACATCAATGTCGAAGTTGAATTGCTGTGGGAGCATTGTCCACCTCCATTTCGAGTGTAGGCAGAGCAGGATGGCAAGTCAAGAATGCGCCGACGCGGGTGACTCCTTCCCGCAAGCCCTCCATCGCTGGCTGACTGGGACCTCGCGGCAGCCATCGAACGCCGGCGTCAACCACAGCTGCGCCGCAGCCCGGTAATCCTGATGACCGGCGAGAAACATCTGAAAGTCTTGGCCACCGATGCGCCGGCGCGCCAAGCGGAGGTGCGGATCGGCGATACCCGCAAACAGGCGGCATTACACCGCCCCGATGCCGCCATACTGCCAGCGCGATAAGATGCCTACCGGCGACTGTTCACCGAAGTGATCACCGACTTATTCCACTGCATCGACAAGCTGGAACCCGGATACAGTCCTGACAGCGCCCTGTTGATTGTGAATACGCAACACGCGGACGAACTCGATTTTTTGCGGACGCGGATTCAATCTTACCTTGATGGCCAGGTCTCGATGGGCAGCGCCAGCAGCAAGTTTGTGGCGCGGGTTGCCGGACTCAGTAGTGCGGAACATTGCGTCGTCGCTGAAGGAGAAGAAGCCGCGTTACTCGCGCCCTTCCCGGCCACGCTGCTGCCTTTGAACGCAGATATGCGCCGCCGGATACCGCTGATGGGAATCCGCACGATCAGCGATTATGTGGCGCTGTCCCGCGCCGCTGGTTTCGAGCAATGGGGCAAACATTTGCTTTGGTGCTACGATCTCGCCATTGGCCTCGACTCGCGCCCTTGCAATCCTGCCAACCGCCGTGGGTCCTTACGCAATCCCTGGCTTTTGACGATCCGGTGGCGGATAAAGAGATTCTGATTTCAGCCTGGCTGCGACTGGCTCGTTTGCTGATCCGTCAGTTGAACAAGCGCGAAGCCGGGCGACTGACCTTGTTGCTCGCGGGCGAAGACCCTATGACCCTTGAAATTCATCTGGCGCCGAACAGGCCGCCAGGCAGCCTGGCTCAGTTTCAGCGCCAACTACCCATATTGCTCGAACAACCCGCCTATACGACCGGCATCGTCGGCTTGAAGCTGCAATTATCAGCGCTGGCGCCGGCGCAGCCAAGGCAATTGTCGCTCTTCGATATGACACAGCATCGATACTCTCTCAATCAAACGATCAGGCAGTGGCAAAAGCCAGCCCCGGCCTCGAAATCCGTCTCATCTAAGAACAGTAAACCAAACCAGTTGAACCAATTCATTGGTCATTTAAGTGACAATTCGTCTTGGCAAGCCTCACACATCGCGTTGTAGAACAGGCTCTGTACAGTAACTCGCGCGAGACCAGGCAAGGCCGTAGCCGCTATATCTAATCCCGCCTGAAGCATGAAATGGCGCCTTCTGCTGGTGAAGAATTATCATGGCGGAAACCCAACTCGAGTCTTAGCGCTCCCCATCAGCCCACGCAGCGTACCCAGAGCGATTCATTTGAGCATATAGCTCGTCCCGCATTATAGCCATTTGGCGACTGCATAAACTGGTCCGGTCTCGACTATAGCATGCAGCTGATTTGCCGTGAATTGACGATGCCTTGATCTCATGTCAGCGATCGGAATGACGGCTGTTAGCCAGTCTATCTCGATCATGCTCGCCAGCAGCCTTGACAACCTCGGCAGCCCTATCTACAAACCAGGTACGATAATGTGAAACGTGGTTTGGTATTATCAAACCATGAACCGGGCATGCAAATCAATCTTGAAGGCAAGACTGCATTCGTCAGCGGCGGCAATATAGGCATCTGGGCAGGAATTGCCAAGGCGCTGGCGGAATGCGGGGCACAGGTTATTATCACGCATTTTTCGCATGAAGACGAAGCCAATGACACGGTTAACGCGTTGAAGGAATTGGGGAGCCGCGCGTCGACGCTGCATGTGGACGCGACCGACAGCGCGCAGGTGGCGGCGGTTGTGTCTCAAGCGGCGGAACTGATGGGCGGCAAGATCGACATTCTGGTCAACAACGCCGGCCATCTTGTGAATCGCGTTCAAACCGACGTCATGTCCGATGAGCATTGGCATCGGGTCATTGATGTCAACTTGTCGAGCGCTTTTTACTGTACGCGAGAAGTGTTGAAATACATGCACGAAGGCGGGCGGATCGTAAATATGTCATCGATGGCGGCGCGAAACGGTGGCGGTAATGGCACAGCGCCGTATGCCGCGTCCAAAGCCGGAGTCATCGGACTGACGCGCGGTCTTGCCAAAGAGCTTGCGCCACGGAAGATTGCGGTTAATGCGCTGGCGCCCGGCTTCATCGCCGAAACGCCTTTTCACGAAACTTTCACCGGGCTTGAAAACTACGCCGGGATCATCGGCGGGATTCCGCTGGGAGTTGCGGGGCTGCCGCCAGATGTGGCCGGCGCCGTCTTGTATTTTGTATCGGATCTCGGCAAGTGGGTGACAGGTCAGGTTGCGGAAATAAACGGCGGCGCCTGGTTCGTATAGACGCTGGGGATTCTGGCTTCATGCGAGAGTATCTCTTTCTTAAGCGCCACTCGCTTGAAAAGTGGCGGTCTCTGGCGAAGACGACGCATTCGTCTCAGTTTGAGCGTTTGCTTCGCCAAGCCGATAGTCATCACGCTGACTTGCCGCCGCCTGACCATCCCAGTGATTCCATCACCTATATCGGTACGGCCGTGCTCAACCTGGCGCTGGCGCATCTGCTGAGCGGGGACGCGGCCTACCTGGACACGGCGCGCCGCTGGATCAAGTCCGCTATCGCCTACCCGCACTGGGGCAAGGAGCGGATGCCGGATCATGATCTCGACGCCGCCTGGCTGCTCTTCGGGCTGGGATTGGGCTACGACTGGCTCAAGGACGCCCTGCCGCCGGACGAGCGGGTTGCTCTGCGCGACAAGTTATATCTGCACGGGCGCAGGCTCTTCGACTTTGCGCTGGAGACCGAAGGCAAATGGTGGAGCTCGGCTTTTTGGCAGAATCACAATTGGATCTGCTACGGCGGCTTGGCGACCGCCGCTTACGCCATATGCGCCGAATTCAGCGACGCCGGCAGTTGGGCGGCCCGCGCCCGCGACAACTACGTTCAGGCCTTGTCGCTAATGCCCGAGGACGGCTCTAATTACGAAGGCCCGGTATATTGGCGCTACGGCTTCATTTGGTTTCTCATTTACGCCCAGCTGCTGCAGCAAGAAACCGGCGAAGACTTGCATGACTCCGGCTTCCTGCGCAACGCTTTTTTCTATCGACTCTACCTGAGCGGGCCCAACCTGGTCGACACGGCCAATTTCGGCGACTGCCACGATCGGCGCAGCGCCCACTCTGCGGCCGTCTACGCGCGCCTGGCCAGCCTCTTCGATATCGGCGCAGCGCAATGGCTTTATCATCACTTTGACGCCAGCGGCGAATGGGAACGCGAAGGCGCCGAAGGTCTGGTCAAGCCGGGCCTCTGGGCGGAATCGGGCCTGGAGTTTCTCTGGTACGACGCGACTTTGGAGGAGGCGCCAGTCGCCGACCTGCCGCTCAGCCGGACATTCCCTGACCTGGGCCTGGTGGCGATGCGCAATTCCTGGGACGCGGATGGCGTCGTCATGGCCTTCAAGTGCGGCGCGCCCAACGGCATAAAAGCCTGGAACAGCGGCCACCAGCTGAATCAGCGCCACGCCTGGCAGACCCTGAGCGCCGGGCATGATCATCCCGACGCCAACAGCTTTATCATCATCAGCGGTGATGATTACATCGCCGTGGATGACGGTTACGCCAAAGAAAAGCGCAGCCGCAACCATAGCACACTACTGGTCGATGGCCGCGGCCAATACGCCGAAGGCAGCAAGAATGCCTTTCGGGATCTGGACGTGAGTTTCAGCGCGCGCCTGGAAGCGAGCTTTGAATCTGGCGCTGTCGTCTACACGCGCGGCGAGGCGGCCCGCGCTTATGCGCCGGATCTGGGGCTGCGGCAATTCACGCGCGAGGCGCTGTTTTTGGCGGGCGATGCTGTCGTCATCCGCGCTACGATCTCGGCGGATGCCGCGCATGATTACCAGTGGCTGCTGCAGACGGATGCGCCGCCAGCGGAGAATGTACCGGGATGTTTCGACTTCAAGAGCGGATCAACGTCATATCGATTGCATGCGCTGCAGCCGGCCGGACCTGCGCATAAAGTCCTGGAACATGAAATCACCGCCAACCCCACCTCTGCCAAGCCCGACTGGATTATTCGCAGGACGCAGTACGCGCTGGCGCTAAGCCCGGCTGAAGCTTGCGCCGACTGCCAGTATTTCGTGGTGCTGGACCTGGCTGTCAGGTCGAATCGCTGCCGACCGAGCGCGGTCATGTGGCGCGCATCGGCAAGGCCAGCGAAGAGTGGACGGTCGCCTTTGCCAGCGGGCGCGACGGCATCCTGGCCGACGGGCTGAATATCGACGGGCGCTTTTACGCCGGGCGCGAAATCGACGGCCGGCTTAGTCAATACCTGGCCGGTGATGTCACCAGCATCTGGCTGAAGGGCGAGCTCCAATTCGTTGCCGACCGCCCCGTGGATATCACTTGGAAGCTGGCTGCAAAGGGCAAGCGCGTTACGATCAGCGCGCGTGACGGCGCGTGGGTGCGATTCAGGAGCGACAGGCCGGCGTCGCCGCGCTTGAATGGCCGCGACTGCAACTGTCAGCACGACGAAGCGACCGGCATGATCTGGCTGCGCGTACCGGCCGGCAAATCCGTGTTTGAGATCCATTCCGGCAGGCGGCAGGATGACTAGCGTATTTCAAGAGGCTCTGCAGCAGAGCATTGAGACGACTCGGTTCAACCTGCGCGCGCTGGAGGAATTTCCCGAGTCATTTAAGCGCGGTCATTGGCGGACGATCGAAAAAGAACGACCGGCCGGGCATTGGGTGGACGGCTTTTGGACCGGATTGCTCTGGCTGGCCTGGGCGCACAGCGGCGATGCCGAGTTTAAGCAGGGCGCGGAACGCTGGAGCGGCAAGCTGGCGCATTTGAAGACGAGCGGGGGCACCCGCGATTTGGGTTTCATTTTCACCCTGTCGCATGTCCTCGGCCGGCGCTTGACCGGCGACGCCTCGCTGGCGGAGATCGCGACGCAGCACGCGCGCACATCGCGACTGGCGCTCTTGCGGGGCGATGGCTCAAGCGCGCATGTCGCTGACTTCGACCCGCAGACTGGTCTCTTGATACGACAAGAGCAATACCAGGGTTACAGCCATGACTCCTGTTGGTCGCGCGGGCAAGCCTGGGGGCTTTACGGCTTCGCGACTTGTTACCGCTATACAGCAATCCCAGGCTTTCTGACGGCAGCGCGAGCCCTGGCGGACTATACGCAGCGCAATCTGCCCAGAGATCTCGTGCCGTTTTGGGATTACAACAGCCCGCATATTCCCGACACCTATCGCGACTCGTCGGCGGCAGCCGTGACCGTCTGCGGCTTGGTGGAGCTGTCGGCGGTAGACCTCGAAAACGCCGCGCGCTGGCTTGATCTCGCCGAGCGCATGTTTCACTCGCTCTGCGACAATTATCTCGTCAGAGCTGTCAAGGGCCCGTCATCAATTCTGCGTGATGGCGCGCGCTCCGTGCCGGCGAAATTGATGGAGCACGGCCTGATATATGGCGACTACTATTTCCTGGAGGCGCTGACGGCCTTCACCCGTCCGGATTTGCATCAGCGCGCCTTTGCGGTCGAACAGGCTGCGAGAGTGGCAGGCGATTAGGATTCTTATGGCTGCGTTGAGTTTGAAAGGGAAACGAGTCGCGTCGCCATAGCTGCGTGAAGCCCTCAACGGCTATCTATTCATATCGCCCTGGGTGCTGGGCTTTCTGATTTTCGTCATCGGTCCCATGATCGGCTTGATCTGGCTGAGCTTCCACCGCTGGGACTTGATTGGCGACCCGCGCCATGTCGGCTTGCGGCACTATCAGCGGCTCTTTAGTGACAGGCTGTTTCTCAAGTCCATGGAAGTCACCATCATTTACGGCTTGGGGCGCGTGCCCCTGGGCATCATCGTTGCCTTGGGGACGGCACTGCTGCTGAACAATCGCCGCATCAAGTTCATCGGCATCTGGCGCACCATCTATTATATGCCGGTCGTGCTGCCGCCGGTGGCCATCGCCCTGGTCTGGATGTGGATTTACAATCCACGCTGCGGCATCCTGAATTCGACCATTCAACAAGTGTTTGGCGTACCCGGCCCGCGCTGGCTGGACGACCCGGCCCTGGTCTTGCCCTCGCTGATGATCATGGCGGTCTGGGTCGCGGCTGGCCGCAATATGATCATCTACCTGTCCGGCTTGCAGGGGATTTCCAGCGAACTCTACGAAGCGTCGGCGATCGACGGCGCCGGCTACTGGCGGCAGTTCTTCCGCATTACGCTGCCGCTGTTGACACCCGTCATCTTCTTCAATCTGATCACCGGCATGATCGACACCGTCAAGCTCTTCTCACAAGCCTACATCATGACCGAAGGCGGTCCGCGCAATCAATCGCTGTTTTTCACCTACTACCTTTTCCAGAAAGGTTTCCAGCAGTACCAGATGGGTTACGCCTCCGCCATGGCGGTCGTCGTCTTTTTCATCATCATGGCGCTGACGCTGCTGGTATTCCGCTGGTCGAAAGCCTGGGTCTTCTACGAAGGCGAGCTGACGGGGAGCAGTTAGAACGGTGGCCGCCAATATCGCGCTGAACGCGCCCGCGCGCAAGAACCGCTTGCAGGAGCAAGTCTCGTCTCATCTTAAGGTGGCGGCGATATACGCCATCCTGCTGCTGGGCGCGGTGCTGGTTTTCTTCCCCTTCGCCTGGACAATATCGACCTCGCTGAAAACCGAACAGCAGACCCTGGCCTATCCGCCGACCTGGGTACCCGATCCCGTTCAATGGGAGAATTATCCCGATGCGCTGACGGCGCGTCCTTTTGGGCGCTACTACGTCAACACCACCATTATCACCACGCTAAGCGTCATCTGGCAGGTGCTCAGCTCGGCGGTGGTGGCTTACGGTTTCGCCCGTTTCCGTTTTCCCGGGCGCGGTTTCATATTCCTGGTCCTGCTCAGCACGCCGATGATTCCCTTCCACATGCTGATAATCCCGCGCTTTATCCTGTTCAAGTATCTGGGCTGGCTCGATACCTTCCTGCCGCTGATCGCGCCGAATTTCTTCGGCGGCGCTTTCTCGATATTCTTGCTGCGTCAATACTTCCTGACCATCCCGCTCGATCTGGACGAAGCCGCCAGGATGGACGGCGCCAACGCTTTCCAAATCTTCATGAGCATCATTCTGCCGCTGGCGCGCCCGGCCCTGGGCGCAGTCGGCGTCAACATGCTGCTGGACCTGCAGGTGATGACACCGGTACTGTCGGAGTTCAAGAGTGATCCGCGCTTCCTGGAACCGGCGCTGCTGCCGGGCTCCAACAAAGCCGCCTTCCTGGCCGGCGCCGGCAATTACTTCTCGATGTACGATCCGATCCATCCCATGTACTCCGCTTTTGATTCGCTGTGGAAGAAGAAATTGGGCGAGGTCTGGATCGGCGCGGCGTCCGTAGAAGAAGCCATGGGCCGCATCGCTGATGAGGTCGCTTACATCCTGGACAACCTCGCAGATTACGAATAGTCGCCGCTAGACAGTAGAGTGGGCATATGTTGCTTTTTTGCCCACTCTACTTTTTTGCGAAACGTATGCATCAACGAATTGCCTTGATCCTTTTTGTTGCGCTGATGTGCCTCTCCTCCGGTCTCGCTCAGCCGGACGGCATTCACCTTTACGTCAGTCCGGCTGGCGACAACGATAACAGCGGGCTCAGCGAATCCCACCCTTTCCGCTCGATCCAACACGCGCTGCAGCTGGCGCAGCCGGGCGAACTGTCCACTTGGCGCCCGGGCGCTATCATCAGGACGTATTCACCGTCCGCGACGGCGAACCGGGCAAACCGATTACCATCGTCGGCGCGTCGAACGCCTCCGTGCACGGCTTGACCAGCAATCGCATCTTTCAGGTCCATCATGATTACATCAGCTTGATCGGCTTCACCATCGACGGGCTGCGCCGCAATGCCGAGCCCAACCGCATGGGCGCCTTTCGCGAGAAGCTGCTGTACGTCATCGGCTACGATAAGCGCGATGGCGTCAACATCCTGCGCGTCCTGGGCATGACCTTCCGCAACGCCGGCGAAGAATGCTTGCGCATCAAGTACTTCGCCCGGCGCAACGAGATCGCCTATTCGACTTTTCACGATTGCGGCATCTGGGACTTCGTCTTTGACGCCCACGGCGTCGTCGGCGAGGCGGTCTACCTCGGCACCTCAAGCAAACAGTGGGACATCAACCTGACCATCGAGCCGGACGTCACCGCCCACAACTGGGTGCATCATAACTTCATGGACACGCAGGGCAATGAGTGCGTCGAAGCCAAAGAGGGCAGCGAGTACAACATCATTGAATACAATATCTGCAGCGGCCAGAAGGATCCCAACTCCGGCGGGATCGTGTCGCGCGGCCGGGGCAACGTTATCCGCTACAATGAGATTTTCGGCAATGTCGGGGCCGGCGTGCGGCTGGGCGGGCACTTCGTCGACGGCATCCAATACGGCGTCGAGAACGCAGTATACGGCAATCTGATATACGACAACGACGCCGGCGGGGTCAAGATCCTGGTTGAATCTCAAGCGAGAATCTGTGGCAACAGCCTGTGGGACAACGCCGCGGGCGCCGCCAGCGGTACCTTCAGCGACAGTTACGATCCGGCAGCGCCATGCGCCTCGGGAGCGTAGGCCATATCGCGCCTATCCAGCGTGTAACCCAGCTTTTGGGAGATGCGCTCGGCGGCTTCGCGCACCTTCGCGCCGGAGGACGAAATCGTCGTTTCATCCAGGCGCGACAACGGGAATGAGACGCTGACGGCGGCGGTGGGCACGGCGTCATAACTATGGATCGGCGCCGAAATGCATAAGCCGCCGATCTCATTTTCCTCGCGCTCGATGGCGTAGCCCTTTTGGCGGAAAAGCCCGAACTGACGCATTAAGGCATCAATGTCGGTGATGGTGTTCTTTGTCATGGATTCGAGCGGGTAAGACTGCAAGACCGCCAGCGCCTGTTGTGGCGGCAGGTGCGAAAGAATGGCTTTGCCCAAGGCGGTCGAATGGGGCCAGGCCCGTTTGCCGATGTGATTGCGGAAACCAAGGCTCTTGTCGGTCAGCAAGCGCTCAATGTAAATGATCTGATTCTCTTCCAGAATCGCCAGGTTTACGCTCTCGGACGCCCAGTCGCGCAGGTACTCGAGCTCGGGCATGGCGATTTTGCGTATTTCGATTTGGTCGAGCAAAACGCCGGCGCGTTCCACCAACTGCAGTCCCAGACGGTATCGGCGGTTCTCGGGATTCTGCGCAATGTAGCCGTTGCGCTCAAGCGTATATACCAGACCGGAGGCCGTGCTCTTGTGGAGATTCAGGGCCTTGGCGATGTCGGTGATGCCCAGCTCCGGGGTCTTGGAACCAAAGAGTGACAAAATATCCAATGCGCGCTGGAGCGATGATATGATCCGCGGATCTCGTTCTCTCTCTTCCATGCGCTTGTTCTCCGTCTGAATCATAATCCCTATCCTACCGCAATTTGGAGAAAAAGTGTTGGGATGTATTGGCAAGCGCAGCCGGTCGCCATCGCCATCGGCGCGCTAATGACAGCTTGTCGAGCAGACAGTCATCAAGGCGCCAATCCGTATTCCAGCTCGAGAGGAATCCTTTGCTGATCTCCATCACTGGCGCTCCCTCCAGACCTTGGACGCTCGCGGCAATCTGATTCAACGAATCTATCAATCGCTCGGCAACCTCGGCCGCCGCAGCATCGTATGTTCTGGCGAGGGCGTACGCTCTTGAGCGCGGCAAATTTAAGTGAACATGTGCCGGGTAGAAGTTCTTCAGGCCAGATTGCCACCGCGTTTTCGGTCAAATGACAGTATACAAAGCCAAAGGGCCGGGTTGCTGAAAACAGAGCGGCCTTGTTGTGCTACTTCAGCGGGGCCGGCGATCACCTGCTGAACTAATGGTCACCCGCAGGCCACGCGCAGCTGATTTCTATTCATTACCCATCATTCCGGCAACTCTCTGGCCAGGGGAAAATGACAGGCGGCATAATGTTCGCTTTTGTCAATCAATTGATGCGGATCATCCTGGCGGCAGCGGACGCGCTCCGGATTCGCCAGCGGACCGACCGGGCAGCGCGTATGAAAACGGCAGGCCGACGGCGGAAAATGCGGATCAGGGATTTCGCCGCTCAAGGCAATCCGTTTGGGATCACCACCCACAATCATTTTGGGAATTGAATCAATCAGGCCTTGTGTATAGGGATGTTCAGGCTGTCGAAACAATTCCTCGGTCTCTTTCCATTCGACAATCTGTCCCAGATACATGACACAAACTGAGTCGCTCATATAACGCACGACGGAGAGATCGTGAGAAATAAAGAGAAAGGATAGCTGAAACTCTACTTGCAGGTCGCGCAGCCGATTCAAGATGTCCGCCTGCACGGACACATCAAGCGCCGACGCCACTTCATCAAGAATGACCAGCTCCGGCTGGGATGCCAAGGTGCGCGCGATGGCGATCCGCTGGCGCTGCCCGCCAGAAAATTGATGTGGATAGCGGGCGGCAAAAAGCGGATCAAGCGCCACCATTTCCAGCAGGCGTCCCACTTCCTGACGGCGTTGCGCTGCGCTCAAGTTGCGATGTCGTTGCAGCACTTCGTCAATCATCGCGCCGACAGCAAGCCGCGGATTCAGCGACGAATACGGATCTTGAAAGATCATCTGTATTTTGCTGCGAATCTCATGCAAGTTAGCGCCCTGAGCATAGGTGATATCGTCGCCGTCGAGCAAGATTTGGCCCCGGGCCACCCGCGCCAACTGAACGATAGCGCGCGCAATGGTCGACTTGCCTGATCCGGATTCACCCACCAGGCCGAGCGTGCCGCCGGCGGGAATGCCGAAACTGACGCCATCTACCGCGGTCAACCGGCCATAGTTGACGACGAGATCGCGTACTTCCAGCTTATTCACCAGTCGCGCCCTCCGGCGCCTTGGTTCGCAAAAAGCAGGCGATGCGGTGGCTTTCCTCTACCTGCAGCAAAGGCGGCCGCTCGTGATAGCAGCGCTCGAAAACATACTTGCACCGTGGCGCAAAGGCGCAGCCCGCGGGCAGATTGTCCAGGTCCGGCGGCCGACCGGGGATTGACGCCAGCGGTTGGTCGCGGTCGCTGTCAAAGGCGGGCACAGCCGCGATCAGCGCTTCCGTGTACGGATGATTGTCGGGGGTCATCAAGTCGGTGATATTGACGTCTTCGACGATGCGCCCGGCGTACATCACCAGGACGCGCGAACATATCTCCACTATGACGCCGATATCGTGCGAAATAAGCATGATGGTAGTGCCACGGTCCTGATTGATCTCGCGCAAGACATCAATGATCTGGGCCTGGATGGTGACATCAAGAGCGGTGGTTGGCTCATCGGCGATGATTAAGCTGGGTGAGTTCATCAAGCCCATGGCAATCATGGCGCGCTGGCGCATGCCGCCGGAAAACTCGTGCGGATACTGTCTCAGGCGCGTCTCCGCTGCCGAGATATGTACATCCGCCATACGGTCCAGCGCCAACTGGTGCAAATCCTTGCGGCTGAGCCGCCGATGGACGCGGGGCGCTTCGGTTAACTGCGTGCCGATCTTGAGAGCCGGATTAAGCGAAGACATCGGATCCTGGAAAATCATCGCCATTTCTGATCCGAGAAAGTAGCGCAACGCTACCGCCGGCATGGTGGTGATGTCTTCGCCACGCAGGCGGATGCTCTGCGCGGACACGACGCCCGGATGCGGCGCGAGCTGCGCTATGGCCAGCGCGGTCATGCTTTTGCCCGAGCCGGACTCGCCGACAACGCCGACGATTTCGCCCTCCGCCAAATCCATATTGATATCATTAACCGGCACGATTGTTCCGGATTCGAGGTCAAAGCGCACGCTTAGACCGCGCACCTGGAGCAAGGGCTGTGGCGGCGATGCGGCTGCCTCGGGCGCGTTTGCTTGGCTGGGCGTATGAACGGCATCGCCGCTGTGGCGAGATTCCGCAGATTTGTCCGAGAAGACCTGCAGGATGAGAGTGATCGTGGCGAAAAGGCCCAGATAGAATCCCAACTGCGCGGAAGCCAGCCTGGTCCCGACATTGGCGGCATCGGCGAGCAGAATAGAGAGAAAGAAACTGCCGGCGCCCAGGCCGCAGATCAGCCCGAAATAAGCGCAGAGACGACGGCAGCGCATAAAGAAACAGGCGACGCATCCCAGCAGCAGACCGATCCAGGCGCCAGTACGCAGCAAGAGCATCGCCTCCTGCGAGCCGGAAGTCAGCGCGGGAAGCGTGGCGCCGCCAGCCAGGATGGTTGCGCCGGTCACCAAGGTCCGGTTGGGGTCCGCCGCGTCCGGGCTGAACCAGGGCAAAAAATAGAAGGCGACGAGCAATAGTGTCGAGCCCGAGAGCAGCAAATTCTCAGTAGTGAAATACCGCTGCAGCCAGGTACGCGATTGCAGGGCGGCGGTCTGGGTCCAGAGCAGGGGATTGAGGCCGCGGGCGAGCGCCTCCCCCAGATAACCGAGGGTTAAACCGGTAATGCCGATGGCCATGGCCGGGGCCAAAGCCAGCAATGGTACCTGATACAGTCGTAGTACGCCTTCCGTGATCAGGCGGCCCCAGTCGAATTGCGTGCCTTGGACGCCTAGACCAAGGAAGCTCAGCGACGATACGGCGACCAGGGCGGCGGCGGTGGCGTTGAACGAGACTACGATCAAAGTCTCGGCGATATTGGGGATAATGTAACGAAAGATGATGCGGCGGCTGGACAAGCCCAATACACGGGCGCCGGCAACATAATCGAGACCGGCCACGCCCGACGCCAGCGTATAGGCGACGCGCGCCAGACTGGGCGAAAAGGCGATGCCAATCGCCAGGACGGCGCCTTCCGCACTGGTCCCGACCACAGCGACGAGCATAATCGCGATCAAGATGCCGGGAAACGCCAGCAAGACTTCGATCAAGCGCAAGCCCATGTTTCGCAGCCGGCCCGGCAGATAGGCGGTCGCAGCGCCGCCGCTGAAACCGATTACGATGGCCATTCCCGCCGCGCTAACAGCCAGTTGCAGCGTGAGCGGCGTCGCGTACAGCGTGCGCTTGAGGATATCGCGGCCGAGATTATCAGTGCCCAGGATATGATCGGCAGTTGGGCCTTCCAGACGCCGCCGGACATTGCGCTGATAAACTTCGTCGCGGGTCAAGGTAAGGGGCGCGAGAATCGCCGTAGCGAAGAGCAGTCCGGTCAGGATCAGCGCCAGATAACCGCTGGGGGCGCTCAGAAAAGCCCGGATAAACGGCCGCCGCCAGAATGCCAGTGTCGGGCGCCGCGGGACCTCAGCGTGAGTGGACGCGCTACTCACTCAGCACCAGCGTCCGTGGATCAACCACGGCTAACAGGATGTCAATCAAGGTATTGATCAGCACCACGATCATGCCGAAATACAGCACGATGCCTTGAATGACAGGATAGTCGAGATTGAAGACGGCATCGACCACGCGCTGCCCCAGGCCGGGCCAGGCGAACACATTCTCGACGATGACGGCGCCGCCGAGCAGCCCGGCGAATATCAGGCCGCCGATGGTCAGCGCGGCGGTGAGGACGTTGGGCAGCAGATGTCGCATGAAGATCAGGCTTGTGGGCAGGCGTTTGCTGCGGGCGGTGCGGATGTAATCTTGCGCCAGGACGTTCAGCGTCTCCAGCCGGACAACCCGCGCCAGCGAGGCAACCGGGCGCAGGCTCACCGAGAGCGCTGGCAAAATAATAGCGGTGGATTTCTGCGTAGTGGCGACCGGCAGCCAATTCAAGGTCACAGCGAAAATGAAGGCCAGGAAAGTCGCCGTCAGAAACTCGGGCATGGCGCTGCTTGTGCTGGTCAGGGACATGAAAACGACTTCCAGACGACGGTTTCGCCCTTCGCTGGTCAAGGCGCCCACGAGGATGCCCAGGGGTACGCTGACCGTCATCACGATCAGCAGGGCCGTGCCCGCCAGCTGGAAGGTGCGCGGAAAGCGCTGCTGCAGAATCTCCGTCACCGGCTGTTTGGTAATAAATGATGTGCCGAAGTCAAGCCGGGCGACGCCCTGAACATAACGGATGAACTGGATGTGCGCCGGTTGATCCAGGCCCAGGGCCTTGCGCTCGAGTTCGATCTGTTCGGTGCTGGCGTCAATGCCGGCTTTGCGCACGGCGGGGTCGCCCGGCGCCAGGTAAATGAGCAGAAAGGTAAGCACCAGCAGCAGCGCGAGGACGACGATCAAGGTCAGGAGCCGCTTGAGCAGAAAGCGCGGCCAGGGACCCAGCCGGCTGGTTAGCCAAGCCAGAGTCCCTGATTCAAGTCTGTGACGCTGCATAGCCCGCGACGCTGTCATGGACCAGATGCGTCATTCGCCGACGATGCGCGTCGTTATCGAGTCCCAGGCGCCGGTGTAGTTGTTGAAGAGCGTGAACTCTACGCCCTGGCCGAAGTAGGTCCGCTCCGGCGAGAATAGCGGCTTGAAATCAAACTCTTCCAGCAGCGCCCTCATCGCGTTGCTCCAGTGCATGCAGCTCTCGTCTCCCGCGGTGACATTGGCCAGCGCGTATTCGGCGTCAAAGGTCGCGTTAGCGGTGGACGCCGTGTTGATTGCGCCTCCGCCGCTGAAGTAGCCGACCAGCGCGCTCGGCAAGGGAACGGGGGGATTGACGGGCAAGATCGCGACGTCCCATTCACCAGTGCGAATCAGCCGCTCAATGTACCCGCCGAATTCCACTATGATCGGTTCGACGGTGAATCCGACATCTTCCAGCGACAGGATCAGCAACTCGGATCCTTCCGAGCCGGCATAACCATAGTCCACCAAGCGCAACACGACCGGGTTGCCATCGGCATCGGCCAGCTTGCCATCGGCGCCAGCCGCGTAGCCGGCATCCGCCAGAACCTGGCGCGCGGCATCGGGATCAAATCCGACAGTTTCCTCGTATACCGCATCAAGACTCTCGTCATAGCAAACCGCCTTTGGCGAGACGAAGGTATTGGTGAAAAGACCGCGTCCGCCGAAGCCGACATCCAGGTACTCTTCGCGCGAGACGGCTTGGTAAACGGCCTGGCGGATAGCGGGATCGACGCCGATCAAGCCTTCGTCCTTGTTGACGTGCAGCCAGACCGCGCCAAAGCTGTAGCCATTGAGCGCAAAGGTCTCAGCCGCGGCGACGCGGTCGAAATCCGCGCCGGAAACAGTGACGATGTTCAGCTCTCCGGCCAGGAAGAGGTTGGCGGCGGTCGTTTCATTGTCTACTACTTGATATACCAGAGTCTGCGGGAAGCCCTCGTCGGCTGTGGTCGTCCCGCGCGCGCCCCAGGTGTATTCCGGGCGCGCCTGCGCCACGTAGCGATCGCCGCGAATCGATTCGGCCAACGCGTAGGGTCCGCTGCCTTGCGAGTGTCGCGAATATAACCTTCACAGCAGCCGCTAGCCAGTCCACCGAATCAGAATGCCGGCCGGCGCCAGACTCGCGAGAACGGCCAAAATGCGCGTTTGGGATGCATGCGGCGCGAGATCACGCCGGCGCCACTCATGTGTACCAATGATCGGGCAAGACATCGCGCTCCGCCGCCAGCAGGTCGCGCAAGATGGCGTCCGCGTCCGCGATCGAATTCGTCAGCGGGTCCGTCATCAGCGCTCGGCGCAGCAAGCTGTAATCCGCGCGGACGATCGCCTCCGCAGTCAATTCATGCGTGTCGAGCGCCAATTCATTCAGAGCGCGCAGGCCGCGAGGCATCGGGCCAACCGGGCGCGGACGAGGACCATCCATATCAATATCACAGAGCAACTCGAGAAAGGCGTCGTCCGACATATTCGTCACTGCGCCGCGATTTAAGGTGTTGATGTAAAAGGGCTGACCCAAATCGCCGACCATGTTCTCGATAATATCGGTCGCATGATCGGGCCCGAGCGCCTCCATGAACGCGCTGACAGGCAAGGCGCCACTGTTGAAGTCATCGACCTGCCGCCACATTTGAGCGTGCCGGGCGTAGCGTTCGTCGGTTTCCCAAATTGACAGCGGCGGAATCTCCTCAGGCGAGCGTCCATGCCCCTGATAGAAGCGAAGGTATTCTTTGGTGTGGGCGACGCAGGTGGGTATGTAGCCGAAGATGTCATAGAGCTGCCCGGCAATCGCGTCGTTGTGCAAGGCTTTCGCGCCGCGGTCGCCACCGAGATCTTCTGTGGCGGCGCTGCGGCGGAGCGACTCGGCGATTTTCGCGCTGACGTCACGCCCGCGCCATTCGGCCTTGAGCATCCAGGTGAAGTGGTTCACGCCGGCGATGCGCATATCAAATTCGGCGTCCAGCGCGTCGTTCCACTCGCAGGCGTCGGCGATAATGCCGGCGCGCCTGGCGTAGCGCGCTTTGACATGCGGCATGTGAAGCGAATCGCAGAGGGCGAAGCTCTTGAGTCGCGGCGCGTAACGGGCGATTGCTATCCCGTTGACCGCGCTGGGATTGATGTAGTTGATAACCCAGGCGTCCGGGCAAAGTCTTTCAATATCCGCGACGCAATCCATAATGACCGGCAGCTCCCGCATGGCGCGGAAGATGCCGCCGGGCCCGATGGTATCGCCGCTGCACATTCTTATGCCGTATTTCTCGCTAATTTGGCAATCCAGGCCACGATAGCGCACCGTGTCAACGGCGAAGCTGAGCACAACAAAATCGGCGCCGGGCAGCGCGTCGCGCCAGTCGGTTGCGGCTTCAATGCGCAGGTCGACACCGGTTTCGGCGACGACCATTTCCGCCAGCGCATGCATTTTTTCCAGGCGCGCCGCGTCTACGTCAACAAGCGCCAGGGCGCCGGTGTTTAGATAGGGCGAATGCACCATCTGCCAGATGGCTTGTCGGCCGAAAAACAGGCTGCCTGCGCCAATGACGACGACTTTGGGCTGTTGAAGGTCTGTCATGTGAAGCACTCCATTACAAGTCTTAAGAATGCTGAATCAGTGGGTGATGCCCGGGGCGCGACGCTGGCATATCAGGCATGGGCGGAGACGACGCTTTCGACATCAATAATGTAGATCTGACGCTCGCCTTCGTGCGCGGAATCAATGCAAACCCGCGTACCGTCGCGATTCCAGCGCGGGTGCAAATCGCAGCGCAGGGGTCCACTCAGTGCCGGCGGCGCATAGAATTTCCCTATATCGTATCGGGTCTCGCTTTCGAGGTGGAAGAGCATGAGCGTGCGAATGTCATTCGCATCGGGATAGGTGTCGGTCAGCAGCCAACGGCGGTCGGGCGAAAAGCTGCAGTGTCCGTCGGAGCTGAATAGACCGTCGCCGAGGATGACAGCTTCGCCGGTGGCGCGCTGGTAGAGAAAATAGCGATCGCCGATGCCAGTCTTTCGCGCCCAAGCCAGCACGACCTCCGGGCTGAAGTGATCCAGGTGCGAGACATAGCCGTCGTCGGCGACGAGGCGCAGGTCGCCGCCATCGAGTCCAGCGCTGAATAGCCGATCGGTGAAGTAACGGCCGCCGGCGGACGGATCGCCCCAACGGTGCAAGCAAACGAAGTTTGAAGCATCGGCGGCAATATGGATATGGTTGCACCAGTGCTGTCCCTGCGACATGGATGGCTTGGCTTGGAAGCGGCGCAGCTGGTCCAGGCTGATAATGAGCCGGTTGTCGCCGCTTTCGAGGTCCATCCAGAAGATGCCGTCTTCGGCGGGATGCGGGTCGTTCGCCCAGGGATCATCCGCGCCAAGGTAGCCGTAGCCGGGTCGGGTGCGGTGGTTTCGGGCGAAGTTAAGGCTTAGCGCCTGCGAGCCATTGATCGCGTAAATGGCGCGCGGCAGCTCGCGCGTTTCGCCGCTGAAGACGTCTCGCACGACGCTAATGAAGCGGTCGCCATCGCGCTGATTGTAGATGATCTTGCGCTCGGGATCGCTCGGCAGCCACTGCAGCATGGCGCCTTGTTGCCAGCACCAGGCGGCGGTATCGGCCAGTGGAATCCAGCGATTGCCGTCGTCCAGGTCAACCATGCCGATGCGCGCGCGGTCGTCCGGCGTGGGCATCCGCTCCATGAAATCAACTTGCATCGCCAGCAGATAGCGCCCGCTAGCGTCCCAGGGCGGCTTGTCATAATAACCGAAGAAATGGTGCGCGCCGCCGGTCACGCGCTGGGCTGGCAAGTTGTTCTGGACAATTGTCATATAGCGGCCTCAGCCTAATTGGTTAAGTCTAGCTGCATCACGAAATCGTCGTAGCGGATTTCCATGATTGATTGCTCGAAGTCAGTCTGGCAAAAGCGACTGCGGTAGTGGAGTTGTGACGGGATGGCCGGCTCTTCGCGCCATGGTGGAGATTCGCGATTAGGGCGCTCCTTGAAGCTCTTGAAATCGCCATCTTTGTCCGCGTAGCCCAGGCATACCGTCAAGGGCGCGTCCGCATCCCCGACATGCAAAACGCGTCCGCGGCGCGTACCCGATTCGAGCAGCGCAAATCCGCGCTCGCTGTGCAGCGCCAGATAGCAGTCGGCGCGACGGGCGTAGGTCCAGTTCTTATCAATAGTCCATTCGTCAAATTCATAAGTTGGGAAGTAGATTGCCTTTGCGCCTTGGCAAGCCAGGCTGTCCGCTTCATGCCTGAGGTTGAGGCTCGGCGTCTCGGCGAAAACGCGCGCCGTCCCCAACTCCGCCAGCCAGCGCTGATTGACCGAGACGAGACTGCAATTGGCGCCGCGATAGACTTGACGCTGGATCAAAGCATCACTGATGCGATGTTGGTCTATCGCAGACAGAGGCGGGTTGGGATCTATAGCGATGGCCTGGATCAAGGCCGGTATTTCGTATTCGTCGGCGCAGGCCAGGAAAACCGCCGCCGCGTTGGCCGGATTCCAGTTGCCCAAGCCCCAGAGCAAGCGCGTCACCGGGCTGAGCGGCGACAAGCGGCTGTCCCGGGCGAAGTCCGTCGTATGCAGCGCCAGCGTAAACAGCAGCTTGTCCAGCAGGGCTGCGGCAAGCTCGCCGAATTCTTCGTCCAGGTCGACCAGGGCCGCCAGCGCCATTAGTTCGTCAGTCAAAGGCGTGAAGAAATCGAAGCCGTCTGTAGCGCGCTTCATGAGCCAGGCGCGCGTCTCAAGGTCGCTGCTGTCGCGGCGCTTGAAGCGCAGCCCGGCAAGGCGGCGGCAGGCAATAGCCGGCGGCGTTCCGCCAATCGCGCTCAAATCGCCCCGACGTAGATTGCCATTGAGCGTCGCCGCCAAAGTGGCTGGCAAAGTCTGACGATACTTGCCCAGGATAAAGAGCAAGGCGAGCAGGTCGCGCGGGTCTCCGTTTTCGCTTGCCGCGAGCAGCAGCTGTTCGCGGACAGTCTCCCCGCGGGCTAGTCGCGCGAGCTCGCTGTAGAGGTCAGGTCCGCGGCGGATGGCGTCCTTTAGCGCTTCCGCGCGGCGGCCAGGGTTGTCGCCGTAGTAACTGGCCGACGTCTCGCTATTGATGACATGGAAGGGCAGGGTGACTTCAAAGGGCGTCGCGCCATAGAATTCGCTGGCTTTGGGGCGGATGCGCGCCTGATAAAGCCCGTCCGGCGCGTTCATGGCTTTACGCAGGACAACCGATGTCGTGTCTTCGTCTAGCATGGTATTGGCTTCGGCGTAAATCCGGCCCGATTCATGCGCCATGCTGATATGTACGTCGCAGAGTTCGTCCAGGTCTTGCGGAAAGTCAACCCGGACCAGGTCGCCCCGGCTGTAGATGTCTCGCGCCAGCCAAGCCTGCGGGAAGATCCGCCGGAATTTCGCCAGGCGCGCGTCAGCAGAAGCGGCGTCGGGACGCTGATCGCTCATAAAATGGCCTCACTCGTAACCAGGCCTTGTAAGTCAAGGTTGCCGGCGTAATGGCAGCTGGCGAAATGACCGGGCTTTATTTCGCGCATTTGCGGCGCTTCCCGCTGGCAGCGGTCGCCATCGTTGAAGAGACAGCGATTGTGGAAAGGACAGCCGCCGGGTACCGCGTAGGGATCAGGAATGGAGCCGCGAATGACATTGAGCTTTTGACCGGGCTGGCTGCTGCCAAGGCGCGGGATGCTATGCAGAAGGGCGCTGGTGTAGGGATGTTGGGGCTGGTAAAAGAGCGAGTCGACATCGGCCGATTCGACGATCCGCCCCATATACATGACGATCACCTGGTCGGTCATCTGCGCGATAACGCCAAGGTCGTGCGTGATGAACATGATCGCCATGCCCAGCTCGGCTTGCAGGCGCCGCAGCAGAGCCAGGATTTGCGCCTGTGTCGTGACATCGAGGGCGGTTGTTGGCTCATCGGCGATGAGCAGGCGCGGATTGCAGCTCAGCGCCATCGCGATCATAGCGCGCTGCCGCATGCCGCCGGACAGCTGATGTGGATAGCGGTCGATGATTCCGGCTGGACGCGGCATTCCCACCAGATTGAGCGCATTAAGCGCGCGCTCCCGCGCCGCCGCCCGGCTGTAATTTTGATGCAGCATGATGGCTTCGCTTATTTGATCGCCGATGGTATGCACCGGGCTGAGCGAGGTCATCGGTTCTTGAAAGACCATGGCGATTTCGGCGCCGCGGATGGCGCGGATCGCCGGTCCTTTTGGGTCCAGCGCGGTCAGATCAAGCGCCTCGCCGTCGCGATAGTAGATTATCTCTCCAGCGACGATCTCGCCTGGATGGGGCACGATTCGCAGAATCGAACGGGACATGATTGACTTGCCGCAGCCGCTTTCGCCGACGATGCCCAAGGTCTGGCCCGCTTCCAGTGTGAAGCTTGCGCCATCCACCGCGCGCACGGTTCCCAGCTCGCTGACGAAATGAGTATGTAAGTCTCGTACTTCCAGCAGCTTTGCGCTCAATTTAGATGGCCCCCTGCAATTCGAGTTCGGAGGCGCGATGGCAAGCCACCCAGTGTCCGCCTGCGATCGGCTGTAATGGGGGCGATTCGCTGCGGCAGCGCTCGATGACGTAGGGGCAGCGCGGATGAAAATAGCAGCCGCCGGGGGGATTGGCGGGGTCGGCAACTTCGCCTTCGAGGACGAGCGGCGCGCTGCGGCGGCGCGGGTCGGGCTTGGGCACGGCGGATAGCAGCGCTTCGGTGTAGGGGTGACGGGGCTTTTGGTAAAGTCGCCGGGTCTCGCTCATTTCGACGATCTTGCCAACGTACATGACCGCGACCCGGTCGCAGATATGCTCGACGACGCTCAAGTCGTGCGCGATAAAGAGATAGGTCAAGCCAAATTGCGCCTGCAATTCGGCGAGCAGATTCAGTATCTGCGCTTGTACCGAGACATCCAGCGCCGAAACAGGTTCATCACAGATGATGAGTCGTGGATTGAGCGCGAGGGCGCGGGCGATACCGATGCGCTGTCGCTGCCCGCCGCTGAAGGCGTGCGGATAACGGGTCATGTATTCCGGGCGCAAGCCGACAACGCGTAACAACTCCGCTACCCGCTCCTTGATCGCCTTGCCGTCCTTGACGCCGTTCACCCTGAGCGGCTCGCCGATGAGCTGCAGCAAGGTCATGCGCGGGTTGAGCGAACCGAAGGGGTCTTGAAAGATCATCTGGATCTGTCGGCGAAACGGGCGGAGCTCAGCGGGGCTGAGTTGTGCGAGATCGGTGATGCTCTTGCCAGCTTGTCCGTCGCCGTGGAAGAGGATCTCGCCGGCGGTGGGTGGCCAGGCGCGGACGATGCAGCGGCCCAGGGTGGTTTTGCCGCAGCCACTTTCGCCGACCAGGCCCATGGTTTCGCCAGCTTGCACTACGAAGCTGACGCTGTCAACGGCTTTGGTCTGCCCGGTCACGCGTGAAAACAGGCCCTTTTTAATGGGAAAGTACTTCTTGAGCGAGCGGACTTCCAGCAGGGCAGTCATCGGAAGCTAACTTGCGAACGGATCGGCGGCGTCGCGAGCGCCATCGCCGACGAAGTTGAAGGCCAATACGACAATGATGACGCAGAGCGCCGGACCGATCCACAGCCAGGGATAAAAGTGCACCGCCAGATTGTCCTGCGCCGCCTGCAACAATACGCCCCAACTGATGGTCGGTGGATTCAGTCCGATGCCGAGGAAACTCAGCGCCGTCTCCGCCAGGATGATACGCGGAACGGCCAGGGTGATGTTAACGATGACGTAGCTCATGATGCTGGGGATCAGGTGCCGCGTGATAATGCGCCACTGGCTGCAGCCGTAGAGCCGCGCCGCCATGACGTAGTCCTGCTCGCGCACGGCGAGAAAGCGCCCGCGGGCGACGCGCGCTGTGCTTGTCCAGGATATCAGGGAGAGCACAATCAGAATGGCGAAGTATTGCTGCACCGGGTCCCAGTCGCGCGGTATGGCCGCCGCCAAACCCATCCAGAGCGGGATGGAAGGAATGGCGATGATGGCTTCAATGACCCGTTGAATCAGACTGTCGATCCAGCCCCCGTACAAGCCGGATATGCCGCCGAGAATCAAGCCCAGGGCGAGACTCAAAAATACGGAAACCAAACCGATGGATAGCGAGATTTGACCGCCGTAAATCAGGCGGCTCAGGAGATCGCGCCCCAATTGATCGGTACCGAAGAAATTGACCGGCGCGCCTTCCGCGCCAACGAGGTGTATATCCAGCGTGACATGCAAGGGGCGCAGCGCGTCAATCGGAAGGCCGTGCAGGCCGATCTTGTAATCATCGCCGCGGTAGAAGAAATGCAGCGGATGAATCTCGTCTTCGTTGACCGTGTATATCGGCCGCAGGGTGTTGAGATCGCGCGACATCGTCATGCCGTAGACGAAAGGGGCGCGCAGGTTGCCCGCGGCGTCGATGATCCGCGGCGGGTTAGGCGGCATGTAGAGGTTGCGCCCGCGCGTCAAGGGATCATACGGGGCGAGGAACCCGGCGAAGATCGAGCCTAGATAAGCCAGAAGCAACAATACGCCCGAAATGACCGCCGGTTTGTGGCGGCGAAATTTCCACCACATCAAGCGCCAGGGCGAGACCACCTCCAAGGGTGAATCTTCGCTCGGCATGGGTTCAATATGATCGCTTTGCATCGCGACCTCTACTCGAACTGGATGCGAGGATCCGCCCAGGCCAGCAGCAGATCGGATACAAAAGTACCCACCACCGTCAGCAAGCTCAGGAACAGGATCATTGAGCCCGCCAGCAGCATATCCTGCGCCAGCAACGCATTCAGAAGCAAGGGGCCGGTGGTCGGCAAATTGAGCACGATGGCGACGATCGCCGTTCCCGAAATCAAAGCCGGCAGCACGAATCCGATTGTGCTAAGCACCGGGCTTATCGCCACACGCACCGGATACTTGAAGATTAGGCGCGCTTCGCTCAAGCCCTTGGCGCGGGCGGTTTCCACGTAGGGCTGGCGCATTTCGTCCAGCATCATGCCGCGCATGACGCGGATCGTGCCGGCCGTCCCGGCTGTGCCCACCACGATGACGGGAATCCAAAGATTGCTCAGCAAGTCCAGGAACTTGCCAAAAGACCAGGGCGCCAGCTCGTATTCCGGCGAGAACAGACCGGCGACGTTGGCGTCGAAATATTGGCTGCCGATATAAAGCAGAATGATGGCGAAGAGAAAATTGGGGATGGCCAGGCCAATGAAGCCGACGAAGGAAAAGACATAATCGAGAAACGAGTACTGATTCAGCGCCGAATAGATGCCGATCGGGATAGCGATGAGGTAGACCAGCATGGCGGTGGGCAAGGTGATAGCGAGGGTGAGCGGCAGGCGCTCGCCCAGCAGATCGGCGACTGTGCGCTGATGCTGAAAGGACACGCCGTAGTTGCCGCGCAGTACATTGCTGATCCATTTGAGATACTGGACGTGGAAGGGTTCATCCAGGCCGAATTGCGCCCGCAAGGCGTCAATGGTTTCCTGGGTGAATGTCTCGCCGCCGGAGATGGTGGTGACGTAAGCATCGACAAAATCGCCCGGCGGCAGCTGAATGACGACGAAAGCGACCATGCTCACGATGAACATGATCACGATCATCTGCAGGAAACGTCTGATTATGTAACTGGTCATTCGTATTCAGTCTGCCAACAGTTCAAGGGCGACCCAATGGATCGCCCCGATTGTAACAGTACGAACGGTTGTGGGCGACAGCTTCGCCGCCCTTGGTCCGCAATGAGGAGGGACTGGAAACTAGTTCGGCGCGCCCACCCAGTCGCCGCCTTCAAAGTAACATTGCTCGATGTGGTATTGGTGGTTGCCCAGCCAATCAAAGCTTGTGAATCCTTGCGCCGGATAGTTGCGGAAGTTGGCGCCCAGCACGACCGGGATCGGCACTTCGCCAACATCGCCGATATTCCACAGATTATCGATGTTGAGCCGCATGATCTCCTGGCCGATATTGACGCGCTCCGCTTCGTCGATGGTCGTTTTCATCTGGTCGAAGAGCTGCTGAACCTGCGCTACATCGCCCATCGGCGCTTCACCACTGTCGCCGCCGCTGGCGTAATGCACCGCATATTGCGGACCCCACTGGTTCCAGTCGGTGGGCAGGAAGGGCACATGCCAGACCGGCGTATGCGGGAACATCGAATCGCTGCATTTGTCCGCGATCCAGATGCCGCATTCGATATCGTTGTTATCGATCAAGGCGCGGATCTGTTCACGCGCGACCACACGCACATCGAGGTCTACGCCGACTTCGGCGAGGAATTCGCGCAGCAATTCGCCGACGTCTTCGCTGCCCGGCTGGCCAATCGAGATATCCATGCGGATGCTCAGCGCGCTGCCATCCGCGTGGGCGCGCATGCCATCGTCGCCAGCGGTCAGCCCCATCTCATCGAGCAAGGCCGCGGCCGCCGCGGTATCGTATTCGGTGTGGCGCGTCACGTATTCTTCCACGCGGAACTTGCTGCCCGGGATCACCTGGACCTGCGACGGCACGCCAAAGCCTTGATAAACCACGTTGGCAATCGTCTGGCGGTCAATCGCCATCGACATCGCCTGCTTGAAGCGAACATCGTTGAAGATTTCGCGCAAGCCCTCGTCCTTGGCATTGTGGTTAAACATGATGGTGTGCTCGGCCGAGCGGCTCGTCTGCCACAGGCGCACTTCATAATTGCCCGCTTCGGCATTTTCTTGATAGAGCGGGAAGTTGGTAAAGGTCAAGTCGGTATTAACCCAGTTCATCTCGCCGGCGGCGATGGCCGCGTCACGGACATCCGCGCCCTCGTAATTGGTCAGGATGACCTGGTTGATATAGGGCAGCTGATGCCCTTCCGGGTCGACTTTCCAGTAGTAGGGATTGCGGTCGGCAACGACGATATTCAGCTCCATCGGCCGGCTCGTCTTGAAGGGCAGCAGGTTCGGCAGGTCGACATTGTCGAAATGCAAGCCATACTGAACGGCGACGCGATTGTTGAATAACTCGTCCCAGGTCGAGAATCCGGCTTCGGCGATCTTCGACTCCAGGTCGGCGGCGTCGGCAAAATCGGGATGAAATTGCTCGAGGTAGTGGCGCGGCATCCAGCGCGGCAACTGTGAACCGATCCAGTGCGAAAGCAAGCCGGGCAAATTGGCGTGGGGCGCGGCGAATGTCCACTGCACGGTCAAGTCATCAACCACCTCGAACTCAGCCAGTTCGCCATTGATCACGAACTCAGACCGCGGCGAGGGCGAGAGTGTTGAATTGCTGAGCACATGATTCCAGTAGAACTCGAAGTCGTGGGCGCCGAAGGGCGCGCCATCGGACCATTTCATGCCTTCGCGCAGGTGCAATACGAAGGTATTGCCGCCGTTGGTGTATTCCCAGCTCTCGGCAATATTGGGTTCGATGGTGCTGGAATCCCAGCCGATGCGCAGAATCGGTTCAGGACCCCAAGCCGAACGCGCCTGAAAGCCACGATTCTGGAAGATGCCGGTGCGGATGGCGCCGCCATATTCGCCGATGCTGTCCAAAGGCTCAACCACCACCGGGTTAACCGGCAGGCGATCGGCCACGGCTGGCAGGTCACCGGCGGCGACCAGTTCAGCCAGTTCGGGCGCTTCACTGTACATCATGTCTTGCGCCGCCAGCGGCAGGCCCTTGCTCATGGCTGCGATGCCGGCGCCGGCCGATAGCGAAATCTTGAGAAACTTGCGGCGACTCATGTTCCGGGACATATCAATGCTCCTCAGTCTAGTAAGATTTTCTCACGGACAGGACGAGTATAGTCTTCTGTTGCGACAGGCTCCTTTCGCCTCGTTTGCCATTTGCGCCGGATGTCTAGGGCGCGCTTTCCCGCACGACCAATTGATGCCTGATCACATGCCGTCGATCAACTGGCTCGCCAGCGATATGAGACAAGAGATTGCGGACCATTAGCTCGCCTATAGCGCGGCGGTCCACGCGCAAAGTCGTCAGCCTGGGAGCGATCAGATTGGCCAGCGGAATGTCATCGCAGCCGGCGATTGCGATATCGTCAGGGATGCGTTTCCCTAGCGCGTTGCAGGCTTGAATCGCGCCTATGGCCGCCAGGTCATTGTGGCAAACCAGCGCGTCAAGGTCCGGGCGACGCGTTAACAGTCGTTGCGCGGCTTCAAAGCCATTGCGAATATGCGCCGTTTCAATGCGCTCTACCGGTGGGTCCTTGTCGGGCGCTACCTGGCGAAAGCTCTCAAGACGCCGTTGCGCGCTTCGCGAGCGACTGCCGCCAGCGATCATGCCCATCCGCTTGCGCCCGCCAGCGTTCAGGTGTTGCGCCAGACGCACGATGCCGGCTTCGTCCGCCAGCATAAAGACGATGGCGTCGTCCGCGGCAACTTCTCGGTTGAACAGGATTGAGGCGGGGAACTTTTGCAGCAGCGTCGGCAAGTCGGCATCGGGCAAACGGGTACTGCAAACGATAACGCCGTCTACCTGTTTCGCCTCCAGCATGCGCATGACCTGCCGCTCGCGCATGGGATCCTCCTGCGTATTGCAGAGGATGACGTTGTAATTGTGCTGCCAGGAGACGGTCTCAATACCGGCGGTGATCTCAGCGAAGAAGGGATTGGCGATATCGACCACAATGACGCCGATCGTATAGCTGCGGCTGCCGGTCAAGCTCTGGGCGATGTGATTCGGCTCAAAGTCGAGCTCGCGGATAACCCGCATGACGCGCTGGCGCGTCTCAGGCTTGATCGGCGTTTTGTTGTTGATCACCCGCGAGACTGTCATTGCGGAAACGTCCGCGACTTGAGCGACATCCGCGATAGTGACCCGTTTTTTGCGTCGTATCATCTTGCAAGCACACTTGATGTTAGCGCTAACATGAGCCTAACACATAGGCATCGCGCTGTCAAACTCTTGACGGATGCAGGCTCTGAAGGGGCGCCCGGCCGGCGCAGATCAGCGGCGTCCACCACGCGTTCACCAACTTAAACAGACACATTGCCAACTTGCCCCGAACGGCGCATCATCCGCAATTATCAGAGTATTCGCGGCGGGCGCGGAAAGCGGGCTCTTCCGCAGCGACACTGACAGGCGTCGTTGGCAAGGTCAGCCGACTCTTGCTGTGATGGCGCTTCATTCCCTGGCGGCAATGGCTGAAGGCGGCCTTTGACTCGGCGCAGTCTGGGAGCGGATTGCCGTTCTGCATGGTCAGTCGATTTCTGTGGGCAACTATGCTGGCGGATTCGAGCTTTTGCCAAGCGCTGATGCATCCAGTATCGCCTGGCTCAACAAGACGCGTCTTTTGGTGGGTACAGATTACGGATTGGTTCACGAAATCGACCTGAGCCAGGTACGCGACTGAAGACCGATTTAGCTGAACGCCGCGACGCCGGCCCGGTCATCAGCCACCGAGTGGCCGCCCTTGTTTCGTCGGAGAGCTACGCCTCACCGGCGTTGGGCGGATAATGTAATACAAGTTCGAGTCGACCTGAAAACTGCGAGCATGCGCGCTATAGATAAGGTAAGGCAACTCCACGTCCGCGCTTCGTATGCAGCGGTTCAGAACTGACTCTCGCAAATGATGATTTGGAATATCGGCTGGGTCACAGATCCGATCATCACCAAGCCTCTTTCAGATTCTTAATCAGAAGTAAAGACAAGCCGATACTACCTTAACGGGCGCGTAAGTCATCTTTAACTTGCCGGGTTTATGATTTGCGGCAATTCGCTTGCAAAATGTGTTACACTTTCATCGAAGGCAAGTGAATAGAGATTAGGAAGGTAGAATGATGTTTCCCAAGTTACGCCTTACACTGATGTTCGTACTGCTTCTGGGTTTGCTGGCGGGCGCGGCCTTCGCGCAAGACTCCGTCAGTATAACCGTCCGCTGTAAAGCCAGCCCGCCGGAAGAAGACTGGCGCTGCAACAGCTTCGCCGTCGTCGAAGAGCAGGTCGAAGCCGAGCTGGGCATTGAGATTGACTTGAATCTGATTCAAGACAACGCGGGCTGGGGCGATTACAAGAACGAATTCGTCCTGGCGTCGGAAGCCGGTGAAGCGCCGGATATCATCTTGTCCGGCCACGAGGACATCGGCGCCTGGGCCCCCGCCGGCTTCATCATCCCGCTGGATGATGTCATCGGCATGCACAGCGAATTCGACGATATCGTGCCCTCGCTCTGGGATTCGCACGGCTACGCCGGACAGATCTGGGGCATCCCGCAAGACGCGGAAGCGCGCCCGATCTTCTACAGCAAGCTGCTGCTGCGCGATCTCGGCTGGAGCGAAGACGATATTGAGTCGCTGCCCGACCGCGTGGCCGCGGGCGAGTGGACTTTCGCTGATATGCTGGCGACGGCCGAAGCCGCCATCGACGAAGGCATCGTGGACGAAGGCAACGGCTGGTGGCATCGCCCGAGCAACGGTCCGGACTTCCTGTATTACTACTACGGGCATGGCGGCGAAGTGCTCGATATGGAGGGCAACCTGGTCGTCGATAGCGAAGCGCTGGTAGCCACTTACGAATTGCTGGGCGGCGCTGTCGCCTCCGGCGTGCTGCGCTCCGATATCATCGGTCTGGACTGGAACGAGGTCTGGCATCCGACTGTGGCGCAGGCTGATACGGTGCTCTTCGCCGCTGGCGGCACCTGGAACTGGCCGAACTGGGCGATTAACTACGTGGCCGACAAGGGCGGCGACGAGTTCCACTTCGAGAATATCTGCTTGACCCTGATCCCGGCGATGGCGAAGGGCTATGCCATCACGCTGACGCACCCGCTGACCTACATGATCAGTAGCGGCAGCGATAATCCCGATGTCGCCCTCGAGCTGATCGCGGCCATTACCACGCCCGAGCACAACAACAAACACGCCATCGACAGCTTCCATCTGGGCATTCTCAACGCGCAGCTTGAATCCGAGGCCTACGCCAACAACCGCTTGCTGAGCAGCGCGCACTATATGCTCGATCACACCACGGCCCTGCCCAACCATCCGGGCTGGAACGCCTGGTCCAACGCCTACTTCCTCGGCATCCAGGCCGTCGAGACGGGCGAAGCGGACGCTGCCGGCGCGGCCGATATCGCGATTGCGCAGATGCAGAACGAATTGGGCGACGGCATCACGGTTCGCTAGCGCGGGCAAATGTTGCCCCCACCCCCAAACGCCCCTCCCCCTATAAGGGAGGGGACTGGTTTCGCGTTTTGTCCCCTTCCCTCCTGGCGGGGGAAGGGGCCGGGGGATGGGGGGAAGGCGGAGCCAGCCTATGTCTCAGCCACCTGACAAACACGAAGCGCGCAGCCGCAGCAACGCTCTGCGCGCGCAATTGAGCGCCTACGGTTTCTTGGCGCCGGCGGGCATCCTCGTGCTCGTCTTCTTCATGATTCCGGTGGCGATCATCTTGTATTTGAGCGTCACCAATTTGGCCAGCTCCAACTTCACCTCCGACCTGACCAAGATGGAGTTCATCGGCCTGAAGAATTACCAGACGCTGCTGAACGATCAGTTCGCGCGGAAAATTTTCTTCAATACCATTTTTTACGTTTTGTTCACCTTGTCGATATTCAACGTCTCGCTGGCGCTGATCGTCTCGCTGCTGACGACGCATATCGACCGTGGCGCCGGCTTTGTTTTCCGCGCGCTGTGGATCTTGCCGCGCATTACCTCTCCGGTCGTTTATATTCTGATCTGGAAGCGCATGATGGCGGAGGCGCCATTCGGCATCATCAATCAGTTCAACAACTGGATGGGGCTGCCGACCTACAATTATATCGCCACCAACCCCTGGGTCTTTGTGGTGGTGGTCAACGGCTTCATCGGCTTGTCCTTCGGCATGATCATCTTTACCTCGGCCATTGAGTCGATACCCAAGGATCTGCTCAACGCCTCGCTGGTGGATGGCTCGTCGAAACTGCAGCGCATCCGTTACGTCATCATGCCGCTGATTCGCTGGCCGCTGCTCTTCGTCTTTACGTACCAGACGCTGTCGCTGCTGACCTCATTCGTCGAAATCCAGCTGCTGACCGACGGCGGACCCGGCCTCTATCGCACCGAGGTCTGGTCGCTGACGGCTTACCATCGCGCGCTGTCCAATTATTTCGGCAACGCCCAGTGGGGATACGGTTCGGCCTTCGCCGTGCTGCTGGTTTTGATCGGCGTGGTGCTGGCGGTGATTTATATGCGCGTATTCCGTTTTGATGAGTTGGTGGCCGAGCCCAGGGTGGAGACGCTATGATCGCGCGCGAGCAGCTATTTGAGCGCGGCAAAGCGAAGCTTGACGAAGCGCCGCCGACCCTTCAGCAGGACTTGCTCGAAGCGCTGCGCCTTGGCTTCATCAGCATCGTAGTGATGCTGGCGGCGGGTTTCTTGTTCAGCGGCGTCATTGGCCCGCTGTTCGCGCTGGGCAGCGTGGAAGAGACGGTCACCGATGTCTTGACCCGGCTGGCGTTGCTGGCGATGCCCTTTGTGGCGTATATCTCGGCGGCCAGCGTGGCCCGGCGTTATACCGGGCGCGCGGCGCCGCGCGCGCTGCTGCTGGCTTTTATCCCCACAGTACTTATATTCGCTGTCATTTCCGCGGGTCAGTATGCGTTGGACTACGGCGTATTCGCGCCGCGGCCGTCGCTGCAGATGACGCTGAGCCAGACGGAGGACGGCATACGCGTCGACGCCATCGTGCCCGGCGGCGCCGCTGATACGGCAGAGATGCAAGTCGGCGATATCATCAGCGCGATCCGCCGCGACGAGGTGGATCTGGCCGCGCTGAATCTGCGCCTGGGCCAGGCCGAGGAAGATGACCCGCTGCGCTTGCGCTTCACCCGCGGCGATGAAGAACTGCAGGAGACTGTGCGCGTCGCCATCGTCTCCGACAAGCAGGTTGGCGCATTGCTGCCGGGCTTCGTATTCGCGCTGGTGTTCACGGCGATCATTCTTTTCCTGCCGGGCAACTGGGCGCCTTATATCGCGCTGGTAGGCTTGATGACGCCGCTGCTGGTCGGCTATTTCTGGGTCATCGTGGCCACCTTCTCCTATCGCACCGAGGGGCTGATTCCGCTGGACAGCAACGACAATTTCGGCGGCTTCACGCTGGAGAACTGGGAGTCGATCTTCGTCGGTAATATCGCCGGCCTTGAGTTTAACATCTGGCCGATCCTGTTTACTTCGCTGGCCATCGCCGTGATCATGACCTTCGTCGTGCTGCTGGTCTCGTCCATGGCCGGATACGCCCTGTCGCGCATGAACTTCCGCGGCCGGCGTTTCTTCTTGTCCTTCACGCTGATTCTGCATGGCTTCCCGGCCATCACCCTGCTGATCCCCATCTTCATCGTGCTGCTGCGCCTGGGCGGTATTCCTGTAATCGGCGATCTCATCGGCTTCAATACCGCCGGCGGCATAGCTTTGGTCATGGTCGCATTCCAGCTGCCGCTGGGCGTCTGGCTGATGAAGGGTTTCTTCGACAATATCCCCTGGGATATGGAGCGCTCGGCCTTGATCGACGGCGCCTCGCGCTTCCGCACTTATTGGGAGATCTTGCTGCCGCAGATTCGCCCGGGCCTGCTGGCGCTGGGCATTTTCGCGTTCATCGGCGGCTGGAACGCCTATATCATTCCGGCCACCTATTCCATCGGCTCAGGCGTCAGCAATTTACCGGTTTTCCTCAACGAGCTGATCGACGAAACCGCGCCCGTCGACTGGAATCAGGTGGCGGCGGTAGGCTTGTTCCAGTTGATTCCTATCTTCATCTTCTTCATCTTCGCGCAGGAGTACCTTTTGAATATCTATGCCGGCGGCGCCAAGGGCAGTTCGTAGGAAAGCCGAGCAAGGAACACAAAGATTTGCCACAGAGTTAAATGAGTAAAAGAGAGGACACAGAGGAAAACTGTTTGGCAGTTGCAGTTCCCATAAGAAGGAGAGCGGCACAGCAAGCGGGAGCGTCAAATTAGTATTTGATCCTCTGTGCCCTCGTTTCGACTCTGTGAACTCTGTGGCAAAGCTTTTTATGTTTCAAGGGCAGCTCATAGTACGCCCGAGCAAGGAACACAAAGATTTGCCACAGAGTTAAATGAGTAAAAGAGAGGACACAGAGGAAAACTGTTTGGCAGTTGCAGTTCCCATAAGAAGGAGAGCGGCACAGCAAGCGGGAGCGTCAAATTAGTATTTGATCCTCTGTGCCCTCGTTTCGACTCTGTGAACTCTGTGGCAAAGCTTTTTATGTTTCAAGGGCAGCTCATAGTACGCCCGAGCAAGTCACACAAAGATTTGCCACAGAGTTAAATGAGTAAAA
>CAZWCV010000020.1:35597-38622 GCA_964632725.1 uncultured Anaerolineaceae bacterium
ATAGTACGCCCGAGCAAGTCACACAAAGATTTGCCACAGAGTTAAATGAGTAAAAAAGAAAGGACACAGAGGAGAGCTGGTTAGGGGTTGTATGGCGGCGACAGTTGAAACCCGCCCGATTCCCATTCGCAGTTACGGCGAAAATTGTAGGTGCGATTCAGTGAATCGCCCGCACACACAGAGCTTGGGTTGTCTCTGTGCCCTCATTTTTACTCGGTGTCCTCGGTGGTAAATCTTTCAGTGTTTCAGCTGAAAAGGACGCACAGCTTATGAAAGTTACGATAGACAATCTCAGCAAGAAGTTCGGCGATGTGGTCGGCGTCGAGAATTTGACCCTGCATATAGCCGATGGCGAGTTTGTTGCTTTCCTCGGCCCCTCGGGTTGCGGCAAGACGACCACGCTGCTGACCCTGGCCGGCATCTACAAGCCGACCGAGGGCACGATTGTCTTTGGCGAGCGCGTGGTCAATCAGGTGCAGCCCAAAGACCGCAATATCGGCATGGTCTTCCAGAGTTACGCGCTTTACCCGCATATGACCGTCTTCCAGAATATCGCCTATCCGCTCAAACTGAAGAAGGTTTCCAAAAGCGATCAGCATGACCGGGTGCGTCAGGTGGCCAATGTCATGGGCATTGGCAATCTGCTCGATCGGCGTCCGGGGCAGCTTTCCGGCGGTCAGCAGCAGCGCGTCGCCCTGGGGCGGGCCCTGGTCAAAGAGCCGGACATCCTGCTCTTTGACGAGCCGCTCTCCAATCTGGACGCGCGCCTGCGCCTGACCATGCGCGGCGAAATCAAGCATTTGCAGAAGAACCTGGGCATCACCTCCATATATGTGACGCACGATCAAGTCGAAGCCATGACCATGGCCGACCGCATCGCGGTGATGAGCGGCGGTCACCTGCAAGCCTTCGACTCGCCCGACGAGTTGTACAACCGCCCCAAGACGCAATTTGTCGCCGGCTTCGTGGGCAACCCGCCCATGAACTTCGTCACCGTCGATGTGGCGCAGGCCAACGGGAGCTATGTCGCCGAGGCCGAAGCGCTGCGCCTGCAGCTGGGCGCGGAGCGGGGCGAGCCGGCGGCGCGCAGTGAGGGCGCGGTGGTGCTGGGCATGCGGCCCGAGGACATTCATATCAGCGACGAGGGCGATATCCCCGGCGAGATATTCATCGTCGAGCCGCTGGGCCGCGAAGACCTGATCGACGTGCGCGTGGGCCCGCATAGTTTCATCGTGCTGGCCAACACCGATTCGCAGTACCAAAGCGGCGACCCGGTCAAGCTCAAGTTCGATATGGGGCAAGCGCAGTTCTTCGACCCGGCCACCGAACATTCGCTGCTCTGGCGGCAGTAGCTCGCTCATGCCGGCGGTGGCCCTGCGGGGGCTGGATCGGGGCATCGCCTCGCCGGAGGACCACGAACTGGCGCTGCGTTACGCGCCCCTGATCCGCTTCGACCGGCGCGAACCCTTCCTGCCGTCCGCCGTGGGTTACACGGTTTTCCGCCATAATGCCGAGTCAGCCTCTTTCCCGCGCGAGATATCGCTGGCGGACAAGGCCGCATTTGTCATCGAATACGCCATCTGGTGGGACTGGGATATTCAGCACCTCTATGAGTTGGAGCACGCCTGGGTCAGTGTGGACGCTGACGGCGGCATCGTCGGCCTGGAAGCCAGCTGGCACGGCCGCTTCAATAGTATGCGCGCGGAAGACGGGCGGCTGCCGCTGCAGGACGGGCGGCCGGTCTTGTATTCCGAGCCGGGCAAACACGCCTTCGCGCCCTCGCCGGCTTGGCTGCTGAAACGGGAAGCTACGACGCGGGCCAGTTGCGGCGCGCGCGCGGGAATGATGGGCGTGCATGTGACGCCGCTGTTCGCGGGCGTCATCACGCAGCGCAAGCCGCTGCAAAATCGACTCGTTCACACCTGCCTGGAGCGCTTTCAGTTCGAGCCGAGCTTCGACTTTTCGCAGCGCTTCGATTTGCGCGAGGCCGCCTTCGCGCCCTGGCGCAGCCTGTATCGCTGGATACCCGGGCGCGTTGCCGCTTGCCTGGAGTCGCTGGGCGCCACAATCGCCCCGCGCGAACGGCGCGTGTTGCGCATCGCCCATCGCGGCGCGTCGGCTTACGCGCAGGAGAATTCGCCCGAGTCGCTGCGGGTCGCCGCCGAGTTGGGCGCGGATATGGCCGAGATCGACATCCGCGTGACCGCCGACGATGTGCCGGTGGTGGCGCATGACAGCAGCTTGAAGCGGCTCTACGGCATCGACGGCGGCGTTTCGGATTACAGCCTGGACGAGCTGCGCCGGCTGACGGCGGGGGCCGGCGCGATCAACAGTTTCGCCGAAGCGCTGGAGTTGTGCCGCGAGCTGGGTTTGGGCGTTTACCTGGATATCAAGCAGCTTAGCCGGGGCGCGGCGCAGGCCATATTCGCGGCGCTGGATGCGCGGCATTATTGGAAACAAGTCATCTTCGGCTCCTTCCGGCCGGACTACCTGGCGGACATCAAATCAGCCCGCCCGGAGGCGCAGACCTCCATTCTCTTCAGCGCCGTCGACATCGACGCGGTCAAGCTGGCGGGGGCGGTCGGCGCCGACTTCGTGCATCCCTGCTGGGAGCGGCGGGCCGAGCAGCCCCATCGCCTGCTGACGCCGGAGTGGATCGCGGCCGCGCGCGCGGCTGACCTGGGCATCGTCTGCTGGCACGAAGAGCGTCCCGCCGAAATCGCCGCGCTGAAAGCCCTGGGCGTGGACGCCATCTGTTCCGACAAACCCGAATTGCTCAAGCTGGTGGCTGCTTTAGAGAGTTGAACATAAGTAATGATAATTGTGATTGTCTATCCCATCCCCGGCCCTCCGCCAACGCATTGGCATAAGGTGACGCGATGATGAAATTGAGAACATATCCGCAAAAGAATGCAAGAATGAACATCAAGAATCATCAACTCTCAACGCGCTCCCCCTCCCCAACCCGTTGGCTGACGACAGGACAGTTTTTTCTACCCCATCCCCGACGCTTCCCCAATGCATT
>CAZWCV010000021.1:0-36116 GCA_964632725.1 uncultured Anaerolineaceae bacterium
AGTCAGTCTCAGGCGATAGGCTAATGGAGAGTAACATGGCGACCAGGACAAACGCGTTCCTGCGCGGTTTTGGTGGTTTGTTCAGTTGGGTGGATGTGCTGAACCGGCGCCTGCTGGCGGAAACGCCCGCGGAAGCCGATGCCGAGGCGCTGCGTGAAGTATGGGAAGATGTCGGTGGCTATTTGTACGATGCCATGGGCATATATAGCGCGCAATACAAAATCTATCCAGTTGCTCGTCAAGAGGAAGCATGTCAGACGACGGCGAACGGCGAGAAACCTTCACCCGAGTAGAAGCTCATTTTGTAGAGTATTCGGGACCACTTCCGCCGCCGGGTGCGATGCAGGGATATGAAGATGTATTGCAGGGCAGTGCCGACCGTATCTTGACTATGGCGGAGTTAAGGCAGCGGCAGCTTGCACGATATGAGCTTCTTGGTCTGATTTTGGCGTTTCTCGTCGCAATGGCTTTAATCGCTTTGAGCGCCTATGCGCTTACTTTAGGATCGGTTGCGGCAAGCGTTGGTGTAATTGTAGCAGGCATTGCAAGCACGGCCGGCACTTTCATATATGGCAACCGCGCCCGTCACCGGCAACGCCGCGAAAGGCGTGAAGCACTGCAAAAGCCCCCGCCGCCTCCCGAATTGCCGGAAAGCGCCAACGACCCAGACTAGCCGGCCCGCCAGCGCGATCCCACTTGCTCGCTTTGCCCGGCGGCGAAAGATCGCCTCGTCTACGGCTGGTAAGTCTGAATACTCCCCGCGTTCTCCCGCCGGCGCAGGCGCTGCATGCGCGGCGTGATATTCGCCACGATCTCGCCTTTGTCCAGCGTCAGATGCTCGCGCTCGCGCATGATGACCTGGCCGTCGCATATCACCGTTTGCACATCGCTGGCGCGCGCGTTGTAGACCAGGCTGGCCGTCACGCTGTTCAGCGGAAAATGGTGCGTCCCGCTCAGATCGACCAGGATGATATCGGCCAGCTTGCCCGCCGCCAGATCGCCCAGCTCATTGGCTTGCCCGTAGACGTGGGCGCTGTCGCGCGTCGCCAGCGTCAGCGCCTGCGGGATGGTTAGCTGCTCGGCATCGCCCAGCAGCTGCTTTTGCCCCAGTGCCGTCAAGCGCATGGCTTCCCAGAGGTCGAGCGTGTTGTTGCTGACCGCGCCGTCCGTGCCCAGGCCGACCGCGATGCCCAGCGTCCTCAGCTCGACCAGATTGTTGAAGCCCATAGCCAGCTTGGCGTAGGTCTTGGGGCAGTGGGCGATGCCGACCGGCGCGCTGAGGTCCGCCAGGATTTCCAGGTCGCCCGGCGTCGCCCCCAGGGCATGCGCCAGGATAGTCGGCGCGTTAAAGATGCCACAATCGTGCAGGACTTCGATGGGCGTCTGGCCGCGCTGCTTGAGGCTGGCCTGGGTCTGCGCCAGCGTCTCGGCCGCGTGGATGTGGATACCGCTGCCGATGGCTTCGGCTGCAGCGGCGCTGGCGCGCAGGAAGTCGTCGTCGCAGGTGTAGGGCGCGTGGGGCGCCAATATCGTGCGGATGCGTCCGCCGGCCGCCCCGTCCCAGCGCTGCGCGAAGGCGGCTGTCTCGTCGATCTGCCCCATACCGTTGGCGCTGAACATGGCTTGCCCGAGCAGGGCGCGCGTCCCTGCTTTTTCGACCGCGCGCGCGGCGTATTCCATGTGCCAGTAGTGGTCGGCGACGGCGGTGACGCCCGCTTCGATCATCTCCAGCAGGCCCAGCTGCATGCCCCAGTAGACGTCCTCGGGCTCGAGGTTGGCTTCCAGGCGCCAGATAAAATCGTTGAACCAGCTGTCGATGTTGACGTCTTCGCCCAGGCCGCGCCAGAGCGCCATCGGCGTGTGGGCATGCGTGTTGATGAAGCCGGGCATGGCCAGCTGGCCGGCGGCGTCGAGCGCGGTCCTGGCGTGGGAGGGGTCGGTGGCGCCGCTCGGCTGGATCGCCTCAATGCGATTGCCGCTGACGAGGATGTCGCGCCCGCTTAGCAGCTGCGCCCGCTCCCCCTCAACTTTTAAGACGTCGACGTTCTGAATCAGCAGGTCAACCATCGGCTAATTCTCCCTTGCATCGCCCAACTCCTGGCGGATTATAGCGATTGCGGCGTGTTATTTTCACCACAAAGACACAAAGGACACAAAGATTTGGTTGGAAACGGTTACTTGCAGTTGCGCGAGTCAATAATGCGCCGTGTCACATGCTACCAATGCTGATGGTTTTTCTTCGCGTTCTCTTTTCTTTGAACGTCCTCAGCGCGAACTTGGCAGGGGCGTTTGGCTGAAACGCTCGCTTGTACAAGGAATATATTCCGACGGGCGGCTCAGCGACCCGCCCCTACCGCTTGCGATTTGGACAGGGTTCATTTCGTCGCCGCAGACGACAGCTTTTGAAGTGATCACACCCGCTAGCTATCATTCGGCTCCAGCGACGTGAAGTATTCGCGCACGACATCGCGCAAGCCCAGCGGCACGTAGTCGCTCTCGAGGGCGCGGTTGGCGGCGTTTTGGTAGTCGCTGAAGACGGTGTCGTAACTCACGCGCGACTCGCCCGCCGGGTTGTCGTCAAAGTCGCCCTCGGCCAGCGTGGTGTCGCTGGCGTCGGTCTGCAGGCGGATCTCTTCGCTTCCGCCGCCGCCGATGCCGCTGGGGCTGTAGAGCGCTTCGTACTGGATCTGCCCGCGCCCGCTGGGATTGTTGTCGGTATCCGCGCCTTGATCTTCGCCGGCGCTGCCGGGCAGGCTCTCGTTGCTGGCCGCGCCTTCACCGGCGCCGCCGCCAGCTGAGCGGCTGTCTTGATTCCGGCCGGCGTTTTGGGCCTCGCCCGGTCGATTCTGCTCCGGCTGCTGATCGCCCGGGTTGGCGCCACGCTGGGATGCGGCGGCTTCCTGGCCCTGCTCGCCGCCGCTCTGCTGGCCCGATTCCGCCTCGCCCGCTTGTCCGTCCCGCGGGTCGGGCGCCGGTTGCTCGCCCTCTTGCGCTTGCTGCCGGGCGATGGTCTCGGCGGCGTCCTGCGCCTGTTCTGATTGCTGTTGCAGCATAGAACTCGCATTTTGGTTCTGCCGTCGCTGGTCCTGTTCTTGCGCGAGTTGCTGCTGCGCGGCGTCCAGGCTCTCTTGCAGGTCGGCGGCGCTGTTCTCTTCCAGCGCGTCAGCCGCGGCCTGTAGTTGCTCGGCCAGTTCCTGATTCATCTGCGCCAGCTCTTCAGCAGCCTGGCGCAGCGCTTCGGCGGCTTGGCGCGCTTCTTCCGCGCTCATCTGCGCCGCGTCCTGCGCCAGTTGCTCCAGCGCGTCGGCAAGGTCCTGCAAATTGAGGTCTTCGGCTGAGCCGGCGCTTTCCTGGTCGGCGCCTTCAATGTCCGATGAGGGCGCGAAGTCTTCCAGGGCTTCCAGCGCCGCTTCTGTGGACGATTGGTCGAGCTCGACCGTGTCCTCAAGTTGCCGCTGCAGCTCTTCCATTTGCTCTTGCAGCTGGCTCATGGCGGCGAAGGCCTCTTCTTCGCTGATGTCCTCTTCTCCCAGGCGCTCGAGCGCCACTTCCAGCGCCTCAAGCAATTCCTGCCGATCGACATCGTCCAGGCTGGTGTCGGTGGCTACGGTCTCGATGATCTCGCGCAGTTCTTCTTCCGCCGCTTCGATGGCCGGCGAGGGCGCCTCCGCCAGCAGCTCCTCGCCAACGATGGACGGCAGCAGGATCAGGCCGATCAGCGCGACCGCCAGCAGACCCAGGACTAGCATTTCGCGCGGCCGGAAGTCGAGGCTGATGCGCCGCGAGGGGTCGATGGCACGGGCATGCTCAAGCGCTTCGGCGATCTGCCGTGATTCGATCTCCGGATGCGTCTTGATGCGACCGCGCATCAACTCAAAGGCGGTCGAGACCCGCTCCTTCAAGCCGAATTCGAGATCGAAGTAAGCAGCCCGCTCGGCCAGGCTGCGCGGGAAGAGCAGGGTATATAGCAGGTTGAGCACGCCGCCGGCCGCGCACAACCCGGCGCTGATCAGCGCCAGTTGCTCGGCTTGCAGGCGTAAGCGAAAGTAACCGACAGCGCCGACGAGCAGGCTCACTAGCAGCGCGGCGATCAGCGAGCGCGGCACGGTGCGGGATAGCAGCCGCCATTCGTGCCGGCGCTCCCAGCTGTCGACGATGCGCTCGAGCTCGGTGGCTTTGCTTTTGTGCCGTGAAATGGTTTGCATGTCAACACCGGTCTGCTGTCGGGAGCAATTTCTTCGAGTCAGTTGACATCAAATACGTAATTAACGGTGTTTATCATTTCTTCCGCAGATTGAACACCGTTGACTAGCAACAAGTATCTGACCCAATCGCCAATAGAATGATCAACCTGTTCACCCCAGATGATGCCCGCGTGTTCGATGCCCTGCGCCGCCAGCTTGATAAAGTCGTCATCTGAAGTACAGACGACGCGCCCCATGACGGTGGCGCGCTCCAAATGAACTGGATTATTGGCGCCTAGCGGGCCGCGAATCACGTCAATACCATGCATGCGCAATTGCGTGACAATCTCAGGTGACAGATTTTCGTCGATGTAAAATCGAATCTGGGTCTGTGCCATATTGCGCTTCTGCAAATTGCTTTCCATTTATGCTGGACAGCTCAATTGAAACGTCAATGTATTGCTTGTGGTCTGCATAATAATTCAGCGCGTCCTGCACCATGAATAGTTGAATCCACAAGTGTTCGGCGATTTGCTCGGCGTCCATGTCATGGAATTTCTGCAAACCGGCGATGGTCTTCACCTCGATGCCCGTGCCCTCAATGCAGGGGCGGCCGCTGCGCACCAGCGGATGCGTGGTGATGCCCGGCGCCAACTGGCGGAACTTGACGCCGTCGATATGATCGCGAATATTCGGTCCTTGGCGCTCGACCGGCGCGTCTTTGCTTATGGAGTCCATCGTGCTACCTTCCCACTGCCCCTTTGTTCAATGATTATAGCGCATGGGCGCGCCGAACTTACATGCGCCAATCAAGTGGAAAACTCAACATTTCTCTCTGACCGCAATCCAACCTGGCGCGGTCACTCTACTCGAAAGAGATGCTCGACGCTGTTGCGCAGGTCCTCGGGCGCGCAGATTGAATGAACGAATCTCAGATAGTTTACCCATTCGCCAATGGTATGACGCTTCTGACCTTTGACAACTCCTGCGTGTGCTTCCCCGGCTGAACGCAATCGAACGAAGTCTCGGTCTCTCGTGCACAGGACGCGCTCTAATGCCGTGGCGCGCCTCAGGTGACTAAGGTCATCGTCTCGCAGTGGTCCGCGAATGGCGTCTATACCGTGTCGCGCCAATAGCCTGGCGATTTCAGGAGACAGATTTTCGTCGAGATAGAAGCGAATCGGGTCGGGTTCCATATTGGGCTTCCGCCAGCTGCTCGTCGTTAAGTTCGTCTATCTCAATATCGGTGTTGATGTAATCGCGATGCGCGGCGTAGTAGTTTAGTGCGTTCTCTACCATAGACAATTCAATCTCAAAATGAGCGGCGATTTCGGCCGGTTCCAACTGGCGATACTTCTTCATCGCGACGATATCGGTTACTTTCAAGCCCGTGCCCTCGATGCAAGGCCGGCCGCTGCGCGCCAGCGGATGCGTGGTGATGCCCGGCGCCAGCTGGCGGAACTTGACGCCGTCGATATGATCGCGAATATTCGCTCCTTGGCGCTCGACCGGCGCGTCTTTGCTTATGGAGTCCATCGTGCTACCCTCCCAATGCCCCATTGTTCAATGATTATAGCGCAAAGCCGCGCCAATTCGCAGCGCCGGCGCGCGGGCCCGGCGGCAGACTTGAACCCTGCGAAGCCCGCCTGATTCCGCCAAAAACCCTCTGTGCTCTCTGTGGTCTCTGTGGTTTAATTTCGCGATGACCATGTCCGAGACCTATGTCGTCACCGGCGCCGCCGGCTTCATCGGTTCGCATCTGGCCGAGCGGCTGCTGCGCGACGGGCAGCGCGTCCGCGTCATCGACAACTTGCTGACCGGCGATACGGCGCGCCTAGATTTGCTCAAGGCGCTGGACGGCGACTTGTCCATCGACATCGGCAGTATCACGGACGCAGCGGCTGTGCAAGCGCTCTGCCGCGGCGCCGACTACGTCCTGCACCACGCCGCGCTGCCATCGGTGCCGCGCAGTGTGGCCGACCCGCTGGAGACCCATCTTCACTGCGTCACCGGCACGCTCAACCTGCTGGTCGCCGCGCGCGACGCCGGCGTCAAGCGTGTGGTCTACGCCGCCTCGTCATCGGCTTACGGCGATCAGGCCGGCGACGCCAAAGCCGAGTCGATGAACCCGGCGCCGATTTCGCCCTATGGCGCGGCCAAGCTGGCCGGCGAATACTACGCCGCCGCCTTCACGCGTAGCTACGGCCTGGAGACGGTGTCGCTGCGTTACTTCAATGTATTCGGCCCGCGCCAGGACCCCGATTCCGCCTACGCCGCCGTCATCCCCAAGTTCATCGCGGCCATGCTGCGCGGCCAGCGCCCGACCATATTCGGCGACGGCCGGCAGAGCCGCGACTTCACCTATATTGACAATGTCGTGGAGGGCAACTTGCTGGCCTGTACAGCGCCCGCAGCCGTCGGCGAGACCATCAACCTGGCCGCCGGAGGACGCGTCACCCTCAACGACCTGGTTGCGCGGCTTAACGACATCCTGGGCAGCGATCTGGCGCCGATACACGCCGCTGAGCGCCCGGGCGACATCCTGCATTCGCAAGCTGATATTAGCAAAGCGCGTGAACTGCTCGGCTTTGAGCCGACTGTCGATTTCAGCGAAGGCTTGCGCCGCGCCGTCGACTGGTATCGGGAAAGCTCCCTGCAGACTTAATCCCGCCGCAACCAAAATAGTTCTGTAGGGGCAGACCTTGGTTCGCCCACTTTGTTTCCTCTGTGGTGAAATCAGCACGACGCCCGCATGAAGACAGGTAGTAATCCGACGGGCGAGCAAAGCCTCGCCCCTACGATGCGTCTGGTGTGCGGGCGGCGTACCTACGAATTATGACGTGGGTAGGGGCGACCAATCTGTTCGCCCGCTCCCGGCCACCTACGGGCGGCATGGTATGCCGCCCCTGCAGACCCTGTTTTCTGTCGGCGACGACATAGATTTACTCGTTTTCGCTGGCAGCGAAACTAGCTTCCCCCCATTGCTATGGGGGGACTGACAGGGGTAGACCAAAGTCATCCTCTGTGTCTCTGCGCCTCTGTGGTGAATTATCATGTTTGGCGAAGTCTCCCGGCTTGGCTATAATGCGCGGATACGCTAAACCAGCGCAAGGAACGGCATGTATAGCGACATCAACAGCGAAGAATACCGCGAGCAATTCGCCGACAAAGCGCATCAGTTCATCGACGTGCGCGAGGAAGACGAACATGCCGAGGGGCATATCCCCGGCGCCGTTAATATTCCGCTCAGCGAGTTCATGGCGCGGGTCGACGAAATCGACGAAGACGCGGCCGTGGTGCTGGTCTGCAACACCGGCGTACGCTCGTCCCAGGCGGCGCTCTACCTGGCGAGTATGGGTTACGAAGACATCTATAATCTTGAAGAGGGCACCAAAGGCTGGCTGAAAAAGGGCTACGCGGTTGATCGCGCTTGAGCGCTGCCGGCGAACGCAGCCTCGGCGATTCATAAACGTTTGCAGGTAAGTAATTGCGAAAAAGGAGTTGATGGCGATGGTATTACGCTCGATGGTAGGCGCAAGCGTCAAGCGCAAAGAAGACCCCAGCCTGATCACCGGCGCCGGCAAATACGTCGGTGACATCAAGCTGCCGGGCATGCGCCACGTCGCTTTTGTCCGCAGTCCCTACGCGCACGCCAATATCGTGAGTATCGACAGCAGCGCGGCGGCCGCGCGCGAAGGTGTGGTAGCGGTCGTCACCGGCGACGACATGCGCGCCGAGTGGGAAGTCGTGCCGGTCGCCGGCGGCGATATCGCGCTGGAGAAATACAGCCATCTGGCGCTGTCGGTGGAGCGCGTGCGGCATGTCGGCGAGGTCGTGGCGGCGGTCATCGCTACATCAGCCGAAGTGGCCGAAGACGCGGTCGAGGATGTCATTGTCGATTGGGAAGAATTGCCAGCCGCCGTTGACTTGCTCAGCGCGTGCGAGAGCGACTCGCCCAAGGTCTTCGACGGCCTGGAGAGCAATATCATCGATACCGGCGAGAAGAAGTCGGACGATGTCGACGAAGTCTTCGCGAACGCGCCGCGCACACTCAGCCAGCGCATGCTCAGCCAGCGCATCGCAGGCGTGCCGATGGAAGTACGGGCGGTGGCGGCCGCGCCCGATGCCGTTACCGGCGGACTGACGCTCTGGTCCAGCACGCAGATCCCGCACGGCGTTCGCTCGGCTTTGGCGACTGTCCTGCGCATGCCGGAGAATATGCTGCGTGTGATAGCGCCCAATGTCGGCGGCGGCTTCGGTGTCAAGAACCAGCTCTATCCCGAGGAGATCGTCATCGCCAAGCTGGCGCAGCGCTTCAACCGGCCCATGACATGGTCTGGCACGCGCGTCGAGCACTTCGTCGCCACCACGCATGGTCGCTCGCAGGTTGCCGATGTCGAGGTCGCCTTCGCCGACGACGGCGCGATCCTCGGCTTTCGCCTGCATGTGATCGGCGAGCTGGGCGCGTACCCGCCGTTCTACGACATCGCCCATTTGACCGGGCTGATGGCCAGCGGCAACTACGATATTCCCTCGCTGCATTTCAGAGCCAGCAATGTCTTCACCAATACCATCGCCGTCGCGGCTTACCGTGGCGCCGGGCGCCCGGAAGCCATCTATTACATCGAGCGCGCCATCGACATGGTCGCCGACGAACTGGGGCTGGATGCCGCCGAAGTGCGCCGCCGCAACTATGTCAAGCCCGAGCAATTCCCCTATAAGACACCCACCGGCTCAACTTATGACACCGGCGAATACGAACGCAATTTGAGCACCGCGCTTAACACGTCCAACTATGAGTCGTTGCGAGCAGAGCAGGCCGAGCGCCGCGCGAAGGGCTCGGACAAGCTGCTGGGCATCGGCCTGGCGACCTACGTCGAGATGTGCGGCTTCGGACCCTACGAGAGCGGCCAGGTGCGCGTCGAGCCCTGCGGCACAGTCACTGTTTACACCGGCGCCTCGCCGCATGGGCAGGGTTTGCAGACGACCTTCGCCCAGATCGTCGCCGACGAGATCGGCGCGGATTACGACAAGGTTATCGTGCGGCACGGCGACACCGGTTCGCAGCCGGTGGGCGTGGGCACCTTCGGCAGTCGCAGCCTGGCCATCGGCGGCTCGGCTATCGTGCGCTCGGCGGGGGTGGTGCGCGGCAAAGCTATTCAGATCGCCGCCCACATGCTGGAAGCCGCGCCCGGCGACATTGAATTCGCCGAGGGTGAGTACCGCGTCAAGGGTGTGCCCAGCCGCAGCTTGAGCCTGGACAGAATCGCAGCGCGCGCCTATTCCGATCGCTTGCCCGACGACATCGACACGGGCCTGGAAGCCACCGACTTCTTCCGCCCGGCCGACTTCATCTACCCCTTCGGCACGCATGTCGCCGTGGTCGAGATCGAGCAGGACACCGGCCTCATCAGCCTGCGCGAATTCTACTCGGTTGACGACTGCGGCCCGCGCATCAGCCCGCTGCTGGTGGAAGGGCAGATTCACGGCGGTCTGGCGCAGGGTATCGGCCAGGCGCTGCTGGAAGCGGTCATCTTCGACGATCAGGGTCAACTGCTGACCGGCACGCTGATGGACTACGCCATGCCGCGCGCCGACAACTTCCCGACCTTCACTATCGACAAGACGGTGACCGAGACGACGTTGAATCCGCTGGGCGCCAAGGGCATCGGCGAGGCGGCCACCATCGGCTCGACGCCGGCCGTGGTCAACGCCGTGGTCGACGCGCTTTCGCCCTATGGCGTGCGCCACCTGGACATGCCGCTGACGCCGCGGCGCGTCTGGGAAGCGATGAACCCGGCCTAGCGCTGGCTATGTCAGCCAAATACGATCTCGCGCGCGATCTGTCCCAATTGGAGCGGATGACGGAGAATCTGCCCGATTATTTGCTCGGCGACGCGCTCTATGGGCCGGTTGGCGGCTTCTTAAGCAAATCAACCATGCCCCAGCTTACCCTGGGCGCTCTGCTGCTGCGCCGCCGGCGATTGTCGGAGCTGCGCTCGTCCTTGAAGCGGCGCCAGGCTGCCCGGCTTGACGCGGCCCTGCGGCTGCACGACCAGGCGCAGGCGGAATGGACTCTGCACTACGAGCGGAAGCTCAAGCAAGAAGTTCCCTCGCGGCTCAAAGTGATGCGCGCCTTCTTCGCAGATTGCAGCGATAGCCCGCGCGACTGCGCGTCGGCATATCCCGTGGAAGCGCTGCGGCGCACGGTCGTTCAGGAGATCCTGCTGGCTATGGACGAATACGGCTACGACGCGGGCGAGCTGGCGGAGACTGTGCGGCAAACCGACGTCGCGCTGCGGCGCATTCTGCGCGCCAGCGACTTCATCTGGTCAGAACAGTTGGAAAAAGTCTATCCGCCTGATGCCTTCTGGTGGCTATATGGCGGTCCGGTGACCTGACCCGGGCGCCGCGCCCGAATTACCTCAGGAGGACGCGCATGAAGTCTATGAAGGCGATATCAGTTGTACTGCTGTGGTTAGTGTCTGGCTTTTCCGCCGGTCAAACGATTCACGTACGCGTCGACAGCCAGACCAACCTGCGCGATGACCACAGTCTCGAGAGCAACATCGTGGAGACTGTGGCGGCTGGAACGATGTTGCGGGTCATAAACTGGGAGAATCACTGGTTGAGAATTATGCACGAAGACGAGCGCGCCTGGATGGCGGATTGGGTGAATTACTCCCTGCTGCGGTCCAGCGCTGACGCCGACGTCACGACGCCTTTTTCGCAGACGGAGAACTGCTGCGCCCTTGAATGGGACTGTCCCGATCAGAGAGCGCGAACGAGCGGATATTGGGCTTACCGTTTTGGACAATGCCGTCGCGCGGAAACCTACTTGACACGAGATTTCTCCGTCAACAACTGCTGTTTTCTGGGCGAACGCTGCTTGCGAGACCAGAACTGGCGCGATGGCTACGTCAGCTTCCGCAACGCCCAATGCGAGCTGCGCAGCGTGCAAATCGACGCCTCGGATGAGTTCAAACTTCGGATGTACCGGGCTTTTGCCCTGTTGAAGGATCGCGCGCCCGTCTGGTACGCCTACGCCATCAGCGGGCTGGACCGGATACGCGAGGTATCCGAGCTTATGCCCGCCGGCGTGAACGTCGTGGATAGACGCTTTGATGAAGTGACTAGCGAGGTATTTGTCGACTCGCCCGGCGAGGCGCCGATCGTTTGGGTCGCCGGTGTGGTTGTGCACGAAGCCTGCCATGTGCATTTGCATGAGGCTGGACTTTTCACCGCATGGGATAGCCGGGCAGAGGAAGAAAAAGCCTGTACCGAAGTGCAACTCATCGCAAGCGATATCATTGACCCGACCAATTACTACAATGACTACCTGCAGTCCCTGATCGACAACATCCACGACCCGGCCTATCAATGGTGGTAGGTTAGACGGACTCCTCATCGCGCAATCGCTGGCGGAGAACATACCCATCATCAGCAATGACAGAGCCTTCGACGCCTACCCGGTCCAGCGCGTCTGGTAGCGTCTCCCAGTTGCCGCGGCTGCCTCGGCCGTCGCCTGGTCGGGCATGCGTTGAGTTCCCATTGGTATCGTGTATAATCAGGGTGGCATAATGCCTGCGGGAGACCAGCCATGAAAACATTCACGGTTGAGGAAGCCAAGCAAAATCTGGACGCCGTGCTGGATCATGCCAAGCAAGGCGGCACGGTAATTATTATCGGCGAGGACGATAAGGCTTACAAACTCGTCTCCACGATAATCCCAAAAAAGGGCCCGCGCAAAGGTGGCTTGTTTAAGGGCAAGATCAAAATCACTGATGAATTTTACGAACCCTTGCCCGAGTTCAAGCCGTACATGGAATGAGCTATTTGCTGGATACATCATCGTTCCTATGGTTTGTCAACGACGATAGCAAGCTCAGCGCAGATACGAGGGCTCTTCTCGAAAACCCTGGTGTTGAAGTCCATTTGAGCCTGGTAAGCATCTGGGAAATAGCAATCAAAGCCAACTTGGGCAGAGGGTTGGAATTGCCGCTCCCATTTAGCGTGTTCATTGACTCTGTGCTCGACACCTATAATTTCGCAATCCTGCAGATTTCATTATTGCACCTGAAGAAGGTGGCGGATCTGCCGCTCATCCACCGCGACCCCTTCGACAGGCTGCTGATCGCGCAATCGCTGGCGGAGAACATTCCCGTCATCAGCAATGATCGAGCCTTCGACGCCTACCCGGTCCAGCGCGTCTGGTAGCGTCTCCCAGTTGCCGCGGCTGCCTCGGCCGTCGCCTGGTCGGGCATGCGTTGAGTTCCCATTGGTATCGTGTATAATCAGGGTGGCATAATGCCTGCGGGAGACCAGCCATGAAAACATTCACGGTTGAGGAAGCCAAGCAAAATCTGGACGCCGTGCTGGATCACGCCAAGCAGGGCGGCACGGTCATTATAATCGGCGAGGATGAACAAGCCTATGAACTCGTCGCTACGATAATTCCCAGGAAAGGCCCGCGCAAACCGGGTAGCGCGAAGGGCAAGATCATTGTGACAGACGAGTTCTACGAGCCTTTGCCAGAATTCAAGCCATACATGGAATGAGTTATCTGCTGGATACATCAACCTTCGTGTGGTTTATCTATGACGAGCGCCGTCTGTCCGATGCTGCGTTCTCGCTCCTCGCAAACTCCGACGAATTGATTTATCTGAGCCTGGTTAGCATTTGGGAACTCGCCATAAAGGCCAATCTGGGTCGGGGACTGGAATTGCGTCAGCCCTTTCCAGAATTCATCGACTACCAGTTGACCACCAACAGATTTAAGGTGTTAAACATCTACATTTCCCACCTCAAGCGCGTCTCCAACCTACCGCTTTTCCACCGCGACCCCTTCGACCGGCTGCTCATCGCGCAATCCTTCGTCGAAGACATTCCCGTCATCACCAACGACACCGCATTCGATCATTACGCGATCCACCGCATCTGGTAGCTGCTCTCCGCCGCAATGAGCCTCTTCGTCGTCTTCATCTTTGCCGCCGTCCTGCTGGGCGCGGGCGCGATGCTGTCGCCGGCCTGGCGCACGGCCCAGCCGCGCATCGCGCTGTCCGCTTCGCTCTGTCTGGCGCTGGTGGTAGGCGGCGCGGTCTTCTATGCGGAAGCTTTCGGCTGGGACACGCTGGTGGTGGACTACCTGCTCTTCGCCTTGCTGTCGGGCGTTGTGCTGGGCGGCACGCTGTCGACGGCGCAAGCCCGGGCCGAAGCTCGGGGCGAGCGGCTGGCGGACCGCGATCAAGGCTGGCCCGGTCCCGAAGATTTGGCCTTCTTTGCGCTGGCGGCGTCGCTGCTTGTCATCCCGCTATTGCATTTGGCCGCGCCGCTGGGCGCGCAAGGGCAAATCAGCGCGCTCCACAGTCTGACCACGCGCGAAGGTGAATCTTTCACCTCACTGGCGCCGTTTGCTCCGGAGGCCAAGGTCATCGTAGCGCCCGGGTTCCACGCGCTCTCCGCCTATCTCAGCCAGCAGCTGGGGCATCCCGTCCCTCTAATTCAGGTGAGTGTATCCGCCGTGGTCGTTTACCTGCTGGTGTGGCTGGCATACGACTTCGGCGCTGAAATCCACGACAAGCGGCTGGGGCGCGCTATGGCGGTTGCGCTGCTGCTCTGCGGCGGTATGGGCATCAGCAACCTGGACGGCCATTTCGCCGATTTGCTGGCGCTGCTGTTTATATTGGCTTTTCTCTTATACGCGCTGCGCTGCCTGCGCCGCTTCCACCTGGCGGATATGGTGGCCGGCGGATTGATGATGGGCGCGGTGATATATACCAGTTTGAGCGTGAGTGTGATTATGCTCTTCGGCTATATTGCGCTCGTGGGTTTGTCCCGCTTCCGGGGCAACGGCATAACTTTGAAGTCATGGCTTGGGCTGGCTATCGGCTTTCCAGCGGTGGCTATGCTGGGCATCGCGCCCTGGCTGGTCAACAACCTGCCGCTAATGCTGCCAATCAGTCCGTCGCCTTTTGGCGCCGACCTGGGCAATCTTATCTACATGACGCGCAGCCAGGGCTTCCTCATCCTGCCTCTGGCGCTCTGGGGCATGACCATTGGACTGCGCGAACGCGGCGGAGCGCGCTTCGTATCCCGGCTGATGCTGATTTGGCTGCTGCTGATTGCGGAGGCTGCGCTGCTGGGGGCCATCGGTCGCTTGCTGCCGCCGTTGGGCGCGCTGACCCATGCGCCCAATATCGCGCGGCACGGCGTGATCCTGCCATTCGCCTGGTTCGGCGGCCTGGCGCTGCTGCGGATCTGGGATGGTCAGCTGACGGCGGCGCTCAAGGGGAGACTGCGCCGCGCCGTTTATCCATTGATGGCGCTGACCGCCGTGATTATCGTTGTGCTTGGCGTGGTTTTTCAGCCCCTGCTCAGCGCCCTGCGTCCCCTGCTCGACCTGCCGCCGGAGACGCTCAGCCGCGACGAAGCGGCAGCGCTGGACTGGCTGCGCGAGAATACGCCGGAAGACGCCTTGCTCCTGGCCAGCGATGGCAACGGCTGGCTGCCGGTTTTTGCCGAGCGGCGGGCCCTGGATCTGCGCGCCGCCCAATACTTCGAGTGGGACCTGCTGGAGACGAGTGGCTTCAGCGGCGAGGCGCCGGACTATGTGTTCGCGCCGGCTGGCGGCGTCCCGCCGGACGACCTGTCCCTGGAGTTGGTGTATGAGCAGGGCGGCGCGCGCGTTTACGCAGTGGCCGAGGACTAGGATTTGAGCTGGTCAAGCTGCAAAGCACGCTGTTATTGGGAGGAGGAGGGAAGTTCACGCCTGGGTCGGTCTTGGCGTATCTGGTGCAAGAATACGCCGGCAACCCCGACCGCCTCAAAGACCAGGACCGCGATGCCTAGCGCGTCATGACCCAAATGAACCATATAGAAGCCGCCAAGTGAGATAAAGATGAACGAAATAAACGCAAACCATTGCCCCCGACTTATCCGATCCGCCTTGTTCTTAAGCTCAGTCCTGGTTAGTGTCACGTGGTCTTCGTGTTGCTGGCTCTCCAACTTGATATCGTGCCGGGTCGTTTCTTCCAGAAAATCGAGAATGCGATCGTTCGCCTCCATTTTCTTGATTTCTTGCTGTTCGTATATATCGAAACTTCGTTCGGCGCTTCCTGGCACTAGCTCGTTCCATCTCGCGGCTTCTCTGGAAGGCGGAAGCGGACCAAAATAATGTTCTTCTCTTGTGATCTGAATCCCAAAGCTGGCGAGTTTACGGCTGAACTCGTCGCGTTCTGCTTCGGGTATGTCTTCTAGCAATTCTGGCGGCAAGACTACAGGCTTGGATTGCGGTTCAGAATTCTCTTCCACTCCATTGCTTGGTAAATCGTCCTTAGTATTCACTTCTATCAGGTTCTTTCGCCATTTGCTGACTCATACTGCTTAATTGCGATGTAAAGATTCTTTCCCACTTTGCGCCACGCCGACCGCATAATGTCCCGGTCAGACCGTTTTCGAAAATCCTCTTGCAAGTTAGCCAGCAACTGCTCGCTCTCGCCTTGGCCCAACACGCCAAACAAGTCAAAAGCGCTCGCCATCCCATACAGAAAGGGACGCTCCGGCAGCATATACTTCTCGGCGATTTCCTTTTCCTTATCCGTCATGCGCGTCCGCCTCCAGCCCCTGAGTTGACGTTCAAAACTATTTTATGCCTGTGCTTGCGGCGGTGTCAACATTCTGCTCAGCCTCTCACGGTTGACTCCAATTGCATTGTATAACATCATCGCAAGCAAACTCAGCGTACCGATACCACAAGAGGAAAAGCCGCCGTGTCCAAAAGAAAAGTTGTGCTCACCGGCGCCAGCGGTACCATCGCCGGCGTTCTGCTGCCCGCCTTGCGCGAGCGTTACGATCTGACCCTGCTGGATAACCGCAGCCGCGACCGCGACGGCAATGAGGTTGAGGGCGTGCAGATCGCCGACCTGCTGAACCGCGACCGCGACAGCTATCGGCATTTCTTCAGCGGCGCCGACGCCGTGATTCACTGCGCTTACTACCGCATCCATGACCAGGGCGACGACGTCTATTTCGCCTCCGAACTGGAGAACCTGCAGCTGACCTACAACGTCTATCAAGTGGCCTGGGAAGAGCGTGTGCGTCGACTGGTGGCGGCCAGCACCAACCACGCCGCCGACTTCTACGAGAATTACGCCTTGGACGGGACCGTACCAATGGTCACGCCGGATCAGAACGCCTCTGACAATTGGTACGGCTGGGGCAAGATCTCCTTCGAGCAAATCGGGCAGGTCTTCGCCAGCGGCGTAACACACGGCGGCCGCCCGCTGGAAAACGCGCAGATCCGAATCGGCGGCCCGCGCGAGACCGATGTCGCCGCCGCGCCCCTGGGCGATTTGCGCCGGATGCGCCGCGCCCTGGCCGTCTACATCAGCCAGCGCGATATGTCGCAGCTATTCATCAAGAGCATCGAATCCGAAGACATCCGCGATGAGCTGGGCGTTCCCTTCCAGATCTTCTATGGAATTAGCGCCAACCCGCACGCCATCTGGAGCATCGCCAACGCCCGCCGCGTCATCGGCTACGATCCGCAGGACAATTCCGAGCGGCGCTTCTTCGATCTCATCCAGGCGCATATGAAAGCCGCGGGTGTGAGCTAGATTGCTTTCGACCAGTTGACTCGCCCAATCAACCAGCCTGGCAGGGGCGACTCTTGGGTCGCCCACAGTTGATCCTCATTCGCGCAGCAAACGCGGCGCGACCGCGCGCATGTAGGGCTTTAGGCTGTTCAGCGCGCCCTCCACCGCCCGCAGCGCCAGCGCGACATCGTCGTCCGTCATGGGCGTCGTGATGCTGAACATGCCGCGATTGCTGGTGTTGACGCCGCGATTCAGCAGCTCGAGGTGCAGCAGCTGACGCAGCTTGCCAATGTCTTCGCCCGCGCGCCGCGCATCCGCCAAAGAGACGACTGGCGCGTCCGTCCAGTGGATTTGCTGCAGCGAGCCGTAGCCCAGACATTGAGCGCTGATACCAAGCGACCGGAATACGCGGTTAATGCCTTCGCCCAGGCTCTCGCCCAATTGGTTGATGCGCTCGATGGCCGCTTGATCCAGCCGCTGCATCGCCTCCAGTCCGGCCGTCGCGGTCATGTTATTGCCGTTGAAGGTGCCGCTGTGGAAGACGAAGTCGGTCGACGCCGCCGGGTCAAACAGGGCCATGATGTCTTTGCGTCCGCCGAATGCGCCCACGGGGAAACCGCCGCCAATGATCTTGGCGACAGCGGTCATATCGGGTATCGCGCCCTCGATGGCCTGGAAGCCGCCCGCGCTCAGGCGCAGCGTCACGATCTCGTCAAACAGCAGCAGCACGCCGTATTTGTCCGCCAGCGCGCGCAGCCCGCGCAAGTAGCCCGGCGCCGGCGGAACCATGCCGCCCGCGTTTGGCATCGGTTCGACGATGATGCCGGCGATGCGCTCGCAGTGCGCTCGCAGCAGCGCTTCCATCGCCGCCAGATCGTTAAAGGGCGCGACCATGACGGCGTTCAGCACGGCATCGGGCACGCCTCGTCCCTCGACTTTGGCCTGCGGCGCGTTCGCCGAGTCCAGGTCGGCGCTGACGCTGACCTCGACGAAATCATGCGAGCCATGATAGCCGCCGTCCATCTTGACGATGATGTCGCGCCCTTTGAAGGCGCGCGCCGCCCGCATCATCATCATGGTGGCTTCGGTGCCGGAGTTGGTGAAGCGCAGCATGTCAAAGCTGGGCACGCGCTCAATCAGCAGCTTGGCCAGCGCCACCTGCGGATCGGCGGCTGTACCAAACACGGTACCGCGCGTCAGCTGATCGGCGGCATATTCCACGATATCCGGCTGCGCATGGCCGTGCGCCAGCGAGGTGAAATTGTTGAGCAGATCGAGGTAGCGGTTGCCGTCGCAGTCCGTCAGCCAGGCGCCCTCGCCCGCGACCATGTAGGTGGGGTAAGGCGCGAACCAGGTGGCGGAGCGGGTGTCGCCCGCCGGCAGGTAGCGCCGCGCCTCGTCGTGCCGAAAGCGCGAGCCCGGCGTTCGTCCCCGATAGCGAGTCAGAATCTCTTCTTCGACAGTGACTGTTCTTACGCCCAGCGCCATGCCAGCCTCCCGCAGCCGCCGGATTTGGCGGTCGCTACATTTGTTTCGACGGGATTGTATACCCTGCGGCGCAAAACACAAATTTTTGCCTCCGCGAGTCCGTTACAGGAGTCAATCAGCCGACAGTTGCAGGGGCAAATCGCTGATCTTCCGCTCGACCACCTGGCCTGCCTGCTGATGTCGCCCTTGCGCTGAATTTCGGGCGTTGCGGCGTAACGCCCCTACCATCTTCGACTATTATGCGCCTGTCCAAATTTCATCGACTGATTCGCGCCAATTTGCGTGTTGGCGTTACCATTGTCTTGAAGCGGAAAGCCGCAGCGGAGAGCCCTGGCTCGCCCGCCGCAGCAAGCCTAAGGGCTTCGTCTTCCGCATGAGCCGAGTCGTGATCTGCGAGCGGCTGACCTAAAGAAACCCGGCGACGCGCGGCAAACGCGGAATCCCGCCAAATTCAGTCGCTCTCTCAACTCACCGATAGCCAGGAACGGAGGCCTGGCTTATAATCTGACAGCAAGGCTTTCAGACATTACGGAGAAGGTATGCGATATCTTACTTTGTTCTTGAGCATTGTTTTGAGCGTCGCCGTTCAAGCCCAGGACAGCTACTTGACGCTGCAATGGAATCCGGTGCGCAATACCGTCAGCGGACGGGTGGACATCATCGGCACGGTAAACGCACCCGACTTGCAGTGGTACTTCGTGGAAGCCGCGCCCCACGACAGCGGGGACGAGGAACTTATCTGGACGCCCATATCCAGCCTGGCTTTCGCGCCGGTGGTCAATGGCGAGCTGGGCAGCTGGAATACCACCATGCTCGCGGACGGCTTCTACCGGATTCGCTTGCACGCGGTTGTGGCCAATGAAAGCCGCTTCTATGCCCTGGCGCCCATCCTGGTCAACAACAACAACAGCGACCTGGTCAACCTGGAGCCGGTGATGCCGCTTGGGGAGGGCGATGACCCGAGCGCCGCCGCCGCCCCGGCCCTCATCGAAAACCGCCTGCCTATGCAAGTCGGCGGGCACATCAAATACTTCAACGAGCGCTCGCAGGCCGCGCTGGAATCAGCCGGTATGACCTGGGTGAAGAAGCAAGTCAAATACGGCGAATCGGACGGACGCGACCTCATTGAAGCGGCTCATGCACGGGGCTACAAGGTGCTGCTGGGCGCAAAAGGCGACAAGAACCACCTGGTCAACAACTTCGAACAATTCGTGGTGGATTTTGCCGAATACGTGGCTTTCCTCGCCAGCAACGGCGCCGACGCCATCGAGGTTTGGAACGAACCCAATATCGACCGCGAATGGCCCGCCGGGCGGATCAGCGGCGCCAACTATACCATCATGCTCAAAGCGGCCTACGAAGCCATCAAGGCGGCCAATCCCGATACCCTGGTCATCAGCGGCGCGCCCGCCCCGACCGGTTTCTTCGCTGGCTGCGGCTGGGGCGGCTGCGACGACAACGTCTTCATGGCGCAGATGGCCAACGCCGGCGCCGCCAACTACGCCGACTGCATTGGCGTGCATTACAACGAGGGCATCCTGCCGCCGCGCGCCCAAGGCGGCGACCCGCGCGACGCCTATCCCACACGCTACCTCATCCTCATGCTGGAGCGCGTGGCCTGGCCCTTCCGCAACGCCGATATCCCCATGTGCATGACCGAAATCGGCTACCTGTCGCCCGAGGGCTACGGCCCGCTGCCGGCTGGCTTCACCTGGGCCGGCGGAACCTCAGTCGCCGAGCAAGCCGAGTGGCTGTCGGAGGCCATAGTGATCATGTCCAACTATACGGATATGCCGGTCGAGCTGGCCATCGTCTGGAATATCGACTTCGACACTTACGGCGCGGATCCGCAAGCCGGCTACGCCATCATCCGCGAGGACGGCAGCTGCCCGGCTTGTGACGCCATCGCCGAGTTGCAGCGTTAACCGTCTTTGGTCTGGCACAGGAACAATCAATACGTGTCGCGGACACAGCGCGCCTTCTTCCCAGGTCACTGGGCTTGGGCGCTGCCCATCCTGCTGATCGTCGCTGTCCTGAGTATCAGACAAATTGACTTGTATTCGCCTTCTGGCGATGAGAGGTATTCGATTGCGGCGGCTGGATTTTTCAGCGCCGGGCATTCCCTGCTTGAAGTCGCTCAGTTTGTACTGGAATTTCCTGATGGTCAAACGCCCGGGTATTTTCTGCTGTTGAACGTCTGGGGCAATTTCACCTCAAGCGATACAGCAATTCTGAGAGTCTTCAGCATCTATGTTGGCATGCTTACACTGGCAATGGCATACCGTCTTGGATATGACTTTATTGATCCGCGCGCTGGCATAGTCATACTCACATTAGTCGCCTGCAACGCTTATTTTAACTACACATACGTTCACATGCGCATGTACGGCTGCGCCGTACTCACGTCAGCAATCGCATTATGGCTGTATATGCGCATGACTTTCGATCATCGGGGCGCCACCGTAAGACGCTCGTTCGCTCTATTCGCCGCCTTGTTCGCGCTCTTGATGTTTCATGTACTGTCAACTTTCTTCTTGGTTTCGATGCTAATCGGTTACCATACATTATTTGTGCGGAAAGACCGGCGTTGGCTGGCGTTCCCCGCTGCAATTGCCGGCGCGCTCGCGCTTGCGTCGCCCTACATAGCAAATATCTATAGGGATGTGCTGGCCCATTCACTCCTGGATCGCGCGGCGCAGAACACCTTGTCAATGACTCTAATTTCACCGGTTGAATTCATCAGAGCCGGCTTGTCGGTTGTACTCAATAGTTCATACGCGGCGGGACAATTGGCGCTGATTGCGCTGCCACTGGCAGGCATCGCGCTCGCTACGGCCAATAGCCGGGCCCGTCAACCGCAGCTGCGAATGCTCCTGCTTTCTGTGCTGGGGCTAGCAGTCGTCTCGTTCAGCGTTGGCGTCGGCCTTATCCCTACAGAAAGAATGCGATATGTCGCTGCGCTGCTCCTGCCCTTTCTGCTTCTGATCGCCGCTGGTCTATTCGCCCTGGCTCAACAGCGGAGTTGGATGATAGTCTTCGTCGCCTTTTATGTGATGGCTGGTGTTTCCCATCACTCGAGCGGTGATTCTGATCTGTATGTCACCTACGGGTGGCGGCGGGCGATTACGCAAGCGCCTCTGCACACAATATCCCGACTTGCGGTTCAAAGTGAATCCAGGCCGCTTGTAATTGGCTTTCAGCAGATACCCAATTGGATTGAGATGCGCTTTCCAAACTATGGATTCAGTAGCTTTGAGGAGCACTATTTCGCGCGGCACGGCATACAAGTGGAAGTGATCTTCGAGAGCAGGGAAGCTCAGGAATACATCAATGGAAAGTCACCGCCTGATATCTGGGTCTTTCATCAAGCCTCTGTGATACCGCCTGACATCGACGAGCTTGACAGTTTATTGCGTGATAATGGTTATCGGCTTCAGCAATCGGTCGAAACGGGTAAAGACACGCTTATTCGACAGTACTCGCGGCGGGCGCGGTCTCCCGGCCAATAAGTCGCGCTTGTGGGGAGATTGGCGCCTACTGTTGCGTGACGCCGGTCTCCATCCAGCGGGTCGCCTCGTTATTTTCAACTGGGGCGCGCGCAGCTTCACCGCGCTCCAGCAGATAGTTGAGGTGCGCCAGGGTCTCGGCCAGGGCAAAGCGCCATTCGTGCGGCGTCAAGCGCTCCAGGTCAAATAGCTGCGCCGCCACGCCCAGCGTCGTGCTCGCGCCCGGCTCAAGGGCAGCCAGCGTCTGCTCCAGGCGCGCATGGTGATGCGCGATAAGCTCCTCGATGCGTCCGCGCCAGTCGCTGATCAGCCACTTGTGCCCGGGCAGCGCCAGCCGCACATCCAGCGCCGCCAGCTCGTTCAGCGAGCGCATATAGCGACCCAGCGGATCCGGCTCGGTATGCGGCCAGCTGCCGATATTGGGCGTGATGCGCATCAAGACGTGATCGCCGCAGAGCATCAGGCGGTTGGCGGCGTCGTAGAAAATCATCTGGCCGTCGCTGTGCCCGGGCGCGTGAATCGTCTGGAAGTCGCGTTCGCCCATACGGACGGTCGTATTCGCCTGCAGGAAGCGCTCGTCAAGCGGGTGGGGCTGGGTCGAATCGCGCGTGCTGAACAAGGCGCTTTCGATGTTGTCGACCGACTCCTCGTCCATGCCGCAATCGAGCATCCACTGGTGGTAGAGCGGCGTATTCTCGCGGCGATAGAAGACTTGCATCTGGCGCCGCTCGCGCTCGGGCAAGTAGAGCGGCATGGGCGCCGCGGTCTGCCGCTGCCACCAGCCCGCCATGCCGAAGTGATCCGGGTGCATGTGCGTCAAGACGATCTTCTCGATGGCGTCCGGCCTGATATCCAGCGCGTTCAGCGCCGTCCGCCATTGCGCGCGCGCCGCCGCTGTATTCAAGCCGGTGTCGACCAGCGTCCAGCCCGCCGCGCTGCGCAACAGGTAGCAGTTGACGATGTTCAGCGCGTAGGGCAGCGGAATCCGCACTTGTACGATGTCGTCCGCGATCTGTGTGACGCCGTTGTCGCTCAAGAGGTTATCCTCGCAAGTGTGCGCTAAAGGCCACCAGGGACCGCCGCGCTCTGGCGGCTTTCCAGTTTTGATTCGCGTAGGGGCGTCTCGCCGAGACGCCCGCCGTCTTATATTCTGAATTCGGGCGTTTCAGCGAAACGCCCCTACAGCGTTGGCAAGAACGGTTGCTGGAAAACAACTGATTCATTGAGTGAGCAGACCCGCCGCTAAGGCTGCGCCTCAGAGATGTCGCCGGTGAAGAGATAGAAGAGGATGCCGTAGGGCGTCATCAGCTTCTGGTAGGTCAGGTCGTCCGGCAGCGTATCGCTGTCAAAAGGCTGCAAGTCGAAACCCTCGGCCACCAGGTCGGCGTTGACCTGCTTCATATCGGGCGCGAAATGGCAGATGGCGAAGGGCTCGTCGACATCATCCTGATGCAAGCCGATCAGGAAGAGCTGATCCAGCCAAATGCCCCAGGGGCTGGGCTGCTCGTATTTGCCCAGGACCTCATAGCCGGCCGCTTCCCAGAAGGCGCATTCGACTTCGATATCGGGGATGAAGGCGGAGAGCTCGCCGAACTTGCCCAGGCGCGTGATATCTTGCGCTTTGGCGACGTTATCGTGCGGCAGTTGGCGCGGCGGCGCGTCGCCGCTGAGCAAGATGCGGATGCCGGCCGGGCTCGTGAGCGTGCCGTCGACGATGTCCAGGCCGCCCGCTCGCAGCGCGGCCAGGTCGCAGCCGAAATAGCGCAGTGTCGGGTTGTGGCCGTCGCCCGCCACCAGATGCAGGTGATAGCGGCCGTCGGTGTAGACATCATCACCCAGCGGGACCAAACCGAGCTTCTGGTAATAAGCGCCGGCGGTAGCGGTATCGTCCACATAATTCAGGACTTCGACGTAAGTACCCAATCTCATGTTTTGCTTCTCCTTTGTTTTAGGCGGCTGAACAGGGCTTGCATCCGGGAAGGGCTCAGCGCCGCCAGTAATGTAATCAACCACAGGGCGCAGCCAATGTAAAGCGCGGCTTGCCAAAGTAGCGGCTCGAAGCTGAAGACGACGCTGCTCTCGCCGGCCGGCGCGGGCAGGGCGCGAAAGATCAGATTGGCCCGCTGGATGGGCGTTGGCGACCCGTTCACAGTGGCCTGCCAGCCCGGATGCCAGGCGTCGCTCAGTATGAGGGTGGCGGCCTGCGGCGCGCTAACCGAGAGGCTGACGCGCGTGTCCGTATACTCCAGGATGTCGACCCGCCCGGCGCCCGGCGACTCGCCACGCGCTTCGGAACCGCCATGGATGACGTCGATGTCTCCATCGCGCAGCAGCCGCAACGCCTCTAGATCGCCGGCGTGATTATCCGCGACGATGCGCGTTTCGCCAGCCAGGTAAGCACGCTTGCCCGCCGGCGGGGTGCGGAAGACTTTGACCGCGCCGCTGAAGACGCGCTCGAATGGCGGCGGCTGAATCTCCTGGAAGTCTTCCGGGTCTGCGCTGTTGATGGCGGTCACCGCGACGACGCCCGGCTGCTGGCGCAGGATATCCGGCAGGTCGGCCATATCCGTTACCGTCAGCGAGAAGCCTTCTTGCACGGGGATGGCCGGCGCGTCGATGTCCAGCGGCCGCCGATGCACGACGCCGACGCGATCAAAGCGTCCGTCCGGCGCGTCCAATTCAGTCACGCCGTCCCAGAAATTCCATAGCGCCGTATCGTAGAAGATGCCGTCCTGCCAAAAGTCAAAGACCTTGTCGGTGATGACGGCGCGCGTATCGGTAGCGTTCAACCAGCGCAGCGGCGGGATGCAGGCTCTGCGGCAACTGCGCAGCGTCAGGCGCTCGCCCAGCCGCCCGTCCACCGCCGGCAGCGCATCCGGCGGCTGCAGCAGCGTGCTGTACAAGGAGTAGCGCTGACTGGGCGTGATGCCGCCGCCAAAGCCGTCGATGCTGGCAATGCCCCAGGTCATGGGCAGGTTGGGCATCAACATTTCTTGCATTTTTATCGCGTCCAGGGCGTGAAATTGCGATTCGTAATCCATGCCCAGCCGATCGTAGCGCGCGCGCAAGTCGCTGATATCGAGCGGGTCGAAGAAGAGCGGACTGACAGCGAGCAGGCGACTTGGCGCGACTTCGTCGGCTTGCAGCGCCAGCAGCTCGCTCGCAGTCTCGCGCTGGCCCAGGTAGACGTCGGGCGGCGACAGATCGTTGTAAGGCAAGTTCAGCGACGCCAGGAAGAGCTCCAGCGCCAGGAAGACGGCGGCGGCAATTTGCGTCCAGTTATGGCGAGCCAGCAACAGGCCGATGAGCAACAGAGCGCTGCCGACCCAGATTAGCAGCGTGCGGTCGCTAATCTGCGGACCGCCGAAAAACAGACCGCCATCGGGCTGCAGGGCGAAGCGCGTGACAGCGATCAGCAGGGCGAGCAATGCGGCGATGGCCCCGATTCGACGCCACTGACGCGGGGTATGGCTTAGCGATTCGACGCCCATGCCCGCCAGCAGCGCCAGCGCCAGGCTGAATAACGCCAGGAAACGCGCCGGCACGCGAAACAAGTTGAAACCGGGCAGATGCGCCAGCAGCAGGTAGAGCGGATTGTAGCGCCCGAAAGCCAGCGCCAAACCGACCAGCGCCAACAGCAGCCAAATCCAGCGCGTACGCCTGCTGAAAGCGGGGGAGGCGACGCCCCAAAGCGCCAGCCCCAAGCCGATGATGCCGGCGCTCGCGACATATTCGCCGAAGAGTTGGCCGTCGTAGCTGGGCAGCAGGGCGCGCCCCAGCACACTCGGCGGCAGCGAAAAGGCCGTGGCCGCTTGCGCGCTGAAACCGCTGCTGCGGTTTGACAGCGCCGACAGCTCCAGGCTGGGCAGCAGCTGCGGCAGCGCCAGCAATAGCGCCAGCGTGAAGCTCGCCGCCAGCGGCAGCAGCGCCCGCCGCAGGGGCAAGGTCAGCGCATGAAGCCGGCTTTGCCGCGCGGACGCGCTGGGCAAGATGCCGTATAGCGCCAGGCCGATGCCGCTGATGAAGACCGTCTGGGTATGGCCGCTGAAGATTTGCAGGGCCCAGGCCATCGCCAGCAAGAGCCCGGCGCGCCTTGGTCGCTGAGCGCTCAGCAGCCGGTGGAAGAGCGCGAACAAAATCGGCATCCAGGCCAGGCCCTGCAGTTGATTGATCTGCTCGACATGCGCGCCCAGGTAACCGCCGAAAGCGAAGACGATGCCTGCGACCAGAGCGGGCAGCCAGCGTCTGCTGACGGCCACGCGGTAAAGGGCGCAGGCGCCGGCGGCGGCCAGGGCGGTATGCAGCAAGATGCTGATGCTGATGGCGGCGGGCGCGCGGAAGGGCGCCGTCAGCCAATTGGGCGGGTAGTAGGTTCCCAACTGCGGGTTGGCCAGCAGGGGCACGCCCATGAACAGAGCGGGCGACCACAGTGGCAGCTCTCCCGCGCGAAAAGCCGCGTTGCGCGCGTCCCAGTAGGGATAGAAATATTTGAAGGTGTCGCCACGCGCCAGGATTTTGCCGCTGAAAGCGAGTTGGTGGAAGAAAAGCAGCGCCAGCAGGAGTATGGCGCAAGTGCAGAGCAGCCCTTTCCAGCGTAGCGCGCTCATTGCGGGTCGCGCCCTCGCTGCGCCTGCGCCCATTCCTCGCTGTAGAACAGGCCGCGTGATGCCAGGGCCAGCCGCAGCCGACGCAGGGCCGGGGACTGCCTGCGTTCGCGCTGATAGCGCCGCCAACGCGCCTCGGCCTCGTCGCCCCAGAGGAAGTCGGCCACGTCGGCGGGCAGCGTCAATCGCGCGGGATTGCCCCAGCTTTCCCAGGTTTCACGCAGCGCGCGCGGGTCCGCGGGCCGCAGCTGCCGCCAGGCGCCCCGGCGCATGAAGATCAGATTCACCTCGATGTCTTCGCGGTCGCCGCCGGTATTGCTCAGGTTGCCGCCATGCACCAGGAAGTCGCCGCCATTGGCGCGCCCGGGCCGAAACCGTACCGTCGACAAGCCGCGGCTGGCCCATTCGGTGTCGCCCGCCACGCGAAAGTTGGCGTCGAAGGGGCCCAGCCGCTCATAGAGTGATCGGCGCGCCATGAAGAAGGGTCCCAGGCCATTGCGGCGGGTGAAACGCGCGCTGTCAAAGGCGCAAGGCACGCGGATGCGCTTTTGCCGCGGCCAGACGCCCAGGCGCTTGCCCAGCATGACGCGCGTATAGGGAAAGTCGACCAGTTCCGCGCCCGCTTGCAAGGTGGCGTAGCCCTCGGCAACGGCCTCCGCCGAGCGGATATCGTCGGCGTTCCAGGGCGCGAAGCAAGTCGCCGCCGTCTGCGAAATGGCGCGATTCCAGGAGGCGTAGAGGGTCTCGCGCGGCACATAATGCGGCGTCATGCGGCCGAAGTAGCCCCCGTTGATCTCCCGCGCCAGCTGGTCAATCTGCTCGCGTTCGCGCGGCCCGGCATCGTTGACTATAGGCAGATAGTGTACTTCAATGCCGCGCTCGCTCAGGCGCTTGGCGAAACCGAAGACAGCCGCCGTGAATGCCGGCAGATGCGCTTCGCAGCGGTAGAGGGAAGAGATAACCGCTAGGGACATCGGGGCTGCGCTCGCTTGGCGTATGTTGCGGATTATCCCATCATAAGCGCTCTCAGGCTTATGGCGCTAGGGGTAGCGGAATTCAGCACAGGGTGGATATGTAGGGGCGATGCTGTGTGTCGCCCAATTCTCAAGCCGCACTCTTGTCGATAGCCGCGGCGCTGAGCCTTGGCTGGCCCGCCCGCGCCGCGCGCACTCGAATTGGCATAGCTCAGGCGCGATCCAAAACTTGATCGGTGGTGAGGATGCTGGCGAATTCCTGGTGCAAATTTGCCAGCGCCAGTTGATGCACGGTTTCGGCCTGGTGATAGCTGCCGTCGTAGCTGCGCTGTTCGTGGGCGGCGGTGGCGTCGGCGACCACAACGGTATCATAGCCCAGGTTGCCGGCCATGCGCGCGCTGGTCGAGACGCAGTGATTGGTCGTCAAGCCGACGATGACCAGCGACTCGATCTCCGCAGCTCGCAGGCGGGCGTCGAGGTCGGTGCCGATGAAGGCGCTGTTGACCTGCTTTTGAATGACTGGTTCGGAGCCCGATGGCGCCACGATGGCTTTAATGGTGTTGCCCGGCAGCTCCGGTCGCAGCGGCGAGTTTGGCTCGGTGGACATGTGCTGGATATGGAAGATGGGGCGGCCTTGGGCGCGCCAGTGCCGCAGCAAACGCGCCATATTGGCTTCGGCGTCCGGATTGTTGCGCCGGCCCAGGCGCGGCTCGTCCAGTCCCTCTTGCACATCAATGAGGATAAGCGCGGCAGTTTCGAAGTCCATCGCCAAGGTCACAGTCCTTTCGCTTGCTTTCGCGTACGCGCGCCATGATACGCCGGCATAGCCGCCTTGCGGAGGGGCGCTTTCCGAGGTTTTCCTACATCATCCCCGGCCTGTGCCCCCTCGGTCCCCCGCTTCACGGGGGATGTTTCCCGAAGCATCAGGGCAGGGTGACGTTACAAAGAAGATTAGACTATTTCCTGTATCATGACAGAAACCACGACATTTCTGCAGGTATTCTCCGCGAGCGTCCCTCCCTTATGATTGGGATGCCCGCCATAGAGATGGCGAGAGCGGCCGGGCGATGGGGCAGGCCTTGTTGCGGGCGTTTCAGCGAAACGCCCCTACAGCTTTCGATTGTTATGCGCATGCATACATTTCATCGACATTTTCGCGTTTCATTCTTGATTCTACTTCGGCCTACTCGCTCTCTTTATCTGGCGCGGGGCTATGATATAATGCGGCGAATCTTCCAAGAGCGGAACTTTGGCATGCTCCAGGTGGTGAGTTTCAACATCGGCGGCGCGCGCGAAATGCGACCGGCGCCGCACGATCACGAGAAACTGGCAGTCGACGCCTACAGCACGCTGCAGCAAGTGATCAACCCCCGCCAGCCCACAGTGATTGCCCTGCAGGAATCGGGCATCGCCATCCACAATGACCAGCCCAGAAACATCGGCCGCAAGATGGCGCGCCTGCTGGGTTCGGAGTACATCGACGCCTTCGCGCCCGAAGTTACCATGTGCGATCATCCTCATCCCAATTTGTGGGATCGGCCTGCCTACCGCAATATGAGCGGCGCGGCCGAGGGCAACGCCATCATCACCAATCTGCCGGTGGAAGACTGGTCCTGGGGCAGCTTTCCCGATTATGAGGACTGCAATATGAGCGGCGCCTGGGCGCGCCACACGCCCATCAGCCGCGCCACGCACTACAGCAGCGGCAACCGCGATACGCAGCCGCGCAACCTGATGGTCGCCTCGTTGAATGACCGCGGCGTCCCGCTCTACTTTCTCAATACGCATCTGGGTGTGCTGCTCGGCGAAGACCGCCACGACGCCGGCTATGAGCGCTCGCGCGCGGCCTCGCAGATGCGGCAGGCGCAAACCAGCGAAGTGCTGCATGTCATGGATGAGCTGAAGCGGGCCGATCGCGCCAATGACGCGCCGGAACGCGCGATCTTGCTGGCGGGCGACTTCAATGCGCAGGCGGACGCGCCCGAGATGGAAATGCTGCAGCGGCATTTCCGCTTGCTGACGCCGGAGAACAAGAGCAGCGAATTGTGGACGCACCAGCAGCATCGCGTGCTAATCGACCATATCTTGCTGCACGACCCAGCCCAGGCTTTTGAAGTTATCTCCTGCCATATTCAAAGCGCCATCCCCTTCGACGACCTGACCGACCATCGGCCGGCCGTGGGCATTTTCGCCCGCGCCTGAACCGAAGCATCTACCCCATCCCCCCCCCCCCTGAATCCCCCCATAGCAATGGGGAGAAGCTGTATTCGCTCTTGGCGAATGTGGCCAGTGACATGCGTGTAGGGGCGCGCCTCGGCTCGCCCGCCTCCCCGCGCATCTGCGGAAGAAGCCGCCGCCCTCCGTATGGGATGCTTCCACTGTGAGGCGGTGGACCGAAGGGGCGCTGGGGTCAGGGGGTGGGGGCTTAACGGGCTTGTTTGCTCTGCGCCCGTTCTTTGCGCAGGCGTTTGTTGCGCCGGCTCAAGTGCTCGTGCATCTCCAGCAGGTAATCCAGGGTCCGCGCCGCTTCCTCGGGTGTAGCGCGCAGCAATTCCGGGCAGCGCTCGCGCCGCTGCCGCGTGACTTCGTAGATGGCCAGCGCCGCCGATACCGAGACATTCATGCTCTGCGCGATGCCCAGCATGGGGATGGTCACTGGCTCGTCGGCCAGCGCAATCGCACGCGCCGACAGTCCCGTCTTCTCGTTGCCGAATAGCAGGGCGATGCGGGGTTGGCAGAGGTCGGCGGCGTATATCGGCTCGGCGGCGGAATCGATGACCGTGGCCACAATCCGCCAGCTCTCGCGTTTCAGCGTCTGCAGCGCCGACTCCGTGCTGTGATGAATGCGGTAATTCAGCCATTTGTTGGTGGCGGTCGAGCTGTTTTTGCCCACTTCTTTGGGGTCGAAGGCGGGCTGCTGCTCGAAGATGACGTTGATCTCCTGAATGCCAAAAGCGTCGCAGCTGCGAGCGGTGGCGCCCAGGTTATGCGGGTCGAATACATCTTCGACCACGACGGTGAGGCCAGACTGCCGCCGCTCAGCGACTCCTCTCAGTTTCTTCAGGCGCTCTTCGGTGGGCATAGGCGGCTCGCCTGTCGTCCGTCGCACCGACATCATAACATATATCGACTTGCCCGTTCGCATGCCTTTGGTCTCTTTGGTCTCTGTGGTTAAATTCCTGTTAGTTGCTCGCTCCGTTATTAAATCGATTCCGATGCAGGACCGCGGCCCGCGACGCCGAGTTTCTGCAAGTCCGGGACGATCCTCGTTATAATGAATAACAACTACTATTGATACGGGACAGTTATGATGATTGGCAAAACAATCGGCATCCTCACAGCAGGCGGCGACAGCCCCGGGCTAAACGCGGCGATACGCGGCGTGGGCAAGGTGGCGATCGACAAACACGGCATGCGCCTGGTTGGCTTCCGCGATGGTTTTCGCGGGCTGATGCAGAATCGGGTCATCTGGCTGGGCGCGGACGAGCTCAGCGGCATCCTGACCCTGGGCGGCACTATCCTGGGCACCAGCCGCGACAAGCCTCACAAAATGCCCATCGGCGGCAAAACCCGCAATATGACCGATGTCATGGTCGAGAATTATCGCAAGCACGATCTGGACGCGCTGGTCTGCCTGGGCGGCGGCGGTACGGCCAAGAACGCTCTGCGCCTGTCGAAGGAGGGCATCAATGTCGTCTTCCTGCCCAAGACAATTGACAACGACGTCAGTGGCACAGATGTCACCTTCGGCTACGATACCGCCTTGGGCATCGCCAGCGAAGCCATCGACCGGCTGCACTCCACCGCGCACAGCCACCACCGCATCATCGTCTGCGAGATCATGGGGCACAATACCGGCTGGCTGGCGCTGGGCGCTGGTCTGGCCGGCGGCGCTGATGTCATTCTGATTCCGGAGATACCCTTTGATATCGAAGTCATCGCCAATTCGATCCGAGCGCGCAGCCGTGGCGGCAAGCGCTTCAGCATCGTGGCCGTCTCCGAGGGCGCCATGACCCAGCGCGTGGGCAAAAAACTGCACGACGCTCGCGCTCTGGTAGCGGAAGCCGAGGCGGACATGCAGCGCTGCGCCGGCGACAAAGCCAAATACAAGGCAGCGCGGGATAGACGCCGACAAGCCCGCGTCGAAGTGGCGGAAGTCGAGAAAGAGCGCCGCGGCGGCACGCAGCTGCTGACCCTGGAACTGGAAAAACGCACCGGACTGGAATCCCGCGTCACCATACTCGGCCACGTGCAGCGCGGCGGCGTGCCCTCGCCGATCGATCGCTTGCTGGCGACGCGTCTGGGCACGGCGGCGGCTAACCTGATCGCCGAGGGGCAATATAACATCATGGTGGGCGTGAAAGGCGACGGCGTCTGCGCCGTGCCGCTGGCGGATGTGGCTGGCGTGCGCAAGAATGTGCCGCTGGATCATCCCCTGCTGCAGACTGCGCGCAGCCTGGAGATCTGCCTGGGCGATACGCTGTGAGTGTTAGATTCACAGGCTGAGGCAATTGTAATTCGGCGTTGTGTACTGTACAATTGTTCTAGTTATTCCTGGATCACAGATGACGTACACAACTCAGCTGCAAAACGGCAACGAATTGAATCGACTGTACGATAGCGACCGACCTGTTCACGAGTGGTACAGGTTTGTCTTGTCGTATCCCCCGCATTTGGTTCGCCAATATGTCGAAAAGTTCGGGCTTTCACGGGGGCAGCTCATTCTGGATCCGTTTTGCGGAACAGGGACAACGCTGGTGGAAGCAAAGAAACTTGGCATTGGCAGTGTCGGAGTTGAAGCTAACGCGATGGCGCACTTTGCGGCAAGTGTGAAGACAGACTGGGATGTTGAACCAACTGAATTAACCAGATTCGGGCAAGAAGTTGCCAACAATGTAAGCGAGAATGCTCACGAGCGTGTGCTTGCTGCCGGCGACAACCATTTCGGCGTCAGCGTATACAACAGACGGCTACGTACTCTTGACAGCGAAAAGTCGCGATTATTGATAAAGAACTCTATAAGTCCGCTGCCCTTGCATAAAGTGCTGACTCTACTGGATAGCATAGACAGGCATAATCCGGACGAGCTTCGAAGTCACGCCAAGCTGGCTCTTGCCAGGCAAACGGTGAAGGAGATTAGTAATCTTCGCTTCGGCCCGGAAATCGGGGCAGGCAAGCAGAAGGTTGATACGCCTGTACTGAAACCATGGTTGGATGCATTGGATATGATGGTTGCCGACTTGAATGAATGCCGCGCTTTGCGAGAAACAGGCTCAGCGGTGTTCCTGGCTGACGCAAGGAAAATGCGCAGATACTTGTCGCCAAATTCGATCGACGCAATCATTACTTCTCCACCATATCCAAATGAAAAGGATTATAGTCGGACGACGCGTCTTGAATCGGTATTGCTGGGCTTTATGTCCAGCCGGGAAGACTTGCGAAAGCAGAAGCAGCAATTCATCAGGTCGAATACTCGCGGAGTCTACAAGGCCGATGAAGACCACCATTGGGTACAAGACATTCCAAGAATCCAGGAACTTGCGAATTCAATCGAAGAGCGGCGACTGGAACTGGGGAAAACTTCCGGGTTTGAGAAACAGTACGCGAAAGTTGTGCGATTGTATTTTGGCGGTATGGCTCGCCATCTGTCTGAATTGCGTACGTTGCTGCGTCCAGGAGCAAAGTTGGCGTACGTCGTTGGCGACCAAGCGTCGTATTTCCGAATCATGATTCGAACGGGACAGATCCTCGCGGAAGTTGCAGAGCGCTTAGGTTATGAAGTTATCGATATTGATTTATTCCGAACACGCTTTTCTACCGCCACAAAAGAGCACCTGCGTGAAGAAGTATTACTGCTTCACTGGCGTGGTTGACTCCTGCTAATGTCGAAACACAAGGTCTACTCTCAGATAATTGAAGACATATTTTTCCAATATTATTCGTCGGGTGATTCAGTCGTCCCATTTGAGCGCGATGATATTGCGTGGGCAGCGGAGCGGCTCAATATTTCTCTGCCCAAGAATCTAGGCGATGTCGTGTATTCCTTCAGACATCGAAATCCACTGCCAGACGCAATTATTCGGGTAGCTCCAGCGGGTCTATCCTGGGTGATAGTCGGCAAGGGTAGAGCAAAATACGCCTTTGAACTCAAGCTGGTTTCAAAGATTCAACCCGATTCTATGTTGCCAATTACTAAAGTACCCGATGCTACCCCTGGAATCGTCGCGCGATATGCCTTAACTGACGAACAGGCGTTGTTGGCGAAACTTAGATACAACCGGCTTGTAGACATTTTTACTGGCGTCCCTTGTTATTCCATCCAAAATCACTTGCGGACCACTGTGCGCAGCATCGGTCAAATCGAGACCGATGAGATTTATGTGGGATTGGACAAGAGAGGGGCGCACTACGTCCTGCCCGCGCAAGCTAAAGGCAAGGCAGATCAAATTGGAGTCGTTCAAATTGAACAGGACTTAGCACTGTGTCGAGAGAAGTTTCCTCAGTTAGTCGCGCGTCCGATTGCGGCACAGTTTATGGACGACAACAGTATAGCGCTTTTCGAGTTTGGAACAGACGCGGAAGAATTAATAGTAAAACTCGCTGAACGCCACTATCGCTTGGTTCCAGAGCAAGAGCTGTCAAGCGATGAGTTGAGGACCTATGGCAGTCGCCGAGCGGACTGAGCGACCTAGCCGCTAGAGCGCTTCCGCGCGCACCCGCCGCACCACCGCCGAGGCCGCGCTGGCCATCAGCGAGACGTCGTTCATCACAGTCACAAATTCGTAGCCGCGTTTGATCATGTCAATGGCGTGGTCGGTATCGGCCGCGAACAGACCCGCTTTGAGCCCATGCGCCCGCGCCGACTCCAGAATGGCGTCCAGCGCGGAGTCGACAGTGGCGTCGTCCGCGGTCAGCCCGGCGCGCCCGGTCATGCTCAAGCGCAGATCGCCAATGCCGACAAAGACCCCGTCCAGCCCCGGCACGCTCATTATCTCATCGCGATTGTTGAAGCCGGCTTCTGTCTCGATCATGGCGAGGGTGATGATCGTGTCATTGGCGCGCTCGGCGTAATCATCGCCGGCGTAGACCCGCGCCCGCGTCGGGCCCAGGCTGCGGTAGCCCAATGGCGGGAAGCTGCAAGCGCCGACGAAAGCCTCGCATTCGGCGCGCGTCTCAATCATGGGGCAGATGACGCCGTAAGCGCCGGCGTCGAGCAGGCGCATCGCGTCGCCCGGCGTATTCCAGTTGACGCGCACCATGGGCACGGTGTCGGTGGTGGAGATGGCTTGCAGCATCTGAATCGCGGTCTCCATGCCCATCAAGCCGTGCTGCATATCCACGACCAGGCTGTCCCAGCCTTGATGCGCCATGACCTCGGCCGACCAGGTGCTGGGGCTGTGCAGCCAGCCGTTAATGACCGTCTTGCCCTCCGCCCATAAGCTGCGTACTCGATTTTCACGCATTTTGCGCTCTTTCTATAGTTGGATGAACACACTGTCAATTATAGCCGCAATGCCGCGGTTTGGGCGATAGCCGTAAGGCCGGCGCCTGCTATAATGGCGGGCGCTTTCCACAGCAACCCTCGTGACGAACCATGTACATCGGTAACATCAACAAAGTCATCTTCATCAATTTCTGCCAGCGCTTTCACCTCTACGTGCATGCCCTGGCGCTGCTGCTGCTGGCGCGCGGCTTGACGCTGGTGCAGATCAGCCTGATCGAATCGATCATGATCTTCACTATATTTCTGATGGAAGTGCCCACCGGCGTACTGGCCGACCGCGTGGGGCGCAAGTGGTCAATTTTCGCCTCGACCCTGCTGCTGATGAGCGGCGAGTTCATCTTCATTTTCGCGCGCTCATTCGAGTGGTACATCGTCATCGCGCTGCTGACCGGCACCGGCTTCGCCTTCGCCTCGGGCGCGGTTGAAGCGCTCGTCTACGACAGCCTGCCGCCGAAGAACCGCGAGGACGCGATGAAGCGGGCCATGGGGCGGGTGAACAGCTGGGGGCAAATCGCCTTTGTCATCGCGCCCATCATCGGCGGGCTGATCATCGGGGACGCCGGCGTCGACCGCTTCATCCCCGCCATCGCGCTGACGGCGGCGGCGCTGCTGATCGGCGCTTTTGTCTGTCTGACGCTGCGCGAGCCGGCGGACGACTCGGCCGAGGCCAAGCCGAGCAGCGTGACGCTGCTGCGCGATGGCGTGGGGCTGCTGCGGCATCACAAGCGGCTGCGGCGGCTGGCGCTGCTGGTCGTCTTCACCACGCCCATCACATCATCGCTGGTGACGACTCTGGGCCCGCCCTATTTGACGCAAAATGAGGTCTCGCCCTTTGTGGTAGCCGCCGTGCTATCAGTGGGCAGCTTGCTGGCGGCCTTTACCCAGCGTTACGCCTACAAGCTGGAGGAGTGTCTGGGGCAGGCGCGCGCCATCGCCCTGCTGATCTTGCTGCCCGGTCTGATGTACTGGTTGCTGGCGGTCGCGGCGGGTCCGGCGGCTACAGTCCTGGTCATGGTTATGATGTACGGCCTCAACGACATGAAGGCGCCGCTCTTCTCGGCTTACCAGAACGCCATTATCGAAAGCCGCAATCGCGCCACGGTCTTGTCCCTGATCAACATGTTTCTGAATCTCTTCGCCGCTTTGGCCGCGCCGATATTCGCCGCCATCGCCGAGACCTCGCTGGAATACGCCTTCCTGGCCATGGGCCTGATGATCGTCACCGGCGGTTTGCTGCTGCGGGTTCACAGGCTGCCGAAAAAG
>CAZWCV010000021.1:36216-38037 GCA_964632725.1 uncultured Anaerolineaceae bacterium
GTGAACTGCTTGATACGCGCCGGCTCGGCCTGAAAGTCCATATGCGCCTGCAGCCAGCGGCTGGCGAGACCGCGCCGCAGCGGCTTCTTGAAGCGCATCAGCGTGATATGCGGGTGGAAGCGCCGCCGCTCCCGTATAAAGCCCTCGCTTTCCAGCGCCGCGCCGACCGCTTCATAGAGCTCGCGCAAGGGCGGTGTATTCTGCACACCGGCCCAGATGACGCGCGGACGCTGGTCGATCGGGAATTGTCCCACGCCGCTGATGAGGAGATCGAAAGCCGGCGTCTCGACCTGCCGCAGCGCCCGGGCGTATGCGCGCGCCACCGCCTCGGGCACATCGCCGATGAAGTGCAGGGTCAAATGCAGGCCCGCGCGCCGCGCCCAGCGCCCTGGCGGCAGGTCGTCCCGGCGCAAGGCCAGCACCTGGTCTTTGGTCCTTTCCGGCAAGTCGATGGCGACGAATAAGCGTGGCACGTTAATTCCCCGTTTGCACTTTGTTTGCAATGAATCTAGTATAGATGCGTGGCAATGGCGAGCGGCGCCGGCTTGCCTGTCGCTGGCGGCGCTTTGCCCACACTATACATCAAGCACGTAGACAGTTTGCGGGAGACTTCTGATGAACGACAATCCACTTATATTCATTATTGGCGGCGCGCTCTTCCTTTTCCTGGGGGTCAGCGCCTTGCGAGACGGGGAAGTATACCTCGGTCGGCTGATCCGATTCATCGGGCCAAAACTGGTCCTGAGAACGCGGCTTGCCGTGCTGATCTGGGGCGTCGGCTTCAGTATCGCCGGCGTCGCCAGCCTGGTTTCGGCGCTTGGCATAATCTTCAGTCCGGACTCAAACCTCGTCGACCAGATCATGCCCATCGCGCTCTATGGGCTGATCGGCGGTTTCGCAGCTGCTGTCGTAGTGGAGCTCGTCTTCTACGCCTCCAATCTGGGGCCCTATGCCGACGTCGACCCGCAAGATGTCGCCGATCATTATCCGGGTTCCTATCGCTAGACGCCCGCCCGCGTTAACGGCAGCGTTGCGAGCAAACTGGCGATAAGCATCCGGCCGTGACCGGCCTGCCTGCCCAATTCGCTCGCGGCCATACCAATGGAATTACCGGCGCGCCCCAACCGCCGCCCGGTAGACGCCGTCGCGCGCTTGTCAGGACGCCGATTACGCTATACGCTGTTAGCGCGTTTGTATCGAAACGTCATTAAGGAGCGCATAGTGTTGAGAATCGCACACGCCAAGTTCTGTCTGGTTGCACTGCTAGTTCTGATTCATACTGTCGGCCTGCAAGCCGAAAGTCACTGCGATTTCGCCGACGAGACCATCCTCATCGGCGGGGTCGTTCCGCTGTCGTCGCCGGGCTCGGTGGCCGGCGGCATCGGCATGGATTGGGGCTTCCAGCAGGCTGTCGCCGATATCAACGCCGGCTGCGGCCTCGAGATCGACGGCGCCAATCATCGCGTCCGCGTCATCACTGTGGATTCGGAAGGCATCTCCGAATTTGGCCAGGCCGCGGTCGAGCGCCTGGTATTCCAGGACCAGGTCAGCGGCATCGTCGGCGTCTATCACAGCGCGGTCGCCCTGGCGACTATGGGAATGGCGCAGCGCTATAAAATCCCCGCCATATACGCCCACCCGCGCAACGACTTCATCAGCGCCAGCGGCTACATCGAATATGAAGGCGTACCGCCGCGCAGCAGCCAGGGCGTCGATTATGTCTTCCGCACCTCGCCGCCCAGCTCCATCGTGGGCAAGATCGTCACCGACTGGCTGGTGGAGCAGGGCGTGGAAGAGGTAGTGCTCATCCTGGAGAATACC
>CAZWCV010000022.1:0-12549 GCA_964632725.1 uncultured Anaerolineaceae bacterium
AAATCCTGATCGGCGATCGCGTGGTCAACAATGTCGCGCCGAAAGACCGCGATGTGGCCATGGTATTCCAGAGTTACGCTTTGTATCCGCATATGACCGTCTATGATAACATGGCGTTCGGGCTCAAGCTGCGCAAGACGCCGAAGAAAATCATCGACGAGCGCGTGAACGAGGCGGCCAACGAATTGGGCATCGGTCATTTGCTGGATCGCCGTCCCAGGCAGCTCTCCGGCGGTCAGCGCCAGCGCGTGGCGGTCGGCCGCGCCATCGTACGAGAGCCGGCGGTTTTCCTCATGGATGAGCCGCTCTCCAATCTCGACGCCAAGTTGCGCGTGGAAGCGCGCTCCTTTATCAGTCGCTTGCATCAGCGTCTGGAGACTACCTTCATTTATGTGACCCACGATCAGGTTGAGGCGATGACTATGGGAACGCGGATTTGTGTTCTCAACGAAGGCGAACTGCAACAGATCGACTCGCCTTTCAACTTGTACCATAACCCGCATAACGTTTTCGTCGCCGGTTTCATCGGCAGCCCGTCCATGAACTTCTTTGACGCGGTTCTCAAAGAAGACGGCGATTCGCTGGTGGTTGATATCGGCGCCTTCACGCTGCCTGTGCCCGAAAGCAAGGCCGACTCCTTCCGTAGCCATGCCGGTATGGAAGTCATCTGCGGCATTCGCCCCGAAGACATCCACGATACCAATTACTTGCCGCAGGGCATCATCCCGGCAAACCTCTCGACCAATGTCGAGGTCGTGGAGCAGATGGGCAACGAGGTGATCATCTATCTGGAATCCGGCGGCAAGAACTTCATCGCGCGCACCGACCCGCGTACAGGCGCAACCGTCGGCCACGAGATGGGCGTTACCTTCAATCTCGATAATATGCACATCTTCGATTCCAACACCGAGCAGTCGCTGGCCTACGAATCGAAAGTCAAGGAAGGCATGTAGTTCGCTCGTATCCGAGCTGAGTCAGTAAATAAAAAGAGCCACCAGGTTGTGGCTCTTTTTTTTGTGCTCTGGCCGAGGGGCTTTCGGGCGGCGGTCATCTGACGAGAGGGCGGAATTTGTAGCCGTAAACGATGATGCCCTGCGCGCCGTCCGTGGTTAACTTGCGCGTCACCATCTCCACCGACTCGCCTATGCGTATGTCATGCTCGACATCGGTCAACTGCGCCGTGATCAAGTCTCCGCTTTCCAGGCGAACCAGCGCCAGATAATAGGGCGCTTGCGCATCAAAAGCCCCCGGGGGATCCTGTACAAGCGTATAGCTGTAGACTTCGCCTCGCAGCGACTTCGCATCCTGGTCAAGGGACTTGACTCGGGGACCGCTTTCGCTGTTCATGACCGTCACTGTTGCAGCCTCATTGGCTGGCGCATGCGCGCCGCGCGTCCGTTTTGAGCGGCAACTTTGTCAGCCCGGGGCGGCGCCAGCGCGCGCGCTTCCTGGCGCGCCGGTCCTTCCAGTCGATAACGCAACTTGCGGTTTCGCCAGTACTTTGCCACCTGCATCGGATTACTCCTCACCCCTGTTCCGGTTACCCCTACTGGCCTTCAGTCTAGGAATGGCAAGCTATCAGAAGCTATCTTGATAGGACTTGACAGTTGCAGAGGCTATCAGTTTATTCCGGCATAGCTCTGAAAATATGCGTGACTGCGGTTGACGCCAGGCCGCCGAGGTTTTGCGCCAGCGCAGTCTCTGCGCCGGCGACCTGGTTTTCACCGGCTTCTCCGCGCAATTGCAGCGCCGCCTCAACAGCTTGATAAACGCCGGTTGCGCCGCTGGGATTGCCGCGGCTCTTCAAGCCGCCAAAGGCGCATAGCGGCAGTTCACCGTCCAACGCCAGCCGTCTGCCGTCATCCCGCGCCCAGGCCCAGCCCGCGCCTCTCTCGCTTAAGCCCATTGCTTCCAGCGCCAGGGCCGTCATGATCGTGTAACCATCGTGCAACTCCAGCAGGTCCAGGTCGCCAGTCGACAAGCCGGCCTGGCCCAGCGCCTGAGCCGAGGAACGATTGACTGCGGAGAAGTGAAGCGGATCAACCCGGTCTTGCAGCATGAGCGAGTCGGTCGCGACGGCGCTTCCGGCCAGCAGCACGGGTTTGGGTACCAAATCAACCGCTTCGTCCGCCGGCGCCAGCAGCAACGCGGCGGCCCCATCGGCGTCGGGCGCGCTGTCAAACAGACTGACCGGCTCCGCAATCATGGGCGCCTTTACGAACGCGCCCGAACGCAGCAGATTCCGATACATGGCGTTGGGGTTGCGCGCGCCATTGCGGTGGGCGTTGACACTGAAGCCTTCAAATCGCGCCATCTCGATGCGATGCTCGTGCATATATCGGCGCATCAGCAGGGCTGCCATGGCGGTCAAAGTCGCGCCGTTGATTGTCTCGTAGTCGGCATCCAGGCTGACGCTGCGGGCGTCGTTGCGCGCCGGCCCCACCACATCGGTCGCTTTCTCGACGCCAAGCACCAAGGCGGTCTTGACCGCGCCCACCGCCACCGCCAGATAGCCGGACCGCAGCGCGACGCCGCCGGAGGCATCGCCGGCCTCGCAGCGGTAGCTCTCGATCCCGGCGAGGCCCAGCCGTCCGGCGATCAGGCTGCCGAGCTGAGTCTGCTGATTGTAGGTAGCGCCATAAGCATTGCCGACGTATAGAGCGTCGGCGCCAGCCAGCCCGGCATCTTCCAGGGCCGCGCGACCGGCTTCTTCGGCCAAGTCACCGATAGACAGCGACCAGTGCTCCCGTACCGGCGTCATGCCAAGGCCAACAATTGCCACAGGTTTCATGCGTCAATCCTTGAGTTTGTCTCGATAGCGTACATAGGTGGCGTAGTCGATCAGCGTGCGCCGGGCGATGTAGTCGGCCGTGGCATACATGTCCCGCGGCCTGCGCCTGATGCGCTCGCTGACGCGCAGGTCAAAGGCGTCCGAGCCGGCGCCGCTGCCGTAGCTGACCATCAGGATGCGGTCGCCGGGCTTTGCCCCATCCAGGATGGCGGTCAAGCCGATCATGCAAGAGCCTGAATACACGTTGCCAATCTCGTTGGCCAACAGGCCGGCCCGTATCTGCTCCGGCGCGAAACCGAGTATCTTGGCCGCGCGCGCCGGGAATTTGACATTGGGCTGGTGAAAGACGGCGTAATCGTAATCAGACGCGGTGGAATGCATCATCTCCATCAAGGCCGAGGCAGCGCTTAGCGTATGCGCGAAGTAGGCCGGTTCGCCGGTAAACCGGTCGCCGTGGCTGGGGTAGGCCTCGCCGGCTCGCCGCCAGAAATCGGGCGTGTCCGTGACGTAACTGTAACTGCCCTGAAATACGGCGTAGCTCTCCGCCGCTGGGCCCAGCAAAAACGCCGCCCCGCCGGAACCCGCAGTGTATTCCAGGGCGTCGCCCGGCCGCCCCTGCGCGGTGTCCATGCCGATGCTGAGGATGTACTGCGTCATTCCGCTGCCCACCAGCCCGATGGCGGCTTGCACCGCTTCGGAGCCCGCCTTGCACGCGAATTCCCAATCGGCCGCCTGAATATTGGGCGAGGCGCCGATGCTCTCGGCGACGATCGTGCTGGTCGGTTTCACCGCGTAGGGATGACTCTCGCTGCCGACCCAGACGGCGCGGATGTCTCCGGCGTCAATGCCGGCGCTTTGTATCGCGTTTCGCGCCGCCTCTATGGACATGGTGACGACATCTTCGTCCAGGCCGGCGACGGCCTTTTCCTTCACGGGCGATCCGCCGTTTCCGCCGGTCCAAATCCGGGCGATCTCGGCCCCGGGCAGTCGGTAACGCGGGATATAGGCGCCGTAGCCGACTATGCCAACTGCGCGATCCGGCCGCATCAACCATTTCGCTTCTTCAGTCATAAGCCTCGCTTCCGTTCATTTACGATTTGCCTGGCGCGTTCCAGGCGAATACAGTCTTCGGCGATCAACTGGCGCGCGATTGATTGCGCATCCGCTTCAGCCGCGCCGGCCGCCAGCGCCAACTGTCGCGCGTGCAGCCGCATGTGCCCGGTTTGGATGCCATCGGTCGCCAGCGCGCGCATGGCGGCGAAGTTCTGCGCCAGGCCGACAGCCGCCGCCACTGCCGCCAGTTCCCGCGCGGACCGCACGCCGAGTATTTTCAGCGCTACTTGAGCGCCACCATGTACGCGAGTCGCCCCGCCCACGATGCCAGTCGCCAGCGGAACTTCGATGCCGCCATGAAGATTCCCGGCATCATCTTTACGCCAGCGCGTCAGGCTTGTGTAGCGTCCGTCCCGCGCGGCATAAGCGTGGGCGCCGGCTTCCACCGCTCGCCAATCATTGCCGGTGGCCAGCATCAGGGCGTCGATGCCGTTCATGATGCCTTTGTTATGCGTGGCGGCGCGATAGGGATCAATCTCGGCGAAGACCGCGGCTTCCACGATGGCGTCGACAACCTGTTCGCCGGTGGCCGCGTCAGTCTCCAAGGCGCTGGCCGGGATCATCCCGGACGCGCGCGCCAGCCGGCGATCGCAGAGGTTGCTCAGGATGCGCAAATTGACCCGTCCGCCGCTGATGCGCTCAATCAGCGGAGCGATTGTCTCCAGCGCGCTGTTGATGGCGTTGGCGCCCATGGCGTCGCGCGTGTCGTAGAGCAGATGAACGACCAGCATATCGCCGACCTCGGTCGACGGGAAATACCTGACCTCCAGATCCAAGGCGCCTCCGCCGCGCGCTGCGATGCTTCCGCCAGTCTCGTTAACCGCACGCAGAATCTCGTCTTTGTGCGCCAAAAGCCGAGTCCCGGCACGTTCAAGGTCCGGCAGCTCCAGCACTTGCAGCTGCCCAATCATGACAGACTCGTCGCTGCTCGCGCTAAATCCGCCGGTTTCTCTGAACAGCTTGGCGGCGTAGCTGCAGGCGGCCACGACAGACGGCTCTTCGATGACCATCGGAATCAGGCAGTCGCGCGAATTCACGCAGAAGTTAGTCGCCAGCGCGAAGGGCAAGCTGTAGCGGCCGATGACGTTCTCGATCATCAGATTCGCCTGCGACAGCGAAAGCCCGGAATCCGACAGCGCCTCGACGTCCGCGTCGCTCAGCTGGCCCCAGGCTTTGGCGATCGCCTGCCGCTCCGCGACCGACTTATTGTAGTATTGCCCGATTGACGAACGCTTTACCTGAACCATGCTTCCAAACTATCAGCGAGGAACTTGCAAATCCTATCAGCGATGATGGCAGATCTCTCATTTGCTCGCGCATTGTAGGCGACATCTCAGCTTGCTTAAAACGAAAATCCACCCGCAGGTGGATTCGTGTGATTCGGATGTAGTCCGCATCTAGTCGGGCAAGATTCGCGTGTCCATAAAGGCGTCGAGCCAAATGACAAATACCAGACCGATGGGAATCGACGTAAACAGGAAGTACTGGATCCCGTATTCCTGAATCGAAATTCCTTGCGGGGATTTAATGCCTTCGAAAAGCCAGCCGACCAGGGGAATGTAATGCAGGACCGGCAGCAGGTCAAAACCGACTGTGATAATGCCGTATCCGCAGACCAAGCCCAAGACCATCGAAACCACCCAGACGATCATTCTGCGTACCGTCAAACTTGACATGCGGCTCTCCATACTTTTGCATGTAATGTCCTGGGCATTTTACACGCAGAGGCGGGGGCAGCGCAAGTGAAGTTTATTGCAGACCGCGACTGTACAGATTTCAAATGATTATTGTTAAAGGCCATAGCTGCTGATAGACTTTGCACGGGGAATCGCGCGCTTTGACCGATGCGAAAACCGGTCGGGCGGCGGGCAAGACGAGACGCCTGAGGCGATGCAAGGCGTCGTCCGGGCTTGGTGGGCGCGAAGCGGACGACCCGCCTCGCTGACGCTCAGTCCCCAGACGCCGAGTACGCTTTTCGGGAGACAATTGTGGCAGATCTATTTGATAAGCTGTCCGGCTATACTGTCGCCAAAGAAGCGATGGAAATGGGAATCTATCCTTTTTTCCGGGCGCTTAGCGACTCCGAGGGAACCACGGCTACCTTCGAAGGCAAAGATGTAGTCATGCTGGGTTCCAACAATTATCTCGGCTTGACGACCGACGAGCGCGTACAGAATGCCGCCATAGAAGCGACGCAGCAATTTGGCACCAGCGTGACTGGCTCCCGTTTCCTCAACGGTACGCTGGAACTGCACCTTGAAGCCGACCGGCGCCTGGCTGAATTCGTCGGCAAGGAAGCGGCCCTGGTTTTTTCCACCGGTTACCAGACCAATCTGGGCACCGTGTCAGCCTTGCTGGGCAAGAATGACGTGGCCATCCTGGATAAAGACGCGCACGCCTGTCTGGTCGATGGCGTGGCCATGTCGCGCGGCGCGCTGAAGCGCTTTCGGCATAATGATATTGATGACCTGGAACGCGTGCTCAGCCGCGTGCCGGATGACGCCGGCAAGCTGGTCATCGTTGACGGCGTATACAGCATGGGCGGCGACTTCGCGCTTCTGCCGCAAATTGTCGATGTTTGCCAGGAATACGGCGCGCGCCTGCTGGTGGATGACGCGCATGGCATCGGCGTTGCAGGTGGCGGCCGCGGCACCTCGGCCCACTTCGGCTTGACCGACCAGGTCGATCTGATCATGGGCACTTTCAGCAAGAGCTTCGCATCCATCGGCGGCTTTATCGCCGGTTCGGCTGATGTCATTCATTACGTACAGCACCACGCGCGTTCGCTGATATTCTCCGCGGCGCTGCCCGCGCCCAATCTGGCGGCGGTGCTGGCCGCGCTTGATATCATCGAGAACGAGCCAAATCACGTAAACCAGGTCTGGAAGAACGCCGAATACATGCGCAAGGGACTGAAAGCGCTGGGTTATGACACCTTTAATAGCCAAACGCCGATCATTCCGGTGAAAATCGGCGAGCAATACCGCACGGGCTTAACCTGGATGGCGCTTATCGAAGAGGGCGTCTATACAAATCCGGTCGTGCCGCCAGCCACGCCGCCCAATCAGGCGCTCCTGCGAACCAGCTATATCGCCACGCACCGGCAGCATCACCTGGACCGCGCTTTGGCGGCCTTTGAGACGGTTGGCAAAAACCTCGACTTGATTCCCTAGCCGGTTGTCGCCTACTCGGTTTCGGCCGCCACCCGGATGCGGCCCGAGCCCTCGACGACCCGCCCCGGCAAGAAAGCGACTTCGCCTGCAGATTCAAGCGCAGACCGCAAGTCGCCCGCCCGTTCGTCCGCAACCGCCATCAACAGCCCACCTGATGTCTGCGGATCGTAGAGCAGTCCGCGCGCGAAATCCGGCAGTGGCGCAGCTTCATCAACCCACTGCGAGAAGTACTCCAGGTTGCGGTCCATTCCGCCCGGGAAGACGCCTTGCCGAGCGAAGTATTCAGCGCCGGGCAAGAACTGCATACGACCGAATTCCAGCTCGAAGTCGACCCCGCTTAGGCGCGCCATTTCCAGCCCGTGGCCGATCAAGCCGAAACCGGTGATATCGGTCATCGCGGACACCTGATGCTTCTGCGCCAGGTTCGCCGCCTCCCGGCTGAGGCGCGCCATCGACTGTACGGCAATATCGACTTGTTCCGGCGTGGCGATCCCGCGCTTTAGCGCTGTCGTTATAACGCCCGTGCCCAGCGCTTTGCTCAAGATCAGCTGGTCGCCGGGGCGCGCGCCGGACTTCTGAATGATCTCGCCCGGGTTGACCTCGCCCGTCACAGACAAGCCGTACTTGGGCTCGGCATCGCTGATAGAATGCCCGCCGGCAATTACCGCCCCGGCCTCTTTGGCTTTCTCCGCGCCGCCGCGCAAGATTTCGGCCAGTATCGCTTTGTCCAGGTCATCGGGCCAGGCGACCAGATTGATCGCCATCAGCGGTCGCCCGCCCATGGCGTAAACATCGCTCAAGGCATTGGCGGCGGCAATGGCGCCAAAATCATAGGGCTCGTCAACCACAGGCGGGAAGAAATCCGCCGTCGAGATGATGGCGCGATCCACGTCAACTTGGCAGACCGCCGCGTCGTCCGGCTCGGCCAAACCGACCAGGACTTGCGGATGGGCTGCGCTGGGAAACAGCTCGCTTAGTGGGCGCAAGACTTGCGCCAATTCGCTCGGGCTGAGCTTGGCGGCTCAACCGGCGCAACTTGCCAGCGCCGTCAGTTTTATCGCTTCTTGCTGCATGTTCTGTCCCTCCCTAAATGAAAGACTCACCTGATGGTGAGCCCGTCAGTCTTCTGTCGGGGTACCCGGATTCGAACCGGGGACCTCTTACACCCCATGCAAGCGCGCTAGCCGGACTGCGCCATACCCCGTTATGCACTGAATGATAGCACACTTTTTGCGATACGCCAACACGTCGCGTTTTCGACGAATACGCGCTTAGTTTTCAAGCGGCAAGACGCCATAGGTACATGATTCGTAGTCACGGCCGATCTTGACCACATAGTCGTAGTCACGGTCGGCCCGGGCGTCCAGCGCGGCCTGGTCTTCGGTCATATTCAAGGCGCGCAAGATTCTCGAAACCAAACTGCCCTTCTGCGTGGCGACATAATCGATCAGCTGGCTGGAATCAAGGCTTTCGCCGTCGCCCGCTTTTCCCAGGGCCACCGCGTTGTAGCCGTCCCAGCGCAAGCGCTCGCTCGCCACGACATCCCAATTCTCCCGGCCCGAGGCGTTGTACACGCCGATGCTCGGTCCCGCTATCGAAACCTGGTTCGGAGACGGCGGCGTATAGAAGTCTTGCATAAGCGCGGCGACTGCCTCAGCATTCGGCAACAGCACTTCCGCGCCGCCGGGCGTAATCCACTCAGTCGTGTGGTATTTCTTCTTAAAGGTAATGTTCTCCACATCGGCCAGATCAAGCGCCGCCAAATGCGGCAGCAAACGCAGCAGCATATCAAGCGGCAAGTCCGTGTCCACCAGGTCGCTCATTTCACTCCACAAACGCGGAATCGTCGCGACGAGCCCCTCGCCGCGCGCTTTCCGCCACATGGCGCGCAAGAGCAGCTGCTGCCGCCGTCCGCGGTCGAAGTCGTCGGTGTATTTTCGCGTCCGCGCAAACCAAAGCGCGTCGAAACCGTCAAATGTGTGCAGGCCCGCCGGCAAGGTACGCCAGCGGTATTCGCCGGTCGCGGTCGGATACAGATCGCGGTAGTCGCAGTCGACAGCGATGTCAACGCCGCCCAGCCGATCGATGATGGCTTCGAATCCGGAAAAGTTCACCCGCGCGTAATAGTGAACGTTGATGCCGAGATTGTGAAAAATGGTTTGGCGTAAGAGACCGAAGCCGCGGCCGGGATCCCAACTCAGGTTCTCGCCGATTCCAAAGGCGGTATTCAAGCGCCCCATTTTGCCGTGCGGGATATATACATATAGATCCCGCGGCAAACTCAACATGGACACGGAGCCGGTTTCGACATTGAGCGATACCACGATCATGGTGTCGGTGCGAATGAAGTTGTCGTCGGTCAGTTCTTCGTCGCTGCCCAGGAGAATGATATTGACCAGCCGATGCCGGCGGATCACCGGCTCAACTCGCTGCGGCGCCAGCAACCCGGACAGCCATTTGCCTTCGGGCGGCCCGCGCGGAATCAGCAGCTTCGGCAAGTTAAAGTCGCCCGGCGCGGCGGTTGCGGCCAGCTCAATGGCGGTCTCGTCCATGGCGGCAGACGCCGGCGTTCCCGCGGATGCGCTGTCTTGCATTAGCACGAGACCCGAGTTGTATTCCAGGCTGGCCTTATTATCCTCGGCGCGTATAGCGGTCGCAGTGGCGCGATAGGAGGCCCGCCGCGCTTCCGCGGTCCCGGCCGCATCGGCGCTGTCATCAGTCACCAACGCGATTTGCAGGGTCGTCCACACCAGCGCAAGCAGCAGCGCCAGTAAAAGCGCAAACACAAGCAGCCTGGTCAGCCGGCTGAACAAGCGTTTTGCAGTCAACTCACTTCCCCCGCGACCCGGCTGAATTGGGCGCACAGGCGTCCATCAGCGTTTAAGGCGCTCTGAATACTACCGGAACTTCGCAATCGCTGCCTTCCAGGATTTCGCCATCGCCGCCCACAATCTCCAGCCGCAGCCGCTGCAAGCCGGGGCCAAAGATCTCAGTATTAATCAAGCCTATCACATCATCGCTGACCGAGCGCTCAACATCCAGGAAACGATGATATTCAGGCGTCCAGGGAGCTTTAAGCGAGATTCGGTATTTGCCGCCTGCGGGAACCTGCGCGCGGCCGCGGACGGCAAAAACGCCTTGCAGCATGGACATTGGCGCGGGTTCGACGATCATCGCGAGGCCCGAATCGCAGCCGACAACTTGATAGGCGTCGTCGGACACGGGAAACAGCGGCGTAGCTGGCTCTATCGGAGTCTCCGGCATCTCTGGCAGCGCGATAATGTCGCCAACGATAATGCCGGTCACCGGACCGAAACAGTTGCCTTCGCGCAATTCGATCAGGTTACTGCCGGTTGCGAGCGCCAGGGCAAGCAGCGTGTCGCCGTCCCGCACTTCATACGGCAGCCAGGTCTCCACGATTTCACAGTCCGCATCGGCGTCTGGGTCAACCGCGCCGAAAGCAGTCGGAGTCGCGATCAAATGAGCGAAGACTGCGGGCAGTGGCGTGGCGGTTTCGTCAGCCGGCGTAAGGGTAGCGCTTGTTTCGGCTACCGCAGTCGCCGGCGACGCGAGACGTGTAGCCGCGGTAATGGCTTCCCCTTGGGACATAGTCGGACTGGAAGTTGGTTCAATTGCCGTGGCGGCAGTCACGGTTTCCAAGCGGGCTTGAGTCGCCGTCCCTCCCGCGACGGTCAAGGTCTGCGCAAATGTCGGCGTCTTGACGACGGTAGCCGGGAGCTTTGTCGCAGCTTCGATCGTGGCTGTGCGGGAGTCCACATCGCCAGTGCGCTCGGTCGCTGCGGCCGCCACGGATGTCGCCGCCGGTTCAAATATGGCGGCCGTTGCGCTGACCCTTCGCGCCGCCGGAGGCGTGGCGGTCGCACTTATTCTTGCCCGTGTTGCCTGCCGCACGGCGGTCGCTTCAAGCGTCCTCGTGCTGGCGTCGATTTCTGCGGTCGGCGTGAAAACTGCTGTCTGTACAGTGATTACGAAAGCTGTTGATGAGGCTGGAATCGCCGGCGTCGCGGTGGATGTAGGGGACGCTCTGTCTATAGTCGGCTGGTCTGCGGTTCCGGTTGGCGCGCGCGCTGCCGGATCGCGGGCATCAGTCGGGGGCCGCGTAGCTCGGAGAGGCGCGGGGGCTGTGGCTTCGCTGGCCGATGGCGCATCTGACGGCTGAATCACTATTGCGAGGACGGAATCCGTAGCCGTTGCCAAAACGCGCGCGGCCGTCGCAGTTGGCGCCGCGGTCCGCTCGGCGCGATACGCTGTCGGTGAAGTCTCAACGGGCGTCTCGGTTGCGTCCTTGATCTCCGCCTGCGTCGGCGCCGTCGTCGCACCCCCAGCGACAAACTCGGTCGCGCGGGCATCAGCGGCGTCTGCCGTCGCTGTCATGGTTGGGCTTTCTATTGCAGTCAGCTCGTTTTCTGGTGTGGCCCTTGCGCTTTCCGGGGTTCGCTCTGGCAAGATCGGCGCGCGCCCGGGCCAGCCGATAGCTCCGGAAAGCCCTCGTACAAAAGATTCCCGACGGTCGGCAAAGGACGTTACATCCGATATGACAGGCTCTTGCGGAATCAGCCGGTCATCTGTAGCGCCGGCAGGCGTCGGCGTCACTTGAGGCGAAGGCGTTGATGCCGGCAATAGCGCTTCTTCCGCGGTCGGTGTGGGGGTATGCGCAAGCGCCGCCGGACTTGCGGCTGCTATTTGCCGGTCGTCTCCCGCTGCGGGTGACGTCGCTGTCGCAGACATTTGAACAGCTGCGGTAGCGGATACGGTCGACGTCAGCGCTAGCTCTGTAGCCGATTCTTCTTCGTAAATCGGCGCTGGGGTTACGATCTCAATCGCGAAGATCGTCGCTGAGGCTGTTGCCCCTGGCTGTGTTGTCTGGGCGGTCACGCGCGAGGTAGCGGTCGCCTCGGTCGCCGCGGAGATGTCCGTCGTCCGCGTCGCCCGGGCTACGGCTGTGACCGTCACAGATTCCGCAGCGCGGACTGTTGCTCTGGCTATCGGCAAGTCAGTCGCAGCCGCCGTCGCGCTTGCCGGTTCAGCTGGCGCGGCGGGCTGGACAGTGTCTCGCGCGAGGGCTGTCGCCGTCGGCGCGTGTATGTCCAACGTCCGCGTCGCACGCGCTAAGGCCGTGCTCGTTTCCCGTCCCACAGCACGGACGGTTGCCCCAGCCGTCGGCGAGTCAGTCGCCGTCGCGCTTGCCGTTGCAGTCGGCGCGGTGGGCTGGACGGTGGTTCCCGCAAGCACAGTTGCCGTCGCAGTGGGTACTTTCGCGGTCTGCGTCGCCCGCGCAATTGCACTGCTCGTTGCTCGTTCCACGGCGCGGACGATAGCTCTGACTGTCGGAGAGTCTGTCACCGTTGCAATAACTGTCACGCTTGCATCCGCAGTTGGCGTGGCGGGCTGGACTGTGTCTCGCGCTGGTGCTGTCGCCGTCGGCGAGAGGATTTCCGCCGTCTGCGTCGC
>CAZWCV010000022.1:12649-36830 GCA_964632725.1 uncultured Anaerolineaceae bacterium
GAGTCTGTCGCCGTCGCAATGACTGTCACGCTTGCCGTTGCAGTCGGCGTGGCGGGCGTGACTGTGTCTCGCGCGAGCGCTGTCGCCGTCGGCGCGTGGATGTCCAACGTCCGCGTCCGTCGCGCAATTGCACTGCTCGTTGCTCGTTCCACGCGGACGGTCGCTCCAGCCGTCGGCAAGTCTGTCCCCGTCGCGCTTGCCGTTTCAGCTGGCGCGGTTGGCTGGACTGTGTCTCGCGCAGGCGCTGTCGCCGTCGGCGAGAGGATTTCCGTCGTCTGCGTCGCACGCGCAGTTGCACTGCTCGTTGCTCGTTCCACGCGGACGGTCGCTCCGGCCGTCGGCGAGTCTGTCGCCGTCGCAGTCGCGCTTGCCGGTTCAGCTGGCGCGGTGGGCTGGACTGTGTCTCGCGCTGGCGCTGTCGCCGTCCCAATAACTGTCACGCTTGCATCCGCAGCTGGCGCGGCGGGCTGGACTGTGTCTCGCGCAGGCCCGGTCGCTGTCGGCGCGTGGATTTCCGCCGTGCGCGTCCGTCGCGCAATTGCACTGCTCGTTGCTCGTTCCACGGCGCGGACGGTTGCTTTAGCCGTCGGCAAGTATGTTGCAGTCGCGCTTGCCGTTTCAGCTGGCGCGGCAGGCTCTACAGTGGTTCCCGCAAAGGCCGTCGCCGTCGGCGAGAGGATTTCCGCCGTCCGCGTCGCACGCGCAGTTGCACTGCTCGTTGCTCGTTCCACGCGGACGGTCGCTCCAGCCGTCGGCGAGTCAGCCGCAGCCGCCGTCGCGCTTGCCGTTGCAGTCGGCGCGGTTGGCTGGACAGTATCTCGCGCAGGCGCTGTCGCCGTCGGCGTGTGGATTTCCGCCGTCCGCGTCGCACGCGCAGTTGCACTGCTCGTTGCTAGTTCCACCCTGACGATTGCTCTAGCCGTCGGCGAGTCTGTCGCCGTCGCAATGATCGTCATACTTGCAGTTGCAAGCGGCGCGGCGGACTGGACTGTGTCTCGCGCGAGCGCTGTCGCCGTCGGCGCGTGGATTTCCGCCGTCCGCGTCGCTCGGGCTGAGGCCGTGCTCGTAAACCGTGCCAAAGCGCGGGCGATTGCTCCAGCCGGCGGCGAGTCTGTCGCCGTCGCAATGACTGTCACGCTTGCCGTTGCAGTCGGCGTGGCGGACTGGACTGTGTCTCGCGCGAGCGCCGTTACCGCGGTGACCTCTGCTGTAGGCCTTTGCGTCGGGCTGACGGAAACAGGGGCAGTCACTTCAAACGGCGGCCGGTCAGTTTCGGACGTCGCACCCGTCGCGCGTGCAGTTGCAACCCCTGTGTGAGGCTCGACAGTCCGCTGCCGGGTTAATGCCGCCGTCGCCAACGGAAGCGCAGTATCCACTTGTGTTGGCGCTTCGGCCGCAGTCGAATCGGTGGCGACAGTCGCGAGTGTGGCTTCCTCTGTGAGTAAAGCGGTCAAGCGATCGGCGGTCAAGTCAACTTCGGCTGATGGTTGCTGCGTGGCCGCGCGCGTGTCTTCGGGCGTTGCGGTGGGTGAAAGCGTGGCGGCAGTCGCAGTGACCTGTTCAATGGGAGCAGGCGCAACCAACGTATCAGCGACTGTAGCGGTATGGCTGGCTGGAGGGCTGCTTGTCGGCCCAGTTGTCGCAGTGCGCTCGGATATAACCGGAGACTCGGTCGTGAGCGTAACGGAGGGCGACTTTTCGGTGGCTGTGATTGAAATCTCAGGTCGTTCTGAGGGGCTTGGCGGTATCGGCGGGTTCTGCGTCGATGTGGACAGAAGTAGCGCGAATAGTCCGGCAAACAGCAGCGCAAGAGCCGCAATCAGAGCTATGAGCAGCTCCTTGCCTATATTGCGCCGCATTGGCTAGTCCTCGATTGACGCAACCATTTGCAGTGGCAGCGCCAGATGAAATACTGACCCGCCATCGTCGTCGCTCGTAACCCACATGTCACCGTCGTGGGCGCGAACAAAAGCTCTCGCGATGCTCATTCGCACGCCGGTGTCGCTAAACCCGGCAATCCGAGGATTTTCACGCCGGTATTTGCGCGCGAATATACGCTGCCGATCAGCTTGCGCAATGCCGCCGCCCTGATCCCGTATGGCAATTTCGACCGCCTCGACTGCTTCCGCAGCGCCCGGCAATAGTATCGGGCCGGCCGACACGGCGATACCAATCTGCGAGCCCGCCGGAGACACGGCGCGCGCGTTGTCTAGTAAATGCGCCAGGAATTGCTTGAGGCTGTCTTTGTCGATATTGACCGGCGGCAGGTGATCATCAAGCGACAATTCCAGCATCAGCTGGCTGTCGTCAAGCTGCGTCGCTTGCTCCTCCACAAGATCCTCCACCACGCTGAGCACATCGACAGCCTCGCGCTGCAAACCAGAGTTGGCGGCCTCGATCCGGGCAAAATTCCGCACTTCGCTGATTGTCTTCACCAGATATTCAATATCGCCTGCGAGCATACGCAGCACCTGATGCTGAGCCGCGCCCAGGATGCCAATCGACTCGGTCAAAAGCAGCTCGGTGTAATCTGAAATTGACGCGATCTGAGGCTGCAAGTCGCCCAAGACGCCGGCCAGCAGGTCGCTCTGCGGCGGCGCGGCGCCGATCGTTGTCTGCTCCGGCGAATCCTGATTTGGCGGCTCCTCGGCGCGCAACGATTCCAGTTCAGTCCGCGCATCGCTCAAGTCTAGCGCCAGTTGCTCCCGCTGCTCGGTCAAGCGCTCTACAGACGAGCGCAACGCTTCGAGCTGGCCGGCAGCGCCGCTTTCGCCGCCTTCAATAGTCGCGGCAACCCGCGCGGTAAGCTGGTCGCGCAGTTGCAGCAGATTGTCGCGCTCTTCGGTCAAGGCGGCAATCCGCTGGTCAAAGGCTTGCTGTCCTTCGGCCTTGGCGGCAACGGCCTCGCCAAGTTCATCAATGCGGGCGCGCAGGGCCTGTTTTTCGCCTTCGGCCGCCTCCAGGCGCGCCAGAAGTTCGCCCTGCTCCCGCCGCATGTCTTCACGCGCGTGAAGCAATTGCTCGTGGTCGGCGCTTAGATGCTTCAGCTGCCGCTCAAGTTCGTCGCTATCGCCGCGCCCCGCCGCCATCAGCCGTTGACGCTCATTTACTAACAGCTTGCGATCCTCATTAAGATCGTCGAGATGCTGCGCCAGCGTCTTTCTTTCGGCATACAGTTGGATTAGCAGATGCGTGGTATTGCTGAAGCTATTGCCGACGCCCATCGCCTCCAGCTTTGAGGTGATCGAATCCAGACGTCTGCGCTGCTGTTCGCGTTCCAGGTCAAGTTGCGCTGTTTCGTCCGCCAGGCTCTGCAAGATGGGGGCGATGCCATCGCTGGCTGCGCCCTGCCCTGCCAATAGCAGGCCATTGACGTGCCGCCGCAGGCGATCGCGGACGCCCACCAGCAAGTTGTATTCTTTATGCAGAAACTCGCGGATGACCTGAGCTATCGTCTCTCCACTGGCCACATTCAGGACGCGCAATACCGTTTCCGCATCAAGAAGTTCGCGCGCGCTCAGCTCGCAAGCGGCCCGCACCCTCGCCTGCTCGTCCATAGCGGCGGTCAGTCGATGCAGAGCGCGCGGATCGGTCTGTTCGACAGAGAGCGCGTCCAACAAGCGAATTTGCTGTTGGTCCAATTGCTGCTTAAGCTGCGCCACCTGCGACGCTAGCTTCAGGCGGCGCTCGGTAACGCGCGCGAAGCTGGTCTCCAGTTCATGCCGATTGGCCATCAGCATATCGGCGTCCAGCGCAGACTCGACCGGCCTGGACGCGATTTGCTCAACCTGCCGGGCGTCCGCCTCTGCGCTTGAAGCGGCGTCGCTCGCGCTCCACGCCAGTATGTGCGCTGCCAGAAAGCCCAGGTCTCGCAGCAACTCAATTTGCTCGACGGACAAATCCACCTGACGATAGGGAATGCTCGCGAGCAGGACTGCCTGCATGTCGCCGCCAAGCATCAGCGGCTGGACGTAAACGCTGCTCAAAGACGCGATATTCAATCGCCGAAACAGATCAGCCAGTTCGTCAGCGTGGTACTCGGGAAACATGATCGTCTGCTCGCCGCGCTTTACCGCTTCGAGCAGGGTCGGCTGTTCGTTGAGATTCAATGATATTCCGGATAAATGCCGGTCCGCGACCCGATCATAGCCGGCAGTGACATCAGCGTAGTTGTTGTCTTGCGCGCGCACCAATACGCAGACGTCGGCGCCCAAGGCCTGGAGCGCGGATTCCACGACCAGCGCGGGCAAGTCTGCGTTGTCGCGCCGGTCCAGCATTGTGGCCAGGGCGTTCAGAATCAGCTGGCGGTCTGTTTGCACCGGGGCCGCCGAAAAGCTCCAGGAAGAAGGCGCGGACAGGAGCGGGTCGGCGGGCGGTACCTCTGCATTTGCGGCGGGCGCCTCCACGGCGGCTGAAGGCTGAGAAGCCGCCATCACCACTTCGACCAAACTATTCTCCAATAGCGCGACCGCCAGACGATAGATGATTAGCGGGAAAAGCGCCAGGCCGGCGACGTACGCCAGGCGCGCTCCGCCGAGATAGCTGCCGACGCGATTGCCATCCGCCAGCAGAACCAGGTCCAGGCCGTTTCCCAGAATGAAGACCAGAAAAACGAGGACTTTTAGCGGCGCGTCTATGACATGCCGCGCGTTGAATGCCGCCAGCATCAGGCCGGCCATGGCAATCGCTACCGGTATGCTTGACCATAGAGTCGCGAAAGGCGAGGCGTTAAAGCTGCTGGCTTCGTCCGCCAGGGCCAGCCAGCCCCGCGCGGTGTTCAGATAGACGAGCAACAGAATCAAGCTGACGCCAAAGACAAAGAGATTTGACCGATTCCGCCAGCCCTCGAAGTCAGCGCTGAGAAAAGCCCAGGCCATTACTACAAGCGTCAGGGCGTATGCCAGCCGCTCGAGCGGCGGCATAAATCTATTGGTGCTGATATTTGCCGATTGCGCCAGCAACGCAGCGCCCATCATCACCAGCCAGACCAGCAGAATACCGGCGGCGCTGTAAACATAGCGGCGCGTGGCGTGCTCTAACGGAAAGCGAGAACGGTGCCCGATGGCCAGGTACAAGGCGCCCAGGCTGAATGCAATCACCAGCAGGAAAAACAGCAGATCGCCGGGGAACTGCACAAAGAGCTCAAGGAATTCACGCGGCATTACTGACAATTTCAACCGTCCAGAAGAGGCTGTGCCTAAGCGTACGCGGCCCGGTCTTTCCGTAAACTGCCGTCATTTGCGCGCATGCTCCGGCGCCGCCGTCGACACAAAACAAACATACTCGCCGGACGGCGCGCATTGGGAGTCAGTATAGCATAGGCGCGGTCAGCGCACTTTGTAATTTCAGCCATGATTGCGCCGGCAGTCGCGCCCGCGCTCGCTTGAATTGCTGTTGACGTTGCCTGGCCTGCAATCTACACTCGAAAGGACAAGACTTGATGTTGAGCGACCTGTGTGACACGACAATTCTCAGCATTCCTGCGCAGATTCCCGGCGGTCCTGCGGCTGCCTTACCGAGTTTTCAGCCGGCTTCAGGCGCGGTACTCGGTCGGGGTGGCCGCGGTAGTATTTGACGGCAGCGGCCGGGTACTACTGGTCGAGCATTCCTACCATCCGCGCTTTCCCTGGGGCCTGCCCGGCGGCTGGATCGGCGAGGACGAAGATCCGGCCGCCGCCGTCGTTCGTGAGCTAAAAGAAGAATTGCAGCTTGAGGTTGATGTGATACGCGTCATCCACATCAGCAAAACCTTTCGCAATCATATTGATCTGGCTTTTCTTTGCGAGGCCAGGCGCCCCGTCGGCAAGCTGAGCCACGAATTGCTGGATTACGCCTGGGTCAATTGTGACGAGCTGCCCGACATTAAGAGCTTTCACCGTCAATCGATCGAAGCTGCCCATGTCTAGCAGCCCTGGAGCAGAGTATGGATGCGAGTCTTAACTCGCGCCGCCGCCGCGCGGGATTTCCAGTTATGCAGGCATTTTCCATCTTGCTTACCGTCTCGGCCGTCGGCCTGCTTATTTATTTCCTGGTGACATTCAGCCGGCGCGAGCAAGAGCTGCCGGCCGGGGTCACGGTGGCCGGGATAAATGTAGGGCAGCTCAGCGAACGGAATGCCGTAGCGCGCTGGGAACGCGCCTATGCCGAGCCGATTCTCTTGATCTACGCCAATGACCTGGGCGAACATCCGATTCAGCTGCACCCCGATCAAGTCGGCTGGCGGATCAGCAGCGAGCCGATGTTGGCCGGCGCCTTGGCGTCGGGGCAAGAAGGCGGCGGGTTTTGGCGCCGCTTTCTCGATTTTCTGCTGGGGATAGAATTGTCTGTTTCCGAGGACATTGCCCTGGTGGCGGATTATCAGGACAACGCGCTGGAAGCCTTCTTGCGCGATCTTGCAGCGCGCTATGACGACCCGCCCGGCAGCGCGACATTCGATCTGGAGACATTGACCGTCTATCCGGGCGGCAGCGGCTACGCCCTGGATGTCGGCGCCGCGATGCCGGCCGTGGACGCCGCCTTGCGCTCCGCCAGCCAGCGACATGTCAACCTGCCGGTCAATCCGCACGGCGACCAGGCCCTGAGCCTGGAAACGCTGCGCGCGCTTATCATCAATTTTCTCGACCGTCAGGGCTTCATTTTCGACGGCCAGCGCACGGTAGCTTCCGTCTATATTCTGGACCTGGCGACCGGCGACGAGATCGACATTTTGGGCGATGTCGCCTACTCGGCGGCAAGCACCATCAAGATGCCCATCATCATCGAGTATTTTCGCCAGCTGAGCCGCGACCCGACCGCCGGCGAAGCCTGGCTTATCGCCAACTCACTCTTGTGCAGCAACAACAGCTCGTCAAACCTGATCATGGAAATCACCGGCGGCAATGACATCTTCGCGGGACTGCGCCGCGTCACAGACACCGCGCAGTCTATAAGCGCGTCCAATACCTACATCTCAGCGCCATTTTACCTGGGCGTCGAGGGGCAGCAATTAGGCTCGATCCCGCCGCCGGCAACCTCGCCGAATCAGACCTTCAGTACCGATCCCGATCCCTTCAACCAGACGACGGCCGCGGACATGGGAACCATCTTCAGCCTGATCTACGACTGCGCTCATTATGACTCGGGACTGGCTTTGGCCTTGCCCGAAGGCCAAATCACACAGCAGGAATGCCGGCGCATGCTGGAGGTGACCAGCGCAGTTGATCTGGAGCGGCTGCTGCAGGGCGGCATCCCGCCTGACGCGCGCATTTCGCACAAGAATGGCTGGATCTTCGACACGGTCGGCGATGCCGGCATCGTCTATTCGCCCAACGGACGACATTACGTAATTTCCGTATTTCTTTGGGAGCGGACTGAATTCCAGGACTATGAGAAACTGTGGCCGCTGGTCGAAGAGATATCGCGGGCCGCCTGGAATTTCTTCAACCCCGATAACGCCTTGCTGCAGCCGCGCGGGGACTTGCCGGCCACAGCTGTCGAGTGCGAGGGAAATTATCTGCCGCCCAATGCGGAAGCGGTGAATCTCGACGACATCAACGCCTGGAAGCGCAACTGAGGCCGGCCCGGGACTTGATACGCGCAGGGGTTAATAGCTGGCGACCGCGTCCGCTTGCGACTCGAATACGCGAAAGATCTGATCGAGTCCCGACAGCTCTATTGCTTCGCGGGCCCGGTCCGAGGGTTGAGCCAGGCGCAGGTCGCCGCTGGAACGCCGCGCTCGTTTCAGCGCCGTGACCATTTCCCACAGCCCGTCCTGGCCAAGCTTGTCGACGGCCTGCAAGTCGAGCACAAGGTAGCGCTTGCCCGCCTCAATTTCATACTGCAAGAATGAGCCAAGTTGTTCCGCGCCGACGCTGTCGACGTTGCCACCCGCCTCGACAACCAGGATATTTCCGTGATGCGAACGATGCAAACGCATAATGCATTTCTCCGTTGCCAACAATGGTGATAAAATCTTCTCGTCTGCCGCGGCTTCTTTGGATCAGTTATGGATTGGAATTACATCGGGCTCATCGCGCTACTCGTGGCCACGCTGCTGGTCATGATACAACGTACTGAGCCCAAGCGCCGGCGGCTGGCCGTGTTTCTGGTTATTCCTGCGCTGCTGGTCATCCGGCAAAATGCCTTCCTGAAACGTGACCTGCACGAAGAAACGCTGCTGGCCTTTATCATCGGCATTTTGCTGAGCTTTTTGTTCTGGCTGCTGATTGGTCGTTACAACCCGGTCGGCGCCGACAGCGAAGTCAAAGTCATCGGCATGGACGACTGAGGGCAGGCTCCGCAATCAGCCAATGATGTCGATGGGAATGACATCGGCGCCTTGAAGCATGGCCACGCTGATGCGGGCGGCAGCAATTTCGGACAATTTGCGCAAGGCGCGCCCAGAGGGCGTATCCGGGCTGTGAATGGCAACCGGACGACCGTAGTCGCCGCCCTCGCGAATCTTGGCCGCAAGCGGAATCCGGCCCAGGAAAGGAACCCCGCGCGACTCCGCGAATCTTTCGCCGCCGCCGCTGCCGAAGAAATCGCCAGACATATTTTCAATGACGCCGAGGACCGGGACTTTGAGCTGGTCAAACATCGCCGCCGCCCGAATCGCATCGGAGACAGCGACATCTTGCGGCTGCGTGACGATTATGCCGCCGGTCAAGGGAAAAGACTGCGCCAATGACAGCGGCGCATCGCCGGTTCCGGGCGGCAAATCGACAATCATATAGTCCAGCCTGCCCCACTCGACATCGGTGAAAAACTGCCGGATGGCGCTGTGAAGCATTGGCCCGCGCATAATCATCGGTTTCTCGGGGGATGTCAGGAATCCGGTGCTGATGAGCTTGACGCCGAAGACTTCCAGCGGCTGCATCTTGTCGTTGGCCACTTTCGGTCGGCCGCTGCCCAAGCCGAACATCTGCGGAATGTTGGGATTAAGAATATCGGCGTCAATCAGCCCGACCTTCGCGCCGGCATCGGCCAGGCAGACGGCCAGATTGGTGGCGATGGTGCTCTTGCCTACCCCGCCCTTGCCACTGGCAATGGCGACGATACTGTTCATGGGCACGTCAAGCCGGCCGTGAATTCGTCGGTCAGTCGGCACTTGCGCGTCCCAATTGATGCGGATGCGCTTGATGCCGGCGACTTTGCCAATTAAGGCGTCATTGCAGCGCTCGACAAAAACATCTTTTAGCGGACAAGCCGGCGTGGTCAAGACAATGGTGAATTCGGCGGCGCCGTCTTTTACACGCAGTCCACGCACCATATTCAGCGATACGATGTCGCGGTTCAACTCCGGCTCGATGACTGTGCCCAGCGCTTGCATCACCTGTTCGTTGATATTGCTCATCCATTGCCTCGTACTAGCCGACTGACACCATCTCAAATATACCATTGATTAAGCGCGCGGGGATATTCAGGTCGCGCCAACCTGAACTCGCGGCGCCAGGCATGACGACGCGAAAACAAATAAAACCCGGAGGCTGTGAACAGGTGTTTCTAGCCGCCTCTGGCAGCGCGCTTGGCTTTGCGTTCGAGCGCCTTGCGCCGGCGTTCTTCGCGCTTGGCCTCGTCCTCGGACCATGGCGTCGCGCCCTCAACCGGGGCGGCCGCAGCTGGCGCAGGGGGGCTCTCGGCTTGACCTGCAGGAGGCGCCGCCGCTGCGGGAGCGGCCTGCTGCGCTGCCGGGCGCGGTGAACTGGCGCGTGAGCTCGCGCTGCCGCGGCGCGCTTCTTTGGCCGCGTCCTTGTGTTCCCAGGCGCCGCGAACCAGCATTTCATCATAAGCGCGAGTCGGCGCAATGGCGCGCCAGTATGAATTCGGCTTGGACAGCTTTTCCTTGTCATGGATATGATGCGAAGTGCGGTCGTAGCTCGCCAGCTCGTAATCATGATCCATCTTGATGGCGTCAAAGGGGCAGTATTCGGCGCAATAACCGCAATTCATGCAAATGTCGATATCGATGAAGAAGCCCTCGGGCTCGGGCACCGGGCGTCCCGTATCCGGGTCGTTGCCGCGCACAATCCAGATGCACTGGGGCGGGCAGACTTTGGCGCAAATGCCGCAGCTGGTGCACCAATCCTTGCCGGCGCGCGTAGGATGATCATCGTCTTCGACAATCAAGAATGGTACGAAGCGGAAGCGCTCAGGAACGGCGACCTTTTCATCCGGATACTGCACCGTAATGACGCCTTTGGTCTGCGTGCCCTGGCGGATGCCAAAGTTATCGGTCGAATGGTGGTACTTGCGGAAGCCGTAACGCAAATCGTCAATATATGACTCGATAAAGTGCCGCAAGGTCAGCCGCAGTCCCTTGGCCAATCCCGTTCCGTACATGCCTACTCCTCTAATGTCTCACGCCGAAAGCCCGCAACCGCTACCGGCTTCTCCGCCAGTCAGGCTAGCGATCAGTTTCGCCCAGCACGATATCAATGCTACCTAGAATGCCGACGATATCCGCCACTTTATGGCCCTTGCTCATATGTCCCAGCGGCGTCAGGTTGATGAAGCTGGGCGCGCGCACATGATAGCGCCAGGGATTGGACGAACCGCCGCGGCCGCCGGCCGAAACCAGATAGTAGCCCAACTCGCCCTTACCGTTTTCCACGCGACCGTAAGACTCGCCATGCGGCACGCGCGGGGCGTAGGCGCCCGGCTTGCCATCGGCCCAGATTGACTCGCCCTTGGTGGCTTCCAGGCGCGGAAGAATCTGCTTGAGAATCCGCACGCTCTCGCGCAGCTCGGTCACGCGGACGCGGTAACGCGCGTACATATCGCCTTCTGCTTCCACCGCCACATCGAAGTCGAGCTCGGGATAAATGCTATAAGGATCGGCGCGGCGAATATCGTAGGGCACGCCGCTGCCGCGCAGCAGCGGACCGGCCGCGCTGAAATTGATGGCGTCCTCAGCGCTCAAGACGCCGACGCCCATCGACCGCTCAATCAAGATTTCGTTCTGCGTGAGCAGGAGCTCGAGTTCGTCGATGGTGCGCGGAATGCGCTCGTTAATCATCTCAGTGAGGAACTGCAACGTATTGTAATCGCGCACGCGATCGTTGGTCAGGTTGCTGACGCTCTTGATGCGCTCGGGCAAATCGCCGAACAAGCCGCCAAAACGCATGTAATTACACATCATGCGGCTGCCGGCGACCGCCTCGAAGAAGTCCAGAATACGCTCGCGTTCCTGGATGAAATAGAGCACGGGCGTGAAGAAGGCGCCGATGTCATTCAGCCAAAAGCCTATAGCCCACAGGTGATTCACGATGCGGCTGAGCTCCACCATCATCACGCGCAGCGCTTCGCAGCGGTACGTGGGCGGATTGTACTTGCGGCCCAAACTCATCAGCTGCTCGACAGCCAACACGTAGCCGTGGTTGTTGCCCATGCTGGAAATATAGTCCAGCCGATCAGTGAATGGGATATTGTGCAGGTAGGTATTGCGCTCGCCGATCTTCTCGTGATTGCGATGCAAGTAGCCCATCACCGGTTCCAGCGATGTGACCGTTTCGCCGTCGACCGTCAAAACCATGCGGAAGACGCCATGCGTGCTGGGATGATGCGGCCCCATGTTGACGACCAGCTCATTGGTCTCGAAGCCGTCCTTGTCCATGATGCGCTCAATGTCGACGCCCAAACCCAGCGAACTGTAAACCGCCTCTTCCGAGGTATCCATCAGCCGATTGAGGTCAATGTCGGGCGGATAGGAGACATTCTTGCCGAAGACGTTTTTCTCCTCGGCGCGGTGCACGTGGCCGCCGGGCCAGCGGCTGTCGAAAGGTTTCTGTTCTTCTTCGTAATAGGCTTCGCGCCAATCCTTGCGCATGGGGTGGCCCTCGAAGCCTTCCCACATCAGAATGCGCGACAGATTGGGATGACCCGGGAAGCGGATGCCGTACAGGTCCCAGGCTTCCCGCTCCTGGAAGTCCGCGCCGCGCCACACTGAGACCAGCGAGGGAATCTCGGCAGATTCGCGCTCGGTCTGCGCTTTGAATACCAAGGCGCCGCCGCCGCTACTGCGATAGGCGTGGTAGACCATCTCCATGTGGTCGCCCTGGCCGAGGTAATCGACAGCCGTTGCGCTGGACAGGTAGTCGAAGCCAAGCTGGTCGCGGATGACGCGCGCGATATCAACGAGCTTGTCGCTGTCGACTATGACGCCTTCGTAGCCGTCGCGGTCGTCCAGCGATACGGCCTGCGGATGGTTGGATTTCAGATGCTCGATCGCGTCGTCAGTCGACAGTCGCTCAAGTGTTTGCTCAGCCGCGGCGAGATTTTCCATGTGAGCTTACTCTCCCTCTGTATGCGCCGCGCGGCGGGTCGCGCGCAGCGCTTTGCGGGCCAACGCGCGCAAGCGCCGTTTCTCGCGGATGTCATCCGCTTCCGCCCAGGGTGTGCCGCCGGTGGGCAATACCGCGCTCAAAGCGTCTTCATCGACCGGAGCCGCTTCCGCCGTCGTCTGCGCAGTCTCGACCCTGGCGGCCACAAGCTGCGTAAGCGCCGGCAGCTCGCGTTGACCCAACAGGTCCATTTCACCAGCGGCCGCTTCCGCCTGTCGCCGAATCATATCCATCTGGCGCGGGTCGATAATATCCGGCCCCAGCACCGGCACCGGAGTCGGCTCCGCCGGCCCCTCGCCGTACCAGGGCACATCGTCGCCATTGGCGATGCTCTGGCCGTCGATCTTGCGCTGCAAGGCGATCATGCCGTAGAGCAGAGCTTGCGGCGTGGGCGGGCAGCCCGGTACGTATACATCAACGGGCAAATACTTGTCCATGCCCGACACAACGTTATAACCTTCTTTGAAGGGTCCGCCGCCGCTGGCGCAAGCGCCCATGGCCAGCACATATTTCGGCTCCGGCATCTGATTGTAAAGGCGCACGATGGGCACAACCATCTTCTTGGTCACCGTGCCCGATACGATCATCAAATCGGCCTGGCGCGGCGTCGCCCGCATCACCTCAAAGCCGAAGCGCGAAAAATCAAAACGTGACGACGCGGTGGCGATCATCTCAATGGCGCAGCAAGCCAGGCCAAAGAGCATGGGCCACATCGAATTGCGCCGTCCCCAGTTATACAGCTGGCTCAAGCTGGTTATGGCGATATTATTCTCAAGTTCTACGGGTACAGGAAACTCGGTTGCATTCAATTCTTGCAAGTTAAGATCCATCTAGACGCCGATCTCCTCATACCAGTCGCGAAGGATGGCTTTCAGTATAGCATCATTAGCCCAGGCCGGATCGTCCGCAAAGCCCGGAAGGCTGACGATCTTGCGGTTCAGTTCCTCCAAGCCAAGAGAATCCAGATCAGCCTCCGGATAATATTCCATCAGCGCCAGGACAATCTCGTAAGTCGAGTCCCAAAACAGCTGCGTTTGAGTCACGGCTCTGGTTCACCTAGGTCTGCGGTTGCAAGCGGCAATTCACGCCTCATCAAGCGCAGTCAGCGCACCATGCTTCGTCTCTGCGCCGCAGTTAGTATAGAGATTGACGCGTGGATTGTCAAGAATTTCACAAACGGGATCCTAGCTGGCGTTTAGCACGACAGCGCCGCGGCGATCTACGCCGGTCGCTTGCGAAAGGCAGGCGATATTGGCGGCTTGATACACCGTGTGCATGGCGCAGGCAGTAGATTCCGCGCTCGAAGCGCTGTCGCAGATTGCGCATAGGGTCGGGCCGGCCCCGCCGATGAAGACCGCGGCCGCGCCCGCCTGCCTGGCGGCTGAGCGCGCCTGCTGGTGCAAGGGCATCAGGCAAGCCCGCGCCGGCTCAACCACGCGATCGCTCTCGATCGCCGCGCCTAGCGCCGCCAGGTCGCCACGGTGCAAGGCGTCCACCAGCTTGGCGACAGCGCCAGTCTGATGGATCATGGTTTTCAGCGTGACATGCCTGGGCAGGATCTTGCGCGCGCTGTCGGTTGGCACGGGTATATGCGGCGTAACCAGGGCCAGATGAAACTGATCCGGTATAGGCAGCGGCTGGATGGCTTCGACGGTCGTACCCGCCACCAGGATGATGCCGCCCAGCAAGCAGGGCGCGACATTATCCGCGTGGTAGCCGCTGACCAGCGCCTCGCCTTCCAGGCAAAACGGCAGCAGCTGGTCACGCGCGAAGGGTTCGCCCAGCAGCTTGTTCAGGGCCACCACCGAGACCACCGCGCTGGCGGCGCTGCTGCCCAGTCCGCTTGAGAGCGGCAAACCTTTGAAGAGCTGAATCCTCAGTCCACGAGTCTCGCCAACGTGGTCCAGCAACGCTCGGGCTGATACCGCAGCGATATTCAGAGCCGGGTCTCGCGGCAACTTGCCGTCGTCGCCGCGAATTTCGCAGAAGACAATTTCCGGCGCGTCCTGAAACTCGACGACGGCGCGGTCGCCCATGCCTTGCAGCGCCAGCCCCATGATGTCAAAGCCGACGCCCAAATTGGCGACTGTCGCCGGCGCGAAGGCTTCGGCTCTGGAAAATGCCATGGAGGGTCGCTATCCTTGCGGAGTCTTCCGCCAAGCGAGGCTGAGCAAATGCCAAGCATACTACAATGTATAGAATGCGCTCAACAATACCCAATCAATAGCGTCATCTATACTTGCGAGGCTTGCGGCGGCCTGCTGGATGTCAAGCACGATTTCTCGTCCTCGGCCGCGCCGATAACGCGCGAGCTCTTTGACGGGCGACTGGGCGCCTTCGCGGCGCCGTATAACAGCGGCGTTTGGCGCTTCAAAGAGCTCGTGTATCCCGACATCGACAGCGCGGCGGTCGTGAGCCGGATGGAGGGCAATACCAACCTCTACGAGTTGCCGCGTCTGGCTGGATTCGCTGGCGTCGACAGCCTGTACCTGAAGCACGAAGGCGAGAACCCCACCGGCTCATTCAAGGATCGCGGCATGACCACCGGCGTAACGCAAGCGAAGTTTCTCGGCATGGAGCGCGTCGCTTGCGCATCGACGGGCAACACCTCGGCGTCCATGGCCTCTTACGCGGCTTACGCCGGCATGCAGGGCATCGTCTTTCTGCAGAATCAGCAAATCGCCATGGGCAAACTTGCCCAAGGCATCGCGTATGGCGCCACCTGCATTCAGATCAATGCCGACTTCGACCGCAATATGGAGCTGGTCAGACAAGCGTCGGAGCGCCTGGGCATCTACGTCTTGAACTCGATCAATCCCTTCCGGCTCGAAGGGCAGAAGTCGATCATGTTTGAAGCGCTGCAGCAACTGCGCTGGCAGGCGCCGGACTGGATCGTCGTGCCCGGCGGCAATCTCGGCAACAGCTCCGCCTTCGGCAAGGGGCTGCTGGAGATGTTCGAAGTCGGTCTGATTGACCGCCTGCCGCGGCTGGCGATTATCCAGGCGGAAGGCGCCAATCCGCTCTACCGGCATTACCGCGCCGGCTTCAAGAAATTCGAGCCGGTAAACGCGCAGACTATCGCCACCGCCATCAAGATCGGCAATCCGGTCAACTTGCAGAAAGCCATCCGCACGCTGGAGTGGACGAGCGGCGTGGTTGAGGAAGTCAGCGATGAAGAGATCATGAATGCCAAGGCAGTTATCGACGGCGCGGGCATCGGCTGCGAGCCGGCGTCGGCCTGTTCCCTGGCCGGCGCAAAGAAACTTGTAGAAGGCGGCACGATCAAGCCGGGCGATTCGGTGGTGGCGGTTCTCACCGGCAACGTGCTGAAAGACCCGGAGGCCACCATCGGCTACCACGCCGATCAGCTGCCCGGCATCTCGCCCCGTTACCGCAATCGTATTTTGCAGGCCGACGACAATCTCGCCGAAATCATCCGCTTGATCGAGTGAGCCATATCAGCCGGCTTGTCGCGCGGAAACAGCCGCCGGCGCCTTCTGGAGCGAGGCGTCCAAATCGGCGATGATGTCTTCCGGGTCTTCTATGCCCAGCGCAAAGCGAACCAGATTATCCTTGATGCCAATCGCTTGCCGTTCCTCGCTGCTGAGATCGTAGTAGCTGAAGTAGGCCGGCTGTTCGATGAGACTTTCCGTGCCGCCCAGGCTGGGGGCAATATAGGGTATGCGCAAGCGATCGATGAAGTCGCTGGTGGTCTTGATGTCGCCGGCGACCTCGAAGCTGACGACGCCGCCGAAACCGCCCATCTGCGCCTTAGCAATCTCATGGTCCGGATGCGATGGCAGCCCCGGATAATAAACGCGGTCGATCATGCTGTGCCCCTCCAGGAAGCGAGCGACCGCCAGGCCGGACGCGTTTTGGTGGCGCACGCGCACGGCCAGAGTCTTCAGTCCGCGCTCGAGCAGATAGGCCTGATGCGGATCCACGATATTGCCCAGGATGCCGCGCGCGTCCTTCAGCGCTTTGATCCGCCCTTTGTCGCCGGCGATCACACCAGCCAGGACATCATTATGCCCGCCGATGTACTTGGTGGCGCTGTGCATCACGAAGTCGACCCCGTATTCCAGCGGGCGCAGATTGACCGGCGTGGCGAAGGTGGTATCCAGCAGGGTCATGGCCCGGTGCTGCCTGCCCAGCGCCACCAGCCGCCGCAGGTCCGCCACGCGCAGGTAGGGGTTGGTTGGCGTCTCGGTAAAGATGAAGCGCGTCTTCCCCGGTACGATGGCCGCCTCGAGAGCGTCGTAGTCGGCCATGGGCGCGATGCTGGTTTCGATGCCGAACTTCGCCAGCGTCGTCTCGCAAAACTGCCGCGTGCGGCGGTAACAGTCGTCGGTCATCACGATATGCGCGCCCGGCCGCAGCACGGTCAGGAACAGTGACGTAACCGCCGACATGCCGGAGGGGTATACCACGGCGTCCTGGGCCCCTTCCAGGCTGGCAATGCGGCTCTCCAACGACCAGGTCGATGGATTGCCGTAACGCCCGTACTCTTCGCGATTCAGGTCCCCGCCATAGACCTTTTTGTCCAGGAAGTCGATTACTTCGGCAGTATCGTTAAAGATATAGGTGGCGGATTGCACAATTGGCGTGGTCAGCGAGTGGAAACCTTTGTCGCGCGGCGCGCCGCCGTGCACCGATGCCGTACTGGCGCCGGTCGGCCGCGGGCTTGTTTGATTATTATCCGAGTTCATGCTTGATTCCTCCCCAATAGAAAAAGCCCAAACGGCTTACGATACGCCAGTTTGGGCTTCCGCGACTTTGAATTAAAAGCGACTGGGGCACAGTCTACGGAATGACCTGTCGCCAAGCACAATCAAACCCGGCGAATCAGGCGTTTACCCTCATCTTCCAGAAATACCTGCCGAAATTAGCACCTTCCCATTGCCATCTGGGGGTTGCTGTGGCTTCGCCGAGTCGGTCTCTCCACCACCTCTGGATAAGCGCAAACTGAATCTTTGATTGTTAATCTCTGTGAACTATAACACAGGCGGGCGCCTACCGCAATTGCCGCGCCTGACTTATCCGCCCGGCCAGATCTGTGATATTCTTAATTGTTATCAGGCGTCTTTTGCCTCAATTAATCGGACTAATCGAGTATGAACATACCCACAGCCAATGAAGCAGCGTTCAAAGTCCGGGGCGGTCGCGCGCTATACGGCGAAGTTGAGGTGCAGCGCGCCAAGAACGCCATTCTGGCCATGCTGGCGGCGTCCATAGTCGTCGAAGAGGGCGAGACCGTCTTGCATGATGTGCCCGACATCCAGGATGTCGAGCGGGCGCTTGAACTTCTGCGCGCCGTTGGCGCCAAAGTCCATCACGACAAACTGACAAAAACGGTGCGCATTGACGCCGCAGATATAAGCAGCGGCGTCTTGCCGGAAGAGATCGCCGGGCGCTTCCGCGGTTCGGTGCTGTTCCTGGCGCCACTGCAGGCGCGTCTCGGCTATGTAGAATTGCCGGGCAGCGGCGGCTGCGACATCGGCACGCGCAAGATAGACTTCCACCATCGGGGCTTCGCGCGATTGGGCGCGGACGTCGAGTATTTTGAGGATGGCCGCACGGTCATTGAACTCCAAGACGGGCGCTTCCGGGGCGCCTTGCTGTATCTGGATTTGCCCAGCCACACCGGCACTGAGAACCTGATGCTGGCGGCCGCGCTGGCAGAGGGCCAGACCATCCTCGAGAATGCCTCGGTAGAACCCGAAGTCGTTGACTTCGGCAACTTCCTAAACAGCATGGGCGCCGATATTCAGGGCCTCGGCGCCAATACCTTGTTCATCAACGGCGTCAGCAAGCTGAGCGCAGTCGAATATACGCCGATGCCCGACCGCTTGGTCGCCGGCACCATGATGATTGCCTGCGCCATCGCCGGCGGCGATGTGACCATACGCAACGCCGATCCATCGCATCTCCGCATTGTCAGCGCCAAGCTGGAGCAGATGGGCGTCGACATCAGCGCGGACGCGCGCTCCATTCGCGTACGGCGTTCGCGGCATCAGCGCTTGAATCCGATAAATATCCAGACGCACCCCTACCCCGGCTTCCCAACCGATTTGCAGCCCTGCATGGCGGCGCTGTCCACACTCTCGGCGGGAACGAGCTATATCCGCGAGCGCATCTTCGATAACCGCTATGACTATGTCGAGGCCTTGCTGCAAATGGGCGCTGATATTCTAATCAGCCAAAGCGATGTCTGCATCATCAAGGGCGTGGATCGCCTAAAGCCCGCGCGCATTAGCGCCGACAATATCCGCTCGGGCGCGACCGTGCTGCTGGCGGCGCTGGCGACTGACGGCGAGAGTGTCATCGACAACGTATATCAGATCGATCGCGGCTACGAAGCCATTGATGAGCTACTGAGCGCCCTCGGCGCCGATGTCACGCGCATTGAAACGCAATTGACGCCCCAGCCGGTCTGGTAGCTGCGCCGCGGTCGCATGCGCTGCGCCAACTTAGAGCACGCGAATCACCGCAGCCGCAAACTCGTCAGTAGACACGCTCGCATGCCCCGGGCTGGCGATATCGGCTGTACGCAAGTCGGCGTCAAGGGTCGCGTCAATCGCGGCTTCAATCGCGCTCGCCTCGTCTTCCAATTGCAGACTGTAGCGCAGCAGCATGGCGGCGCTGAGGAACATGCCGATAGGGTTGGCTTTGCCTTGGCCCGCGATATCGGGCGCGGATCCGTGAACCGGTTCATATAGTCCGAACTGATCGGCGCGCAGCGAAGCTGACGGCAGCATGCCCAGACTGCCCGCCAAAACTGAGGCTTCGTCGCTGAGAATGTCGCCGAACATATTGCCGGCGACGATTACATCGAAGCTGCTCGGCCGCGTCAGCAAGTGCATCGTGGCGGCATCCACCAGCAGGTGCTCCAACTCCACATCGTCGTATTCGTCATGCACATCGACCACCGTGCGCCGCCACAAGCGCATGGTGGCCAGCACATTGGCTTTATCCACCGAGCACAACTTTTTGCGGCGTCCTTGCGCAGCGCGGAAAGCGACATTGGCGACTTGCTCAACTTCCGAGCGCTTATAAGACATCGTATCGAAAGACGAATCGCCATGGCCTTGTTCTTGTCGCTCGCCAAAATAGATGCCGCTAACCAGCTCCCGTACAAACAGGATATCGACATCTTGCAGCAAGTCAGCGCGCAGCGGCGCATGCTCGACCAAAGCCGGATAGGTCTTCACCGGCCGCAAGTTGGCGAACAGGCCGAAGTGCTGCCGCAAGCCCAGCAAGCCGCGCTCCGGCTGCACGGTCGCTGTCGGATCGGACCACTTGGGTCCGCCAACCGCGCCCAGCAGAATGGCGTCGGCGTTTTCGCAAATCGCTACCGTCTCCGGGGGCAGCGGATCGCCCGTCTCGTCAATGGCGATGCCGCCGATCAAGCCTTCGACAAAGGTGAAGTCATGGCCATATTTCTCAGCAATGACCGACAGCAGCTCTGTCGACTTCGCCACTACCTCGGGCCCGATGCCATCGCCGGGAAGAACTGCAATCGTCGCTTTCATTTTCATGCCTCTCCATGTTTGCAAAGGCGACGTGTCTCATACCGGTCGCCTGACCCACTGTATCAATCAGTTGCTACGGGTTGACAACTGCGGGCTGTCGCATTTCGCCCGCCTCGGCGACGGACAGTCCGTATTCAACGCTGTCGACCAGCGCCAGCCAGCTGGAGCAGATGATATCGGTGCCGGCGCCGACCGTGCTCCAGCGTTCTCTGCCGTTATAGGAGTCGATTAGAACGCGCGTCATGGCGCCAGTAGCGTGCTCGCTATCGAGGATGCGAACCTTGTAGTCCACTAACTGAATATCGCGCAGGGCGGGATACTTGGGCAGCAGCGCCTTGCGCAAGGCCAGGTCCAGCGCGTTCACCGGTCCGTTGCCTTCCGCCGCCGTGTGCACGACATCGCCGTCGATGTCCAGCTTGACCATCGCCTCGGCCAGTTGACCGCGGCCGCGCCTGTCTTCGACGATGACTGTGAAATCAATCAGCTTGAACAGAGGCTCATAGGCTGGGGCGGCGCGATGCAGGCGAACCGCCACCGAGGCCTCGGCGCCTTCAAAGGAAAAGCCGCCGCTTTCCAGCTCTTTGACTTCGTTCAGCACCGACACCGCCTCGTCCGTCGACACATCCAGGCCCAGCTCCTCCGCCTTGCTCAGCAGATTGCCGCGGCCCGACAAGTCAGACACCAGGACGCGGGTTTCATTGCCCACTTGCTCCGGCTCGATATGCTGGTAGCTGTCGACGTTGCGTCGCATGGCCGCCACGTGAATGCCGCCTTTATGGGCGAAGGCGCTCTTGCCGACATAAGGAAGATGCGTATCCGGCGCCAGATTGGCGATTTCCGCTACAGCGCGCGACAGGCTTGTGAGGGTCGCCAGATTGCCATCGGCAGCCAAACAGGGCACGCCCATCTTGATTATGAGGTCGGGAATGATGCTGCAAAGATTGGCGTTGCCGCAGCGCTCGCCATAGCCGTTGATAGTTCCCTGAACGTGCTGGGCCCCGGCGCGAACGGCAGCCAGCGAATTGGCCACGGCTACTTCGCTGTCATTATGCGTATGAATGCCGAATTGCGCCTCGGGGAAGAGCTCCCGCGCCTTGAATACAAACTCAGCGATCTCCCAGGGCATGGAGCCGCCGTTGGTGTCGCAGAGCACGATGACATCGGCGCCGCCCGCGGCTGCTGCAGCCAGCGTATCGAAGCCGTATTCCATATCCAGCTTGGCGCCGTCGAAGAAGTGCTCGGCGTCGTAGATGACTTCCTTGCCCTGCGCTTTCAAGTAGGCCAGGCTGTCCTCAATCATCTTCAGGTTTTCGCCGGCGGTCGTCTGCAAAACGTCGGTGACGTGCAGCATGGAAGTCTTGCCGACAACGGTAACCACCGGGGTATTGGCCTCGACCAGCGCCTGAATATTTGGATCGTCCTGCGGCGCTATGCCCTTGCGGCGCGTCGAGCCGAATGCCGCGATCTTCGAGTGCCGCAGATCCAGCCGCCGCACCTGGTCAAAGTACATGACATCTTTGGGGTTGGAGCCGGGCCAGCCGCCTTCGATGTAATCGACGCCCAAATCATCGAGCAACTGCGTGATATGCAGCTTGTCAGCTACCGAAAGCGAGATTCCCTCACGCTGACTGCCGTCCCTCAGCGTGGTATCGTATATCGCGACTTTCGCCTTGACGCTCGACATCCCTTGCCTCCTCGGTGGCTGTAGCGCGCGCTATGCGGAGGTGACGACGCGCTGCGGATTATCCGACTCGTAGGCGCGAACCTCATCGTCAAGCGCCAGCAAGTAGCCCAGCTGGTCCACGCCGTTGAGCAAGCAATACTTGGCGAATCCATCCAGAGGAAAGCTGACCGCGCGCCCGTCAGGCAGCGTCAAGGTTTGCGCCTCGACATCTACGCTGACGTTTGTGCTCGGGTCTTCTTCGGCCAGGCTGAACAGCTGCCGCTGCGTTTCTGAGTCAACGACAATCGGCAGCAAGCCATTCTTCAGCGAATTATTGCGAAAGATGTCGGCGAAGTCGGTGCTGATTACCGCTTTGAAGCCGGCGCCCAGCAGCGCCCAGGGCGCGTGCTCGCGCGAACTGCCACAGCCGAAGTTGTTGCCCGCGATCAAAATCGAAGCGCCGCGATATTCGGGCTGATTGAGCACAAACTCGGGATTGGGCGACTCGCCGTCTTCCAGGTAGCGCCAGTCGCAGAAGGCGGCTTTGCCCAAGCCCTCCTTGTCGGTGACCTTGAGGAAGCGGGCCGGAATGATCTGGTCGGTGTCAATGTCGTTGACGGGAATGGAGACGATACTCCCGTGAATGCGGCTTACTTTTTCCACGGCGATACTCCTTAGTGCAAACCGGTAAGCATGGCGCGCGGATCCGTCACCGAGCCGGCGACGGCCGATGCCGCAGCTGTCAGCGGGCTGGCCAGGAATGTGCGGCCGCCCTTGCCCTGCCGCCCTTCAAAGTTGCGATTGCTGGTCGATACGGCATATTGACCGGGCTGCAGCTGGTCGCCGTTCATGGCGATGCACATCGAGCAGCCGGCTTCGCGCCATTCAGCGCCCGCCGCGCGGAATATCTCGTGCAGTCCCTCGCTCTCGGCCTGCTTCTTCACTTGTTGAGAGCCCGGCACCACCATCATGCGTACCGAGTCCGCCACCTTGCGGCCCTGCATAAATCGCGCCGCCTGCCGCAAATCCGTGATGCGCGAGTTGGTGCAGCTGCCGATGAATACCACATCAATGGCTTGCCCCAGCAGTTGCTGACCCGGCCGCAGGTCCATATAGGTCAGCGCCTTTTCCAGCGCAATCTTCCTGTTGACATCGCGCTCGTCTTCCGGGGCGGGCACGGCCGCGTCAATCGGCATGCCCATGCCCGGGTTGGTGCCATAAGTGATCATGGGGATCAACTCATCCGCGCGCAGCGTGATTTCCTGGTCGAAGGCCGCGCCTTCATCTGTCGGCAGGTCTCGCCAACGCGCGACCGCCGCATCCCATTCGGCGCCCTGCGGCGCATGCTGACGTCCCTGAATATACTCGAAAGTCGTATCGTCCGGCGCGACCATACCGGCGCGGGCGCCGCCTTCAATCGACATGTTGCAGACGGTCATCCGCCCTTCCATGCTCAGGCCGCGGATGGCTTCGCCGCGGTACTCGAAGACGTGGCCGGTGCCGCCGCCGATGCCGATGTGCGCGATGATCGCCAGAATGATGTCCTTGGCCGTGACGCCCTCGCCCAGCCGACCTTCGACATTGACCGCCATGGTCTGCGGCCGGTTTTGCAGCAGGGTCTGCGTCGCCAGCACATGGCCAACTTCGCTGGTGCCGATGCCGAAGGCCAGCGCGCCGAATGCGCCATGTGTGCTGGTATGGCTGTCGCCGCAAACGATGGTCATGCCCGGCTGCGTCAAGCCTTTTTCGGGGCCGATCACATGCACGATGCCTTGATGGTCATCACCCAGGGCGTACATGGGAATGCCGAAGTCATCGCAATTCCTTGTGAAGGTATCAAGCTGCTTGGCGGCCATCGCATCAGCCACCGGTATAATTCCCAGTTCGTTTCTGGGCGTGGTCGGCGTGCTGTGATCCATCGTGCCGATAGTTTGGTCAGGGCGGCGTACTTTTAGCCCGCGCTCGCGGATCATCGAAAATGCCTGCGGCGATGTCACCTCGTGCACCAGGTGCAAGTCGATATAGAGCACCGCCGGCGCGTCGTCGCTCTGCTCGCGCACGATATGCGCGTACCACACCTTTTCGAAGAGCGTGCGCCGCTTGCCATTCTGGGTCATTTGCTGTACCTCATAACAGTCGTTTACGCTTACGAAGAACTCAGCCCGACGACAGCCACGTCGCCTTCCGGCGCCCGATCGCCCAGGCCCATGCTCGATATCATGCGATTGAGCGCCGCGACATAAGCCTTGACACTGGAGACGACAATATCGCTGTCAGCGCCGTATCCGCCAAAGGTGCGCGGGCTGCCTGCGGGCGAGATGCGCACGGTCACTTCGCCCAGCGCGTCGATGCCTTCGGTCACGCTGTGCACGTTGAATTCCAGCAGCTCGTTGGGCGCGTTGATGACCAGGTCCACCGCCCGGTACGAGGCGTCAACCGGCCCCGTGCCTACGGCGGAAACGACGGTCTCCTCGCCGTCCTGGTCGAGCATCTTGACGGTGGCGGTGGGCAAACCCATGGTGCCGCAAACCACTTGAATATCTACCAGGCGAAAGTGATCCTCGGGTTTATGCGCTGCTTCATCCGCGACCAAGGCTTCCAGGTCGGCGTCGGTGACTGATTTCTTCAGGTCCGCCAGCTCCTTGAAGCGCCGGAAGACATCCATC
>CAZWCV010000023.1:0-4368 GCA_964632725.1 uncultured Anaerolineaceae bacterium
TTTTCATGATATGTCCTGTTTACACTATTTTGCCACAGAGGCACAGAGGCACAGAGAAATAGACAAAAGCTGGCGTCACAGCGAGAGCAGCAGGCATGCCAGGTTAGCCCCATCGACGCGTAGGGTAATCTCGTCCTCTTTTTGCTCGATTATGCCGTCGCCCAGCAGGTTGACCACGTTGGCATAGCCGGCTGTGCTGATTGTTTCCGTCACCGGCTCGGGACGCGGGTTGATGAAGAACCAGGCGTGGCGACTGTCAAGGACGCGGCGGCGGCGCAACAGCGCACCGCAGCGGTCGGGCGCGACCCCGGCGTTCGCCAGCAGCGCCTCCACAAAGCGATCGCCGTCGCCGTCGGCGGCGCGATAGGCCAGGGCGCTGAAGCCGAGGAAGCTGCCCAGCAAGATACTCTGTCCAGCCCCGACCCAGTTGCGTACGCCGACCACATCTTCGCCGCATCTCAGGATTGGTTCGCCGGTCGTCGGACGCAGCGTCTGCTTGTAAAAGTTCGCCCGTACTCTCATATCGGCGAAGGGTCCGCAGCCATCCAGCAGCGTGGGCGGGTCGAACTCGCCGAAGCGGCGCTCGCCCGGCATCCAGCGCGAGCCGCCGCCCGGCTCCCTCACCATGGCCAGGTCCTGATGCCGCGCGCCGAAGAAGGCTTCGCCGCCCGCGACCAGCTGCGTAACGCTTGTCCAGCCGTATTTGTCCCAGCGGCCGGGGCAGGCTTCCGCGATCAGCGCGCCGCCGGCTTCCGCAAAAGCGACAAGGTGATTGAAGTACGCGGCATCGAGGCTGAGCGGCATAGTCAGGACAGCCGCCCGGTAGTGCGACAGTTCGCCGGCAGCGACCTCATGCGCATCAAGGAAATCGACCGGAATGCCCAGTCGCCACAACCGCGCGTACCAGCCGCGCATATTGTAGCGGAAATGCTGGATGACATCGCCGTTACAAGCCTGGAAGAAGTGGTAAAGGTCTTCGTTGACCAGCAGGGCCACTTGCGCGCGCGGCGGCTGCGACAGCGCGAAGAAGTCGCCGTGTCGTTGGATGGCCTTGCCGATGCGGCTGGCGGCCGTCATGCGTTCGTTGCTGTCGCCGGTCGGGTCGAGCAAGCCGAAGCCATTGGCCTCTTTCCAGAAGCGCTCGACGCGGTGATTCCAGAAGCTGATGCCGGTCATGCCGCCAGCCAGCCCGGCCAGCATCCAGACGCGCAAGTCATTCGGCGTCGGTACCCGGCCGTAATGCAGCGATGTCGAGATGGGCCCGCCCTGGAATTCGGCGCCCCAAAGCGCGCGATCGCGGCCGTTATTGCCGCGGGCCAGATCGGTGCAGAGCATCATCTCTTCCCAGATTTCGTAGCGCAGCGCCGTTTCCTCGCTGTCAATCGGATCGTCCCAGGGGTGGCCGTTATTCCATTTGGGATAGTTGCTTGTGCCGAAGAAGTCGCCCGCCCGCGCCCAGGCCCACTCCGCGCCCGAGCCGACTCGCGGGGTGTCGGCGTGGCTGAAGACGGGCCGCTTATACGGGTCGTTCGCGCGCAGGGCCTCGGTCTTGAATGCCAGTTGCCGCGCCATATAGACGTCGTCCATGAAGTAGCGCCAGTCGATAAAAGGCGCCAGCGGCTCTTCGCGGCGGGGCGGCTCGACCTCGTCCCAATCGGCGTAATTGATCCGCCAGGTCGCGTTCAGCTTCGCCAGCGATCCGTACTTTTCGCGCAGCCATTCGCGGAAGCGCGCCAGAGTATGCGGACAATAGCAGAAGCCCAGCTTTCCGGCGCTGTTGGGCCAAAAGCCGATCTCCTGAAAGGTGTTCCAGGCCCAGATGTTTTTGTACTGACCGAGCGTCCGCGCCAGCTCGGCTATGAAACGCTGCGCCGCCGCGCGCGCGCCGGGATGATCCCAGCAGGGACCGGGCTTGCCGTCCATGGGGATGGTGTATTGGGCGGGCTGATTGTGGCTGCGGCCGTCGCTGTAGACGAAATGGCAATCGGGGAACTTGCGCCAGACCCAGGCCGGCGCCTGCTCCATGGTCAAGCCCAGGTAGACGCCCAGGCCCAGTTCGTCGGCGCGCCGCACGACTCGCTCGACGCGCGAGAAATCGTAGACGCCTTCGCGGCTTTCGTCGGCCGACCAGTGTTCCTGGATCTTGATCATGTTGAAGCCGTAGCGCTTCAGCAGCGGCAGATCACGCAGGACGCCGTCCAGGTCCAGGCAGGGCTCGCGGTAGACATGCGCGCCGAAAGGAAAGACGCCTTTGCCGAAGACGGGCTGGAGGGTCATGGCGCCCCCCATCCCCCAGCCCCTTCCCCCACAAGGGGGGAAGGGGAGCTAGCGCTTTTCGAAGTCCCTCCCTCATCTTGGGGGAGGGATTTAGGGTGGGGGTAAGTGGTTGTCATGATCATAGCTCACTCCTTTACCGCGCCCAATCTGATGCCTGAGATGAAATAGCGCTGCAGGAAGGGATAGACCACCAGGATGGGCACGGTGGCGACGATGATCTGCGCGCCGCGGATGGCGCGGTCGGACAGGCGCTGCAAGTCGCGCGGGTCGATTCCCACGTTGGTCAAATCCAGCTCCACCACCACCGAGCGCAAGTAAGTCTGCATGGGATAATTGGCGGTGTCGGTCATATATATCAGCGCGTCGAACCAGGCGTTCCAATGGTTGACGGCCGACAAGAGCGTCAAGGTGGCGATGGCGGGCAGCGAAAGCGGAATGTAGATATGCCAGAGTACGCGCCAGTGCGACGCGCCGTCAATCAGCGCCGATTCTTCCAACTCCTTGGGCACATTGCGGAAAAAGTTCATCATCAGGATCATACTGAAGATGGGCACGGCGTTGGGCAGGATCAGCGCGCCCAAGGTGTTCAGCAAGCCCAGACTGCGCACAACCAGGAATGTTGGAATCAAACCGCCGTTGAAGAGCATGGCGAAGACGAAGAACCAGATGAAAATCGTTCGTCCCTTGAAAGCCCGCGGCGTCTTCGACAGAGGGTAGGCTGTCAGAATAATCAGCGCCATATTCAGACTCGTGCCAGTGAGAACGCGAAGTACTGAAATATAGAATGATCGCAGAAATGTGCGCGAACCCATTACCTCGTTGTAATTCTCCAGGGTGAAGTCGATGGGGAAGAAGGAGACGAAGCCGGCGGTGGCTGGCGCGCGCCCGCTCAAGGAGACCGCGAAGATATGCACCATCGGCGCCAGGCAGAGCAGAGCGAAGGCGGTCAGAAAGACATAATTGAAGCTGTCAAACCAGCGGCTGAAACGGCTTCTCTCGCGAATCATCGGGCAAGCCCTCCCCCCAGCCCCGTCCCGCCATCTCTATGCCGGCCATCCGAAGCATCAGGGAGGGGGAGCGCGCCACGCAGTCTCGCGTTCCCGCCATATGCACGTTGCTCCTAAAAGGGGAATTAAGTCTTGTTTTGTCGTTATGTCGGCAAAGTCACCCTCCATTGCTATGGTGTTAGATTTAGAGGGGGGTAGCTGCTGAAACGGCTTCTCTCGCGAATCATCGGGCAGCCTCTACAAAATGCGATAGCCGGCGTAGCGATCCGCCAGCCAGTAAGATAGCACGATCAAGAAAAAGCCGATGAAGGACTTGAACAAGCCCACCGCGCCCGCCAGGCTGTATTGCGCCGAGACCAGACCCACGCGGTAGACGTAGGTATCGATGATGTCGCCGGTGCGGTAGACGGCCGGGCTGTAGAGCGTCAGGATCTGCTCGAAGCCGGCTTCCAGGACATCGCCCAGGCTAAGCGCCGCCAGCAGCACGATGGTCGGGCGGATGCCGGGCAGCGTGATATGCCAGATACGGCGCAAGCGCCCGGCGCCGTCAATGGCGGCCGCTTCGTGCAGGAGAGGGTTGATAGCCGTTAGCGCCGCCAGGTAAATGATGGTCGAAAAACCCACGTTCTTCCAAAATCCCGACAGGATGATCGTGCCGCGGAACCAATCGTTGCTGCCCAGGAAGAGCTGTGGCTTGACGCCGAAGTTGCCAAGCGCCTGATTGAGTATGCCGTGGGGCGCGAGGACATCCAGCAGGATACCACCCAAGACAATCCAGGACAGAAAATAGGGCAGGTAGATCAAAGTCTGGATGCTGCGGCGGAAGAGCAGAACGCGGGCCTCGTTCAAAAGCAGCGCCAGGATGATCGCTCCGATCTGGTCGGCGACGATTTTCGCTATGGCGATGAAAAGCGTGTTGCCAAAGGTGCGCCCGAAATCCGGCAGGGAGAAGAAGAACTCAAAATTCTCCCAGCCGACCCAGGGCGAATTGGCGAAACCCTTGGCCGGGCTAAAGTCTTGAAAGGCGATGACCACGCCGTACATGGGGTAGTAGCGGAAGAGCAAGACGAAGACGACGCCCGGC
>CAZWCV010000023.1:4378-21283 GCA_964632725.1 uncultured Anaerolineaceae bacterium
ATCACGTACAGGGGCCAGGCGCGCTACAAGTATTGTTTGAGGGTCATCAATCCGTCCCCCCACCCCAAACCCCTCCCCCACAAGGGGGGAGGGGCTTATCGTTGACTGTTGGACAGTCAATGAACCAATGCCGAACTGATATAGCGGTGGTAGATTCACTCAAAGCCGCCAACCTCGATCTGTGTGTTCCCCCTCCCTCTTTATGGGTCGCGTAGACACTGACCGCCGGGGAGGGGGCCAGGGGGTGGGGGTACTAGGCTACATCTGCCCATGCCACCATTCGTTGACCTCGTCCGTGATGCGGTCGCCGCCGCCGCTCGTCCAGTCAGCGACAAAAGCGTCGAAGTCATCCAGCGACGCTTGGCCGGTGACTATATTGACGAAGGTCTCGGCTTCAAGGCCGTCCAGCGATGCGCCGGCGCGCTCCATCGTCCGCGTCGGGAAGGTGGTGAAATGGTTGCGGATGCCGTCCAACTCCCAGCGTTCCACCGCGAAGACATTGGCGTCGTCCCACATGACCGACAGTTCATCGCCGCCCAGGAAAGCTTCCATCATGGCGTCGCGCTCGCCCTCGGGCACATTGGCCCAGACATCACGGCGATGCTTGATCCAGTTGGTCTCGAAACGCGGTTCGGTAAGCGCGCTGCCGTTGGTGCCGGGCGGGCCCCAAATATGCTTGTTGCCATCGTAGCCGGAGGCCAGATCCAGGTTGGCGCCCATCGGGTCGACATCGCCCTCATCGTTGCGCCAATAGTAGTCGGTGCCTTCAAAGCCGTGATAGCGATTCTCCGGATTCTGCAGCAATTCCGCCCACCAGCCGATCTGCTTCAGCACCAGATCAACATGCTCGAAGCCCTTGCGGAAGCAAAAAACGCTGTCCACTACCGGGTTGCTCCAGGCTTTTTTCTTGATGCCGGTCGGGCCGGCCGGGATATCGCCCCAGGTCCAGCGCGCCGCAGGGTCGTTGGTGACGCTGTCCGGCAAGCCAAATAGCGCGGCGAAGGCCGGGGACATGGTGATGCCGCAAGTGTTGCCGCCGATCTGCCCAAAGGCGGTCTGCGGCGGGCGCAGTGTGAAGAAGTCTTGCGCGAAGAGGCCCTCGGCATACCACTGTCGCAATACGGCCAGCACTTCCTTGATCTCCGGACGGACGCTGTCGTATTGCAGGTCGCCAGCCTCGTTCGGCGTCCAGGAACCGGGCATGACGCCCCAGGCGCCAAAGACGGGATCAAGCGAGCTGTACCAGGTGACGAAGTTGTTGGCGGCGGCGATGCCGATGGTGCTGCCCTCTGGGCCCTGGCCCAGGTCAGCCTCGACGAAGGCTGAAGCGACGGCGTGCAGTTCGTCAATCGTGGTCGGCGCGCTCATGCCGACGGCGTCCAGCCAGTCCTGGCGGATCCAGAGCAGCTTGTCATTCTGCGCCGCCTGCTCGGTATGCGGCAGGCCCATCTTGCGTCCGTCCACTTCGGCGTGCTGCCAGGCTGCGCCGCCGCCGAAGCTCCAGGCTTCCTTGAGCCAGACCGGATGCGCGACCGCGTCCCAGACATCGGTGATGTCTTCGACCAGGCCATTCTCGAGCAGTTCGCCGTAGATTTGCAGCGGCACCGTTTCCATGAAATCGGGCAGCTCATTGCTGGCGATGGCCAGGTTGTACTTCTGCAGGACTTCTTCTTCGTTGTCCGTCCAGCTGAATGCCAGCTTCCAGTGGATGCCGGTCACGGCAGCGTTCAAGCGGGTGAAGTTCGAATTCTCGATATTGTCGCCATCGGCGAATTCCCAGGGTCCGCGCCGACTGCCGGTGATGGTCACGGGCGGATCGACGGGCATGCCTTCGGGAATGGGCGGCAAGTTGGTCGTCCAGCCGCGGGGATTGTCCGGGCTGCCGGGATGCAGCTCGGCCGGTATGTCGCCCATGCCCTGGGCGAAGACGGGCGACAGGCCGTAGCGCGCCGTCATCATGGCCGCCATAGCCGCGCCGCTCAAGCGCAGGAAATCGCGGCGCGACGGCTTCAAGTCCGATCTGTCGTAAGGAATTCTCTTGTTCATGTTAGCTCCTCAAGAAGACTCATTGCCAACTGACTAGCGAAGTTGGTTTGAGCAATAGGCGCCTCCTGTATTCCTCTACCTTACATTTATGCCTGTGCGCTTGCGGACGCGGCGTCATTTGTCTCGGCGGTCAGCGAAATCACGGTCTGCCAGACCTCGCTGCTGAACTGAATATGATCGCGCATGAGGCTGCCGGCGGCGTCGGCGTCTCCGCGCGCGATGGCGTTGAAGATCGCCTGATGGGTGCCGCTGCCCTCAGCCAGGGCCGGCAAGCTGTCGGAGTGCGATTCTTTCAAGACTTCTTCCAGCAGGTCAATCACATTGACCACGAACTGGCCGATGATGGCGTTGTGGCTGGCCGCGCCGATGCGCCGGTGAAAGTTGAAATCGGCCCTCAGGTACTCGCCCACGCGCTCCATATTGGCGTGCATGGCGCGCAGCTCGGTTTCGATGGCTGTGATTTCCGCCGGCGTGGCGCGCTGAGCCGCCGCGCGAGCCGCCTCGACTTCGATCATTTTGCGCGCGTCGAGCAGCTCCATTATCGTGCCGCCCCAGGTGGCCAGGCTCAGCCCGAGGATGCGCCCGAAGCTGGCGCCGGTATTGGTGGTGAGGAAGGTGCCATCGCCGACGCGCGACTCGACCAGGCCCACCGCTTCCAGCACTTTGAGCGCTTCGCGGACGCTGTAACGGCCGACGCCCAGGGCTTCCGACAGCGCGCGCTCCGACGGCAGCCGCTCGCCCAGCGGGACGGCGCCGGACAAGATGAAATTCTTCAACTGCTCGAGGGTCTGGTCTTTGACCGAGGTCTTTTCGATTGTCTTCAAGCCGGAAACGCTCGGTGACGGATATTTCACGGCGCTCCCCCCGCAACCCATCTGATTGGTCAGTGGTGTTACCAATTCTATGCGATCGTGGGGCGTCTGTCAAATTCTCGCAAATCCTTGTAGATGTTGTAGGCATCATCATCATCTGCTAAGGTGAATTCGCCGCTGGTTCAAACGTCATGCGATCATCGGCGAAAACCGGTACGAAAAGCGGAATCGGGGAAGCGATGCCAAAAACGCTAATGTGCGATCCAAAACTCTTGCAGAAGGACCTGAGCGGAGGCGTCTACATTGTCACGGGGGCGAACTCAGGGACTGGTCTGGCGACAAGCGAGCAATTGGTTCGCCAGGGCGCGCATGTCGTTGGCGCTTGCCGGCGCGTGCATGCGGGTGAAGAAGCCTTTGCCGGCTTTGGGCGTCTGCCCGGCTCGGCGGAGGTCATGAAGCTGGACCTGGCCAGTCTGGCCTCGGTGCGGCAATTCGCCGCCGGCTTCCTCGCCAGGCACGAGCGGCTGGACGCGCTGGTCAATAATGCTGGCGCGGTGACGTCAGAGGGGCGGACGGAAGACGGCTTTGAAATCCAATTCGGCGCCAACAATCTCGGTCACTTTCTGCTGACAGAGCTGTTGCTCGATTGTCTAAAGTCCAGCGCGCCCTCGCGCATCGTCTGCTTGTCCAGCGTCGTACACGCCGGCCGCGGTAACCAGCCTGTCACTATAGATTTTGACGATCTGCATTATGACAACAAACCGTATAGCGCCATGGCGGCATACGCGCAGTCCAAGCTGGCGAACCTGCTACACGCCAAGGAGCTGGCCCGCCGTTTGGAGGGGACGGGCGTCACAGCCTGCTCGGTACATCCCGGCTGGATACGCTCGAACTTCGGAGCGGGCATAATGCCAGGCTGGCTGCGCGGCGCGATGAATCTGGGCCTGAGACCAGTCAGCGGCTTGATGGGCATCATGGGACCCTACGAAGGCGCGCAGACGACGCTCCACTGCCTGCTGGACGATGACGTTCCCAAGCACAAGGGCGCCTACTTCAGCCAGAACAGTATCCTCTACCCCAAGCGCGAAGATCGCGCGGGCGGCTGGCCGATGCCGTCGCCCAATCCCAAGGCGCATGATGAGGCGCTGGCGAAGAAACTGTACGATGTCAGCAGCCAATTGGTTGGTATCGACAGCTAGCCCGTGGCGCCGCCGCGGCGATATCGCCCGCTATTTTGATGATCCAGCCGTCAAGCCGCTGACGAGGAAGCGTTCCAGGAAGAGATAGGCGAGCACGATCGGCAGCATCGCGATCAGCGAGCCGGCCATGATTTCGTTCCACTCGGTCAGGTACTCGCCCTTCAGCGAGGCGACGCCGACATTGACGGTCCAGGCGTCTTGATTGGCCACCAGAAAAGTCCGCGCGAAGACGAAATCGTTCCAGGACAGCACAAAACCATAGAGCGTGGTGGCCGCCAGGCCCGGCGCCGACAGCGGCAAAACAACGCGCAGCAGCGCGCTAAGCGGCGTGCAGCCGTCGATCATGGCCGCGTCTTCAAGCTCCGAAGGAATGGTGTCGAAATAGCCCTTGAGCATCCAGACAGCGAAAGGCGTGATGAAGGTGGCGTGAGCCAGGACCAGCGACTTCAGGTCGCCAATGAGCTGAAACTGACGAAAGCTGACGAAGAGCGGAATGATGATCAGTGTGCTGGGCAGCATGCGGCTCATCAGGAAGAAAAGCCCGATGGCTTGCGAGCCGCGCGCGCGAATCCTCGAGATGCTGTAGCCGGCCAGGATGCTGACGAACATGGACAGCGCGGTGGACGCTACGGCGACTATTGCCGAGTTGCGCAGCCATACACCTACCGGGCGTTCGTTGAAGATGCGCTCGTAAGCGGCGAATGTCGGCTCCGGCTGCACAAATACCGGCGGAAAGCGGCGCAATTGTGTGCCAGGCGCCAGCGAGGTATTAAACATCCAGTAGAGCGGGAACACCAAGATCACGATGACGCTGATGACCAGCGCGTAAAGTATGACAGTCTCGGTTCTGCTGCGCGCCATAGCTGCGTTGCTCGCTTTAGAATAGCGGTTCGTCAGTGCGCCGCACCATAAACCAACTGGCGACGACGCTGATGATCAGGGTGATGACGCCGATAGCTGCGGCGTATCCAAAATCGTGGAATTTGAAGGCTTCCTGGTAAGTCATAATGGCCAGAGTCTGCGTCGTGTTTTGCGGTCCGCCGCCGGTCAAAATGTAGATGATGGGAAAGTCGCGGAATACCCAGAGCATGATAAGGATGAGGGCGATGCCGCGCACAGAGCGCAAGCCGGGCAGCGTGATAAAGCGGAAGCGACTCCAGGCGTTGGCGCCATCGACTTTGGCGGCGTCATAAAGTTCCAGCGGGATCGACTGCAGGCCGGCCAGCATGATGACGGAAATGAAGGGATAGCCCTTCCAGACCATAACGATCACGATGACGAAAGTGGCCGCGCCCGGCGTCGACAGCCAGGGGATCATCTCGCTGCTCAAGCCGCTGCGCACCAGCGCCCAGTTGATCAAGCCGAAGGAGCTGTCAAATAGCCACCACCAGATGATGGCCGCCATGACAGAAGGCACGGCCCAGGGGACGGCGACCAGGATGCGCGCCAGCTTGCGGCCGCGAAAATGCTGATTGACCATGACCGCGGTCGCCAGTCCGATGATATACGAGAATATAGTCACCATCGCGACCAGGCTAATCGTCACCCAGATCGCCTGAAAGAACTCCGGCGATTGCAAGAGCTCCTCGTAATTCCGCAGGGTCAAGGGGGCGCGCTCGCGGCCCAGCTTGGCGATTTTGATGCGCTGAAAGCTCAGGTCGATAGCGGACAGGATGGGGTAAACGATGATGGCGGCGGTCAGCAGCACCGCCGGCAGCAGCAGCAAATAGGCGAAGAGATGGCGATTGCCGGGTTGCCACAAGCTCCAGCGCGGCTGGCCCTGGCCGAGTGTCTGGCTCGTCATTAGCGGAATGCCTTGAAATGTGTGAGCCGAGAGCCGGGACGCGCCCGGCCCTCGGCTTTGAATTGCAAGCGGACGTTCAGCTTACATGTCTTGCTGCAGCTCTACCGCCAGGTTGTGCAAGTTGGCGGCGACTTCAGCCGGATCGGCATCGTCGGCGATCATGCGCTGGGCTTCATTGCGGACCAGCTTGGAGAATTCGTTGTAGACGATCTGCAGACCGGTCGGGCTGCGGTCAATGCCGTTTTCCGAGGCGGTCGTCTGCGAGGCCACCAGGATATCCACATGCGGCACGGCTTCGTAAATGGCGTCGGTCAATGTGCCCGGGCGCGGCGCCGGATTGCCAACGTTCACGCCGAACTGCTCTTGCCATTCCTGCGAGGTGATGATCTCGATGAATTCCCAGACCAGTTGCTTGCGCTCATCGCTGATCTCGCTGGCCATGCCGATGACATTGCTGCCGCCGCCGACCGGCACTTCAAATGGCACCGGCACGATGCGCAGATGCTGCTGGACTTCCGGCTCCGCCCGGCGCACGAAGTTGTAGACCCATGAGCCTTCCATGCGGGTGGCCAGCTTGCCTTCCATCATCAACTGGTGACAGTCGCCGGAAGACAAGTCGAGCGGGCTAAGGCCCTCGTCGAAGACAGTCTTCCAGCGGGAGAAGCCTTCCGCCATTTCCGGCGTGTCAATGGTGACTTCGCCTTCGGCGCTGGTCCAGTAGGCGCCAGAGCCAACCACGTAGCTGAGCAGTTGCGAGGCGTATTGGCTGCCCTCGTTGGTGTGGTGGCAAATGCCCCATTGATCGACGATGCCGTCGCCGTCTGTATCTTGCGTGGCGGCGCGCAGGACGGCAAGCATTTCTTCCCAATTGGTGGGCGCGTCCATCCCAATCGAATCGAGAATGGCGTCATTCACCACCATGACGAAGCCGAAGTAGAGCAGCATGATGCAGCTCATCTCGCCTTCCCACATGCATTTGACCTGGCCGGCCCAGCCTTCCAGATCGAGATCCGAATTCTCGACCCAGGGGGCGAGGTCTTCCATCCAGCCGGCATCGGCGAATTGCTGGAACTCGAAGGCGGCCAGATGCACGATGTCGGGCGGCGTACCGCCCGCGAAGAGCGTCAGGAAGGTATCGGCGTATTCCGGTCGGGCGACTTTGGTGAAGTCGATCGTGACGCCCTCATGTGTGCTTTCAAATTCTTCAATGGCGGTGCGCCACCAATCGCCAACGCCCGGTTCATCCACCTGCCAGGAGATAAACGTTAGCGTCGTGTCTTGCGCCTGCGCGCCCGCCGCCACCAGCAACAGCAGCATGACCATGAGGACGAGCCTAAAGGGTTTGCGTTTCAAGAACATGTCAGTACCTCCGTACTAATATCGCCGGTCGTCTCTATCTTTACGCCGCGACTGACCACCTCGGGACCAGCCGGCATTCGGTCACACCCAGTGTATTTCGGAACACTCGGATAGACGGTAGTCGCGAGCGTAGAGATTGTAACCGGCTTGCAGCCGGCCGGCAAATTGCGGCAGCCGCGCCGCAAAAGAAAAAGCGTCCGAACCACACCCCGTATCCGGACGCCCATCACCGCGATTGTTATATTTCGACGCATAGACGCAGCCGATAAACGACTCCATCTTACGCTACCTTACGCGGACTCAAGCCAGTGTAGCCGACGCCCTTAATCCCAGCAAGTATTTCCTGAGCCAAATCAAGTGAAAATCAAGCGACGACTCGCTCAGTCACAGCGCGCGCTTGAAGAATTCGACCATCGCTTCCACCATGGCCGGCAGATAAGCGTGCGCCACGCCTTCATATAGCACGAGTTCGAGGTTGTCCGGCGCGCCCGCAGCGCGATAGACCTCGCTGGCGTAGGCCATCACCTTGTGGATGCCGGCGATGGGCGAGAGCGGGTCCTGGTCGCCGGTCAGAATCAAATGATGGCGCGGCGCCGTCAGCGCGACGATATGCTCCATGTCCAGGCCCGACGCCAGCATACCCGGCACATAGAAGTAAATGGCGTGCATGCGCAAGTTGCCGCTGTCGGCGAAGTCGCGGTAGCGGGTCAGCTGCGAGATGGGCGCGGACGCTCTTACCCTCTCGTCCAGGGCGGCGACCCAGGTCGTGCGCGAACCGCCCAGGCTCATGCCAGCCGCGCCGATTCGCGCCGGGTCGACCTCCGGGCGGCTGAGCAGGTAGCGCAGCGCGCTCAAGTCATCATGCACCATCATGCCCCAGAGCGAGCGGCCCTCCCACAAGAAGCGCTTGTACAGCGACAGCTCGGTCGAAGCGCCGCTTTCGCTGACGCCGCCGGGCCCCTGATGCTCGCGCTGGCCGAAGCCGTAGGCGTCGATAGCCAGCACGATGTAGCCGGCCTCGACCAAAGCCAGCCCGGGCGCGTAGCCGTTCTCGCGCACTCTGATAGCGGCGTCTTTGCCCAGCGAGTATTTGCCGCCATGCTCGTGATGATAGAGGAGGGCCGGCGCCGGCGTCGCGATAGCCTTGGGCAACAGCAGGTAGCCGTAGACGGTATCGCCGAGGCCGTTGGCGAAGCTCAGATGCTGCAGCGTGCAGGAGGGCAGGTCGCGTATTGACAGGATGCTGGCTTGCGGCAAGAAGGGCGGCGGAATATCGCCGAGCAAAGCCCAGAGTCTCTGTCGCGTTTCTTCCGGATTCGCGATTAAGTCCATTCGATTACGATCCCCAGCGCGGATTTGTCCCAGTCTGCCAGATGCGCGTATGCCGCAGCAAAGTTCCGCCAATTATAACGATGAGTGGTCAGCGATGTCACATCAACGCGCCGCCGCGCGAGCAGCTCCAGACAGACTTTATGCTCACTGATCCGCGTCCAATAGCCCGGGCTGTTGTCATGCTGTGGCCGCGTGATCTCGTGCGCGCCGATGATGTGCAGGCCCTTGCGATGCACATCGCGGTAGAAGTTGACATTCTCGCTATGGCCGCGGCTGCTGCCGAGCAGGACGACCCGGCCCCGCTCCGCCGCCAGCTGAAAGGCGGTCGCGACCAGGGCGGGCGCTCCCGTCGCTTCGATCACAACATTGGCGCCTTCGCGGCCCAGCATGGCGCGCAGGTCGTGCGCCGGCACGTCGCCGCTGACCAGCACCACATCCGCGCCGATTTGCGCCGCCAAAGCCAGCCGCGGAGCATCCAGGTCGATGCCGATGACGGGCAAGCCGCCCGCCAGCTGCGCCAAGCGCATCGCCAGAATGCCGACTAGTCCCGCGCCCAGGACCGCCACCGACTCGCCCAGCTCAATACGCGCCTTGCGCAGGCCTTGCATGGCGATGGCCAGCAGATTGAAATAGGCCGCTTCGTCGGCAGGCAGTTCACGCGGGACGGGCACGCAGGCATTGGCGTGAACGAGCGCGTGCGAGGCATGCGGCGCCGGGCAGACGACGCGGTCGCCAACTTGCAGCGCCGTGACCTCCGCGCCGCAAGCTTCGACCCGGCCGACGAAACTGTAGCCGGGATAATACGGATACTCCGCATCGGTGTTATCAAGGTCGAGCAAAAAGGCGCGTTCGGTGCCCGGGCTGATCAGCGTCCTCAGGGCGCGCAGCCGCACCTGTCCCCTCTGCGGCGCCGGCGGGTCGAAGCGCTCAAGCGCGACTTGATTGGCCGCTGTGACGACGGCGCGCTGCCCGCGCATGAATTACAAGCGCCTTTCTGCGCGCAAGCGGAGCGGGGTGGTGGAATGTCGCATACGCGTTAGCCCATATCGCTGCCGCCGAGCGGTCATTTCATGCCGGTGGTGGCGATGCCGGTGGTGATGAAGCGCTGCAGAAAAGCGAAGACCAGCGTGATCGGCAGCAGGGTCACCACCGTCATGGCCAGCACGTAGTGCCACTGGATTTGCAGCTCACCCTGGAAGGCGTTCAATCCCACTTGCAGCGTGAAATAATCGTTCTGGCTGAGCACGATCAGCGGCCAGAGGAAGTCGTTCCAGCGCCACATGACCGAGAAGATGGCCAGCACCGCCAGGGCCGGGCGCGCGAGTGGCAGGATGATGCGCCAGTAGATATGCCATTCGCTGGCGCCGTCGATGCGGGCCGCGTCCAGCAGCTCGTCGGGGATGGTCAGCATATATTGCCGCAGCAGGAAGATGCCGGTGGGCGTGGCCGCGCCGGGGATGATGACGCCCCAGAGGTTATTCTTCCAGCCGATGCTGGTGATGACCAGAAAAACCGGCACCAGAATCACCGTGATCGGGATCATCAATGTCGAAATGAACAGGACTTTGAAGCGATACTTGCTCAAGGCGAAGGCGGCCATGCTGTTGATGATCAGGGTGATCGCGGTCGCTATCGACGTCACCAGCACGCTGTTTTTGAGGTAGGTAAAGAAGTCGAAATTCTCCAGCTCAACCAAGGGGTCGAGGTAATTCTCCCAGGCCAGCTTGACCTCTTCGACCGGTTCGCGCTGCCGGATATTGACCTTGATACGCTCGGCTTCCGGATCGGCCGGGTCGACCATTTGCGCTTCGATGCCCACGCGCCGCGCCTGCGCCAACTCACGCGCGCTGCCGTCTTCCCCTGTCACCGTGAACAGCGGCAGCGGTTTGTCGTAACCCTCGACCTCGACCTGCACTTGCTGATAGGGCAGCAGCGGCGGCGGATACTTGACCAGTCCCGCCTGCGTCTTGAAGGACGAGGCGACCAGCCAGAGCACCGGCCCAAACATCAAAATCGTGCCGATGGTCAGGTACAGGTAGGTCAGCGCGTCGGCGGTGTTGACGCGTTTGCCGCCGCTGCGCAGCGAAAGGAATTGTCCCGGGCTGAGTCGGTCCGCTTGCATTAGCCCTGTCCTATGCGAGGCTCGACTGGTTGCCAAGCCGCAATTGCAGCAGCGTCAGTATCAGCAGCGATACGCCCAGCACCATTGAGGCCGCCGCCGACAAACCGAAGAGCTGAATTTGGTTTGAGAAGCCGGTGGTGTAGATGTACTGCACCATCAGCTGGGTGCGCGTACCCGGTCCGCCGCCGGTGAGCACGAAGATCTGGTCGAACATCTGCACGGCGCGAATCAGCGACAGCACCAGCACGACAAACATGGTCGGCATAAGCAGCGGCATGGTGACGAAGCGGAAATCTTGCCAGCCGTTGGCGCCGTCAATCGAGCTGGCTTCGTAGAGCTCGGGCGGGATGGATTGCAGCCCGGCCAGCAAGATCAGCGTATAGAAGCCCATCAGCGCCCAGACGCTGACGAAGACCACCCAGAACATAGCCCAGTTGGGATCAAGCAGCCAGCGTTTGCTCTCACCGCCGAGAACTTCAATGATACCGTTCAGGACGCCTTCATGCTGCAATACCCACTTCCAGATCAGCGCAACGACCACGGGCGACAGCAGCACCGGATAGAAAAATACGCTGCGAAAGAAGCCGCGCGCTTTGATATTGCGATTTAGCACCAGGGCCGTAATCAGCGAGAAGAGCACGATACCGCTGACCTGAAAAATGACGAATATAATCGTATTGTAGATGCCGCGCCAGAACAGGTCCTCCTGGCAGCTGTTGGGCTGGGTGAAGTTCTCGCAGTCGAAGAGCGTGGCGAAGTTATCCAGGCCGATGAAGGGGCGATCGGCGGGGAAGAGTTTGGTGCCGCCAGTCATGGCGTAATAGAAGTTGAGCAGCATGGGGAAAAGCACAAAAATGCCAAAAATCAATAAGTTGGGCAGAACAAAGAAGTAACCCATCTTGTCGATGCCGACGCGCCGCTGTATAGGCGTGAGCACGCGGTCAACAGCGGAGACGAGCAGCAGCAGCGCCGGTCGCGTCAAGGGGTCGACGATGCCCAGCAGGCGCGCTGTCGGCTTGGTTTGAATCACGGGAGGCGCGGTGGTGCTCATTTATAGCGGCTCGGATATCCAACGGGCTTGGCGCCGAAAACATAACAGGCAACCGATCCACCCGGGATCGATTGCCTGCAATAGTGCAACTAACGTGTACCTGCCGACTTAGCCTTGTTCGGCCAAGGCGGTGTCGACATCGTCCTGAATGCGGTCAATGGCTTCGTCGATGGTCAGCTCGCCCACCATCGCCTGGGTCAGGCGGTCGCGGGTGGCGTCAAAGACAGCGCGATTGAAGCCGTAAGCCTGCAGGTCGAAGGCGATCTGCTCGAGCGTGCCGACTTGACCGACGAATACGCCCAGCGAATCCTTCGCCAGTTGCAGGTCGGTGTCGAAGTCAACGCCAGACGCCGAAAGACCAGCGTGCGCCGGAATGAAGAGCGTGCGCGCGGCGAATTCACCCAGGACTTCCTGCTGGGCCAGATATTCCATCACGCGGGCGACTTCTTCCGGATGCTCGGTCGCGGCGATGCCAACCAGGGCCGCGCCACCGGGCATGCCAGTGCAGCCGCCGGGTCCACAGGGGTTGGGCACGGTCTGCCAGTCAAAGGCGTCGCCGATCTGCTCGCTGAATTGGCCGACTTGCCAGCTGCCGGACATGTAGAAGACCAGCTCGGCATTGGCGAATTCTTCGTTGGCGCCGGCGTAACCTTCGCTCAGCGGCCACATCTCGGGATGCATGGTGCCGTCGAGGTGCCAGTTGACAAAACGCTCCGCCATATCGCGGAAGCCCTCGTCCATGACCGTCGGGTGACCCATGTCGTCGAAGTACATAGCGCCGGAGCTGATGGCGGGGCCGGCAAAACGGTGGCCACTGCGATCCATGGCCATGGGATAGGGGATTTCCAGCGCTTCGGCAACTGCCACCGAGGCCGCTGCCCATTCGTCCCAGGTGACCGAATCGGACATATCGCTCGGCACCTCGACGCCGGCCTGCTCAAAGAGCGTGCGGTTGATGAAGGGTCCGGTGATCGTCAGCTGGGTCATGAAACCGGGGATGCTGGAGTCGTCGCCGGGCAGGCGCTTCCAGTTGAGGAAGGGACCGAAGTTCTCTTCCCAGTAGGCGGGGTCGCTCAGGTAGGGCGTCATGTCCAGATAGTATTCCGCCAAGCCACCCAGATCGGTTACGCGCGCCAAGTCCGGGCCCTCGCCCGCCGCCAGGTCAAGCGGCAGATTCTCCAGAATCGCGCGATAAGGCACTGTGTCGATTTCGACGCTGACGTCGGGGTTATCGGCCTCGAAGCGGTCGAGCAAGTCCCGCAGGACTTCGCCTTCGTTGCCGTCGTCATACCAGCGGATCCGCAATTCGACCATGTCCTGCGACAAAGCAGGCAGGGCGGACAGCAATACCGCGAGGACAAGCAATACAGCCAGGATTCTGCGCATTTTGATTTCTCCTAATGTGTATGAACTTACGGAAGTGAACGATGTTTGCAGCCTGATGGCGGCACGGGCGTACGCGCGCTCATGCGTCCATGCAACCGCCTCGTACAGTTGCCGCGCGATCTGGCGAAACAGTCGAACGAATATAGCCGAATGCAAATGCCTTGTCAACCGAGCCATATCCGCGCCGCCGCTTGGACTGGAGCCGCAAGGCGTTATAATCCCCTGCGCAGCGCAAGTTAACCCAGGAGACTAGTATGCCTATTGGAACCACGAATCAGAAGATCGCCGGGCTCGGTACACACCACATCGCCGTGCAAACCCAGGATTACGCGGCGTCGATCGCCTTTTACACCGAAGTCATGGGCATGGTGCAGACGGCCGAATTCAGCGCCGGCGGCCGCCGCATCTGCCTGCTGGATATCGGCGACGGCAGCCACATTGAGCTCTTCGAGCCTCTGCCCGGCACATCGCCAAGCGGCGACGCCGAAGGCAATGTCGTCTTCCATTTCGCGCTGGCGACCAGCGATATCGAAGCGGCGCTGGAGCGGGTGCGCGCGGCCGGCATGGAAATCACGGTCGAGCTGAGAACGGCGGATCTGGGACCGCTGAACGTCAGCATCGCCTTTTTCAAAGGGCCGGGCGGCGAAGTGGTCGAGTTCTTCCAGGTGAACAGCTAGACTTCGACGTAAATCGCTTGGTCGCGGACGACGACCGGGAAGCGCTTGAGCCGGCGGCGGTCGGTCAGGCATTGGCCGCTGATCAGGTCGAATTCCCAGCCGTGCCAGGGACAGCGCAAGATTTCGCCCTCGCGCCCCCAGATGAATTCGCCGGCGCCTGAGGGCAGGGTCGTGCCGCTCACCTGGCCCAGGCAGACTGGCGCGAAAGCGTGCGGGCAGAGGTTGAGCGCGGCCACGATCTGCGTCCCGGTGTTGAAGACGCCGATCGACTTGCCGTCGGCGTTGACTAACCGGCGTTCGCCCGCGGCCAGGTCAGCCAGCGGCGCGACGAATACTTCGGGCAAATCATCCCCTCCCCCGGCCCCATTGCATTGTGGAGGCGCTATTTTTCGACAGCTTCGCCGTCAGAACACGCGCTCGCGCGCTTCCAACTTGAACAACTCCCGGGCGTTGCCATACATCACGGCACCGCGTATATCGGCAGGCAACTGCCTCAGCGTGAAATCGGGCGTGTCGCCGTCCCAGTGCGGGTAATCGCTGGAGAACATCAGCATCTTCCCGGCGTCGAACATCTTCAGCACCTGGCGAAAGTGGTTGATGTCTTCCGGCTCTTCGATGGGCTGCGTGGTCAGCATGATGTGTTCCTGGATAATCTCGCTGGGCGGGCGCGTCAGCCAGGGCGTGGTCGAGCGCAGCGCTTTCCAGTTCTTGTCCAGCCGCCACATGATGGCCGGCAGCCAGGCCACTCCACCTTCCACGAAGATGTACTTGAGCGTGGGGAACTTCTGAAAGACGCCCTCCGCCACCAGGCTGACCAGCTGCGTGATATAAGACGTCGCCAGAAGCGTGTGCCATTGCAGGTAGTCGGAGACGAAACCGGCTGTGCCGCCGGAGCCAGCGATGCCGACCCCCTCCAGCCCGGGGTGGATCGCCACCGGCAAGTCATACTCGACGGCGGCTTCATAGATGGGATGGAAATAACTGTGGCCGAGCGGAAAGGGCGAGCCGCTGACCAGCAGCACCTGGCAGACACGCGGATGCGCGCCCAGGCGATGAATTTCTTGTACGGCCAGCTCGATATTGCTGAAGGCGACCATGACCGAGGCCAGATAGCGCTCGTCGGCAGGCAGCCAGTCTTCGACGAAATGCGTGTTCACCGCCCTCAGCGCCGCGGCCGAATAATGGGCGTCGGGCGAGACGCAGTGCTCCATCGCCTCCATGGGGTTAAGCACGGCGTAGTCAATGTCGTAGCGGTCCAGAAAATGGGAGGCCATCGTATCGGGAAAGCGCTCGATGCGCCGCCCGTCCGCCGTGACGCTGTCGGCGCGCATCACGCCGCTGGGATTGAAATAGTTGGGGTGCCCGGCGCCGTGATCGCCGCGCAAATAACGCGAGCGCCAAGGCTCGTCCAGGTATTCCGCCACCCGCTCGTGGACAGGCACGGGATGCAGATCGGTATCGATGATCATTGTCGGTTTCGTCATAGCATAAGCGCCCGCGCCTCTTTACCAATGGAATATAACACATGGTTTGCTTTTTCCAGTGCAACGCGTCACACTATTTGCGTTGAACGTTGTTCCAAAAGCGCAAGTGTTAAGGAAAGGATTCATCATGAAAGTCAGATTTCTGCTGCTTCTGTTGATACTGGGCTTGCTCGCGCCCTTTGCGCATGCCCAAGACCCGGTCACTGTCAAGCTGTGGATGCACAACCACACGCCGCGAATCGCGATCGACGAAGAGTTAATCGCCGAGTTTATGGAAGAGAACCCGCATATCACCGTCGAATATGAGATCGTGCCGGATTACTTCACCGCCTTGCAAACTGCCATGGCGGCCGGGGCGGGACCTGACGTCTTCAATCAGTTCACGCTCTTCAACGCGCAATTCTACGCGCAAGACATGCTGGCGCCGGTTGATCCGGTCGCTATGGGCTTGCAGACGATCGAAGATGTCTACGCTCGTTACGGCGAGGGCTTCATTGGCGAGCGCGTCCTAGCCGGCGATACCTTCAGTGGCGAGTTGTATGGCATCCCGACTGAGTTGAGCAATTACGCCTGCTTCACAAATGACGACATGTGGATGGAAGCCGGGCTGGATCCGTCCACCGACTTCCCCGAGACCTGGGAAGGCTTGATTGACGCCGCCTTGCTGCTGACCAAGCGCGACGATGACGGCACACTTGTACAGCGTGGCTATGACTTCAACTGGGCCAGCCCGATATACACGTTCCTGCACTTTGACCCAATGGTGACCCAGCTCGGCGAGAGCATGGTCGATACGACTACCTACACCGCCGACATCAATAACGACAACGTGAAACGCGTCATGCAGTACTGGGACGACATCGTCAACGAACATGGAATGGGTGGTCCGCAATACACGAATTCTCGCGCCGCCTTCAACGCCGGCGAACTGGCGACAGAATGCACCTTCGGCATTTGGGGCACACCGGGTATGGAAGAGGCCGGGATCAATTACAGCATCCACAGCGTCCCGCGTTGGGAAGACGCTGTGAACGATCTCGGTTTCGCCACCTATGCATACTACTTGCAGGTCAATGCCGATTCGCCGCCCGAGGTTCGTGAAGCCGGCTGGAAGCTGGTCGCCAAGCTCACCAGCAGGCCCGACCGCTACCTGAACGAAGCGGCGCTTTTCCAGCCGATTGTCGACTATCTTGGTACGGACGACTTCCAGAATAACCCGAATATGCCGGTATTCCTGGACGAATTGTATCGTGGGCAATATCATCCGATATTTGCTGGCTACGCGGAAGTTGGCGAAGCAGTGGTTCGCGCGCGTGACCGCGTCATCCTCGGCGGCGAGGATATGGATGTCGTCTTGCAAGAGACTGAAGACGAGGTCAACGCCATACTCGAGCGCGCGCTGGCTGATATCGAAGCGGCCGGCGGCGGCTGATAGGCCTTGTCTACCCCATCCCCCATCCCCTTCCCCGAATCATCAGGGAAGGGGAGCGTACACCGTATACGAACCCGCGGCGTTACAGAAGTCTTCCCCTCGTTGATACGGGGGGACCGAGGGGGTAGACCTCTGAGACACATCAAATGATCAGCCTCTACCGCCGCGTTTGGAGCGAAAAGAATGTTATCGCCCGCCGCC
>CAZWCV010000023.1:21383-36668 GCA_964632725.1 uncultured Anaerolineaceae bacterium
ATGATCAGCCTCTACCGCCGCGTTTGGAGCGAAAAGAATGTTATCGCCCGCCGCCAATACTGGGGGCTGATCTTCGTATTGCCCTGCGTGATCTTCTTTGCCGTCTTCTTTCTGTATCCGCTGGTGACTGGCTTCTACCTCAGCCTGACGAAATATACGCTGCTGCGTCCGCCGGTATTCATCGGCTTCGACAACTATGTCAACTTGTTCAATGACCGTCTCTTTCTCAAGGCGATCAACGTCACGCTGGGATTTGTCGTGGGCAGCACGGCGCCAACGGTCGTGCTTTCGCTCTTTGTGGCGCTGCTCTTTTATCAGAAGTTCCCCGGTCGCGAGGGGCTTAAGCTGATTTTCTTTTCGCCGCTGCTGCCGTCGGTGGCGGTCGTCTCGGTGATTTGGGTCGTCCTGCTGCACCCCAGCGGCATTCTCACCCATATCGTGCGGCCACTCACGGGCAAAGCCGAAATTACCTGGATCCACGACCTGACCCTGTCGCCCATAGTGATCGTGCTGGCGCGCATCTGGTCCGCCATGCCCTTCTATATGCTGATATGGCTGGCCGGTTTGACTGCTATTCCGCAAGAGCTGCGCGATGCCGCCCGCGTCGATGGCGCCAATCGCGTACAGTCCTTCTGGAGCGTCGAATTGCCGCTGCTGCGGCCGACGGCCGTTTTCGTCATGGCGGTCTCCACAATCTCGGCTTTTCAAGGCTTCGCCCTGCAATTCGTCATATCCCCAAATCAAGGCGGGCCGGTCGATGTCAATACCACCCTGGGCATTCTGATTTGGAAATACGGCTTTCAGTTTTTCCGCATGGGCGACGCCGCGGCCGTGTCGGTCTTCTTATTCGTCTGCATCATGGTCGTCACCGGTTCGCAGATCGCCCTGGGCCGCAGCGACCGCTATTCGATCAATTGACGAGCGCGACTTATGGCCAAATCAACCGCAGCTTACGAAAGCGACGCCGTCTTTGAAGCGCGCCTGCGCCGGCGAATTCAAAAGCTGATTCTGTTTTCGACCGCCGCCCTCATCGCCCTTCTGTTTGGTTTCCCGATGTACTTCATGACTGTTTCCTCCTTCAAGGCGGAAGCGGCGATCTTGTCCACACCCTTTAATTGGCTGCCGCAAGAATTCGTCGGTTTGCATCATTTCCACGGCGCCTTCGAGCGCGCGCCCATCGGCCAGTGGTATTTCAACAGCGTTTTCATTGCCGCCGTGCAAGTGGCGGTGGGGATATTCTTCGGCGCGATGGCCGGTTACGGCTTCGCCAAATTTCAGTTCCGTGGCAAGAAGGTTCTTTTCGCTCTCATCCTGAGCATCATGGCGGTGCCCTTTCAGATTCTGCTGATCCCGCTATATGTCGAGATCCGGCATTTCGGCTGGCACAATACTTACGCCGGCTTGATCGTGCCCGGCATGCTCAGCGCCTTCGCCATCTTTTTGATGCGCCAGTTCGCCATCAGCATTCCGGACGAATTGCTGGATTCAGCGCGAATCGACGGCGCGTCAGAGTTTCGCATTTTCATCTCGATTGCGCTGCCGCTGCTGGCGCCGGCCTCGGCCAGCCTGGCCATTATTCTCTTCCTCGCCAGCTGGAACAACTTCCTCTGGCCGCTGGTGGTGGCCCAGGACCGCAACCTGTGGACCCTGCCCGTGGGCATGACCGTCTTCTCGCAGCCCTATCGCGGAGAGCCCTCCATCGGGCCTTCGATGGCGGTTTCAACGCTGGCCACCCTGCCCGTCGCCCTGCTCTTCCTCTTCTTCCAGCGCTACTTCATCGAAGGCATGATGGTCTCCGGCATCAAGGGATGATGCGCGACCGACTGCTCGAATTTCGGGAAAGCTATCGGCGCGAACTCTTTGACAGCGTCATTCCCTTTTGGCTGACTCATTCGCTGGATCATGTCGACGGCGGGCAGTTCAACTCGCTGGATCGCGACGGGTCGGTCTTCGATTCGGACAAGTCGATGTGGCTGCAGGGCCGCGCGCTGTGGATGTTCGCCAAGCTCTACAATGAAGTCGAAGCGCGCCCGGAGTGGCTGGCCGCCGCCGGTCATATTTACGACTTCATCATGCGCTGCGGCTTCGACAGCGACGGCCGCATGTTCTTCGCCGTCACGGCCGCCGGCCGTCCGCTGCGCAAGCGCCGCTACCTCTTCACCGAGACCTTCGCTGCCATCGGCCTGGCGGAATACGCCCGCGCCACTGGCGACGAGCTTGCGTTGCAGCGCGCTGTCGAGACCTACCGGCTGGTGGTCGATCATCTGCGCGTTCCGGGCCGGCTCGAGCCCAAGGTCTATCCAGAGACGCGCCGCGCCAAAGCCCACAATGTCTCGATGATCATGCTGGCGACGACGCAGGAACTGCGCCTGGCCGCGCCGCCCGACCCGCTCTATGTCGAAGTCGTCGATGAGGCGCTGGACCAGATCGCCAATCAGTTTCTGGACGAAGACGCACAGGCGGTATTTGAAGTGCTGGGCGTTGACGGCGATCGCCTCGATACCGAAGACGGCCGCCGCATCACACCGGGGCACGCCATGGAGTCAGCGGCTTTTGTCTTGCATGAAGCCATGGCGCGCGGCGATGATGCGCTGATCCCGCCGGCGCTTAAGATGATCGACTTTTCGCTGGCCCGGGGCTGGGACGATGATTACGGCGGTTTGCTCTACTTTGTCGATGCCGAGGGCAAACCGCCCACGCGCCTGGAATGGGATATGAAGCTTTGGTGGCCACATGCTGAAGCGCTTTACGCGCTGCTGCTGGCTTATCGTGTCAGCGGCGACGACAGGTACGCGACCTGGTTCGAGCGCATGCACGACTGGACCTTCGCGCATTTCCCCGACCCGGAGTTTGGCGGCTGGTATGGCTATCTCCGCCGCGACGGCAGTATCTCGACCCCGCTGAAAGGCGGCATGTGGAAGGGCTTCTTTCATACGCCGCGCGCGCTCTGGCTGTGCTGGAAGCTGCTGGGCGAGATGCTGGTTTAATCCAGACGCCGGTTCAGACGCGAAAAGCAGCGGAGATAGCGTATGTCGCCCGCTTCGTCTCGCAGCAGGTCGGCGCGCGTTCCTTTCAAGTAGCCATCGAGAACCAGCAATTGATCGGGTCCACAAAGGGTCACTTCCGCCGGCGGGATGGCTTCCGATTTTCGGTCGCTTGGCAGCCCGCCCAGAAATTGAAGATCGGCGAACAATCGCCCATCGTCCATACGTAAGTCAATGATGGTCTTCGCGCCCTGGTAGCGGCCGACAGCCTGCGCCAATTCTTCGGCGGAGGTCTCAATGGCTTGCGCGTCCGCCAGGGTGACGCCACAGAATTCGCGCAAGATGCAATTGCCAAAGCGCTGGTGCAGACTCGCGCCTTTGTCCCCATTCGTCATCATGCCAAAGGCCAACTGCTGTCCCGGCACAATAACCAGCAGCGACTCCTGGCCATTCGTGCCGCCCGTGTGCCAGAGTCGCGTGTCGCCACCGCTGCCGCTCACCATCAAGGCCAGCCCGCAGCCAGTCATGTGGGGCAAGCCGGGCGCTTGACGCTTTTGCATCTCCGCCAGGTTTTCCCGGCGCAGCAGTGGCGGGCCGTCGCCGAGGTGATAAGCGCCGTAACGCAGCAGGTCGTGAATATGGCAGCTGACGCCACCGGCGGCGTTCAACCCGCGCGGGATGGCCCAAGGGCTCAGAACGCGGCCACTTTCGTCATGCCCAACGGCAAATCGATGCAGCATCACTTCATGCGGGAAGAAATAGCTGCGCGCCATGCCCAGCGGCTCAAACACCAAGTCCTGAATGGCGGCTTCGTAGGTCGCGCCCTTCAGCGCTTCAATGATGCGCCCGGCGACGGCGAAACCGGCATTATTGTAAGAGAAGTGGGCGCCCAATGGCGCCAGCTGCGTGAAGCTGGCCATGGCCGCCACATACTTTTCGGCCGCGTCATCGCCGATGCCGGTATCGGTAAAGACATCGCCCGTCCAGCCGGCCCTATGCGTCAGCAAATGCCAAGCTGTGACACGCCTTGAGACATCGTCGTCGAGCACACGAAAGCCCGGCAAGTAGTCGCTGACGGGCGCATGCAGATCCAGCATCCCCCGCTCGACCAGGCGCATCATCGCCGTCGCCGTCACCGTCTTGGTGATCGAGCCTATCTGAAAGATCGTCTCGTCGGTGACCGGCAGCGGATGGTCGACGCTGGTCACGCCGCCGCCGCCGCTGTAGCTCTCGCCTGCGATGTGCAAGCCGAAGGACACGCCGGGCACGCCCAGCTCAGCGCGCCAGGCTTCAACCCGCTCGGCGACTCGCTCAAATTTTCCTTGATAATCAGTCACAGATCTATCCTCCCTACCTGGCTGTTTGACGCAAGGCTGTGAGATGAATTGTCAGGCCGTTAAGCAGGACAAATGCCGCCACCAGCAGCATGATGACGCGCGTACCGACCGCCGCCTGCAGCCAGCCAAAGCTCAAAGCCGAGACGAACCAGCCCATATTCCACAGCGCCAGACCGACGCTGCTGGCGATATTGTGGTACTCGGCATCCAGCGACGCCATCAGCAGCGGCTGAAATAGCGGCTGCATGGTATTGCGAATGCCGATGGCCATGACGTAGAAGACGACTGCGATCCACAGCGCCTGCGACAGGCTGAAGCCGACAAAGGCCACGGCGCTGGCCAGCATCAAGGCGGTCAGCGCGCCGGCGCGGCCCAGCCGACTCTCCCAGACGGGATTCAGCAGCGGCAGCAAACCCATAAACAGCCAGCCCAGGCCGATGACGCCGCCGACGGCGCTGTCGCTGATGCCAAAGAGATCGCGGAATATCAGATTGAAGAAGGGGAAGGTCCAGCCGCCGGAGATACCGAAGACGAAAAGCGGGAAAGCCAAACGCAGCACCCGCCGCCAGGGCGCGGAACGGCCGAAGCGCAGTATAGCGTGCTTGTCGCCGTCCGGCCTCCGCTTCAGCAGCAGCAATGGCATGGCGCTCAAGAGCAGCGCGAGCGCCGCGCACAATATGGACGCGCGATAAGCCAGCGGCATCTGCTCGGGTTGCAGCGCGCCCGCGGCTGTGATCGACAATGCCCCGCTCATGATAATGGGCAGCGCCCCGCCCAGCGCGCTGCCGGCCGCGACTGAAAACATGCTGACGAGATTATGCCAGGAGAACTGCGCCGTGTGCTCGCTGTGGTGCGTCAGCGTGACCATGAAGGGCGACTTGACGACTTGATTGGCGCCGAAGCAAGCGCCCCAGAAGAAGCGGCTGATAGCGATGACCGGCAAGCTCTGCGTCAGGGCTGTCGCCGCCACGCTCAGCGCGAGGCCAAGGGTCGAGAGCACGATCAAGCGGCGGTTGCCGACGCGGTTGGCGACCAGGCCGATAGGCAGGCCGATCAGAAATCCGCTGAGCCGCGGCAAGGATTGCAGCAGGCTGATGGTGGCCGTATCGTAGTCGATGCTGACCAGGTAGAAATTCAGCAGAATATCGGCGATGCCCAGCAAGGCGATGTGGAAGAGCAGGCTGTGGCAAAGAAAGAGCAGGACTTGCCCGTTCAAGCCCGGAATACGCCCACGATGGAAATGACGCCTGCGCGCCGCGAGCGTGGTCTTCATTCGCGCCTGGGGATGCGCAACTGGTAGTCTGCGGTCATTTATATAACTTCATGCTACTTGACTCGCTGGATACCGCCGGTTCCGCGCCGGTTCCACGCATTCGAGGCGACTGGCAAATTGCTTGACACACCAAGCCCGCGCCAATATAATCGCTCGGATTCAGTCTGAATTGTCGACAAGCAACGCTATTATACCGATGCTCGCCTGAATTGGCGCGTGGGGGAGTCTCCCGGCAGGCGGGCGCTTTCATATTTAGCGGCTGATAGTCGACGCCGACCAGAACAGGAGACAGGCCATTGTCATCAGCAAGCAAAGCCTACATGCTCAATTGGCGCAAGGCCAACCGAGCGCTTAACACGCCCTTGCCGGCCCAGACCATGCGGCACGGCGCGGACTTCAGCGCGGACGAGATTATCAGCCCGCTTGACGAACGCATCATCGCCGGCGCCGCGGAAGCCATGGAAGCGGGCCAGACGCACTACGTAGACGTGCCCGGCATCGGCCCTCTGCGCGAGGCGCTGGCCGACTTCCTCAATGACTCCTGCGGCAGCGCCTACGCCGCCGGCAACATCATCGTCACCGCCGGCGTGCAAGAGGCGCGCTTCCTGACCATCCAGAAGATCGGCGAAATGTTCGACAGCATTGGCGTGCCCACGGTGACGCATCCCGGCGCGCGGAAGGCGCTGGGCGTACGGAAACGCAATGTCGTCAGCCTGCCGGTCGACGGCGCGCGCGGTTACCTGCCCACGATTGAGGGCATCGCCGCGGCCGTAGTGGAGGGCTGCCGCCTGCTCTATCTGGAGTCGCCCTCGCGTTTGAGCGGCGCGGTATTCACAGCCGATGAAGTCGCCGCCATCAGCCGGATCGTCGCCGAGAACGACGCCGCCGTCATCTGGGATCAGGGGCTGTCGCCCTGGGTCGCCGGCGACTACAGTTCGCTGACGGCGCAGGAATCGACGCCGACGCGTATCGCCGCCATCAGCGACGGCTGGCCGGGCATGGGCCTGTCGAGCTGGTTCCTGGGCGCCATCGCCGCGCCCGAAGAGTGGGTGTCGTCGATGCAGTCGCAGAAGCAGATCATGGCCATCTGCACCGCCACCGCCACGCAGTACGCCGCCCTGGAAGCGGGCAAAATCTACGCCGAGAGTCGGGCGGAGCGGATGGAGCGGATGAGCCGCCAGCGCGAGGATGCGCTGCAAGCCGCGACGGCCGCCAATCTCGAAGCGGTCGCCGGCGACGCCCTTAATATTGTGGCGCTGAAAGCGGGCGCCGGTGGCGAAGCCGCCTTGGAAAAACTGCGCGCAATCGGCGCTGACGGACGCGATTTCGGCGCGCCCGATACCGTTCGCTTGACCGTCAGCAATTCGACCGCCAGCGCGCTCGCTTAGTCAGCAGAACATTAGCCAAACAGGTCTTCCAAGAAATGGCCACCGAATAGACAGAAGTAAGTGCGAGCAAGAAATTGTAATGAATGCCACGCTCTACCCCCACCCCCAAACCCCCTCCCCCAGAGCGAGGGAGGGGGCTTTAACGCGGCGCATTTGCGACTTTGCTCCCCTTCCCCCTTTATGGGGGCAAGGGGCCGGGGGATGGGGGCTTATACCTAGACCTTTTGCATGGCTTACTTGCATTTACTGAGAAGGAAACGCAATGAGTGAGAAAAAAGAAGATCAAGGCACCAACCTGCTGTACAAGCTGATCGGCGAAGCGCGCGGCTACGACGATGTCATCGTCATGGGGCGCGGCGACCCCGACTTTGATACGCCGCCGCATATCGTGGCCGCCGCCAAAGAAGCCATGATCCACCACCACGCCGAGTACACGCCGCCGGCCGGCTTGCCCGCCTTGCGCGAAGCTATCGCCGAGCGGGTCAAGCGCGTGAACAATATAGATGTCGACCCGGCCAGCGAAGTGGTCGTCACCAACGGCGGGCAAGAGGCGCTCTTCCTGATGGTGCTGGCGACGGTCGGGCCGGGCGATGAGATGATCGTGCCCGAGCCCAATTACAATACCTACGCCGACTCGCTGGAATTCGCCGGCGCAACTAAAGTCGAAGTGCAGACCTGGCCGCATGAGGACTTCCGGGCGGACCCGGCCCTGGTGCGCGCCGCCGTCACGGAGCGAACGCGCGCGCTACTGCTGGTCTCGCCCAATAATCCCTGCGCCAGCGTCATTTCGCCGGGCGATATGCGCGAGCTGCTGGACATCGCCATCGAGCGCGACCTGATGATTCTCTCCGACGAAATCTACGACCTCTTCGTTTATGACGACTTCGTGCATACCAGCCCGGCCTCTCTGCCCGGCGGCAAAGAGCGCACACTAACGCTGAACGCCCTGTCGAAGTCCTACTCCATGACCGGCTGGCGTCTGGGCTGGATCACCGGGCCGGCTGATTTGATGGCGCGCGTGACCGAGCTCAAGGCGGCCACCACCGGCGGCGCTTCGGTCATCTCGCAGTACGCCGGCATCGCCGCGCTGACGGGCCCGCAAGAACCGGTCGAGATGATGGCGGCGGCTTACAAACGGCGGCGGCGCCTGGTGCTGGACGCGCTGGACGAGATGGGCATGAAGTACGGCCTGCCGCAGGGCGGGCAATTTGTCTTCGCCGATATCGCCTTCACCGGCCTGGACAGCGCCGAGGTGGCGCAGCGCATGTTGACCGAGCAGCACGTGCTCGCTTATCCCGGCTCGGCCTTTTCCAAAGACCGCAAAGATTATCTGCGCATGACTTTCCTGCAGCCGGAAGACAAGCTCATCGAGGGGCTGGAGCGCATGAAGGTCGCCATGCAAAGCATCAAGGCTGGTCCGTAGGCGTCTTGAGCGAGGAGTCATCACATGGGCGGCCTGCGCAATCACCTGCATGTCTTGCTGATTCTGCCCCTGGTCATCGTCGTGATGTCTTGGCCCAGCGCCGCCCGCGTGTTTGATGCGGACCGGTTTTGGGTGCACAACCATACTTGGGACGTTTTTCACCGGATATGGGACTCCTGGCATCTGGAGCAGGTGTTGGCCGGGCGAGCCGAACTCTGGTACAGCGCCGATACTTTTCATCCGCAGGGCGCATCTTTGGCTTTCCACAACATTGTCTTTCCTCATGCGCTCCTGCTCCTTGCGCTTAAGCAGGTGATGCCAGCGGACAACGCCAACAATCTGATCTTCTTGCTGATCCTCTGTTTCAACGGCGGCAGCGCTTATGTATTGATTCTGCATTTGCTCAAGGACAAGTGGGTGGCGCTATTTGGCGCTATTGTCGTCGCCCTGGGCATCTCATTTAGCAGCAAAGGCTCGGGCCCCGTTCTCACCATTATCGGCACCATGCCGTTGACGCTGTATTTTTTTCATCGCGCGCTCTTTGAAAGTCGCCGTCGCTTCGCGGCCCTGGCCGGTTTCTGCGCTGGCGTTACCGTCTTCATCGGCATGTACACATTTGTATTTATCCTGATAAGCACGGCAACATACGCCGCATTTCTATTGCCGGCGCGCTGGCGGCAAGGCGCGTTTTGGCGTCTGCTGCTTTTGTTTGCCTTGATCTGCGCAGCCATAAGCGCCTTGCGCTTCTATCCAATTTTTGCGGACGCGGCCATCCGCCAGGAGGGCTTGACCAAGTACGCAGGTTATATTAGCAGCCATGATGTGCTGGATTACTTCGTTCATTCTCGCAATCCTTTCACCGGGGACTTGCTGCACTCGGTTTTCAATGTCCCGCCCGCTGGAATTCACAAGAATATCTACCTGGGCTACATCAACCTCTTTTTCCTGGCTTGCGCGCTGCTGCTGCGCAAAGCGAGCCGGAAACGCGTGCTGCCCTGGCTGGCGCTCTTTGTCTTCTTCGCCCTTATGCGCCTGGGTGGTTTTCTTACTTTCAATGGCGTAGCCTATCGGGACATTGTTTTGCCCGCGCAGGTCTTGAACAACATATTCCCCACCTTATTTGGGCAGATAGGAGTCCCGCAATACTACATCTACGCCTTAATCACGCCCTTCGCCGTACTCTCCAGCTTTGGCCTGGCCGCGCTGATACGCGGGCGATCGGCCAGGACGCGAGCGCTGGCTGCGCTGGCCGCCGTGCTTGTCCTCTCGTTTGAGTACTACGCCCCGCTCACCGGATTATCTGTACCAACGGGCGCGACGGCTTATGTCGACTGGCTAAAGTCCCAACCTGAGGATCCAATCAAACTTATCAACCTGCCGCGCGAAAAGCCGATTCGAAGGTATGCGCTCTACCCGCAGACCTTAACCGGATACCCGACCGCCTACGGCTACCTGTGGCGAGTTCTGGAAAGCACCACCGCCTACACCGCCAGGAATTGGCTGCTGCGGACATGGCATCAGAACCGAAGCGGGTCTTGCTTCGGGCGCGCGCAAGAATACCATCAGGCTTTGGACGAGTTGCAGTCGGACGGCTTTACGCATATTGTCTTGCACCGTTGGGGGCCCGCCACGCAAATTGTCCAGCACAGCTTTGACCGCATGCCCGTCGCTTATGAAGATGGACTGGTAACGATTTATCGCTTGCGAGATATGCGCGCGGCCTGCGCAGATCTACCAGACCTACTGGGCGCGGTTGACCACTTTCTGAACTCGCCGATGGGAGCGTGGCTTCCCGGTGCGTCGCTGCTCAGTTTCCATCCGCGCGACCCAGTGGACGTCAATCAGCTGGCTTACCTGGACAAGACCATCGCCTATACATCCGATTGGGATGGCTTGCTTCACCTGTATGTCGACGGGCGCGAGCCGATATTCCAGACGGCGGCTGACAGCCGCATGAACGCGGAAGATTTCGCCGAGCAGAGCCAGCAAGTCTATGTCATCCATGGATCAGGCGACGCCGATGCAGCACGGTTGGCAAGCCTGCCGCCCTTGGATCAGTTCCACAGATGCGAGCGCCAATCGTTAGCAAGCGGCTGGACTGTCGAGCGCCTTTTGCGCCGCGAATTCCCCTGCGCGCTCTTCGATTCGCCGACGCCGCTGGGGGCGCATTATGATAACGGCGCGCATTTGGCGAACGTTATGGTGACAGTCGATGACGAGCGCCTGGACATCCAAATGCGCTGGGGCGCCCTGCCTGTTACGCGGCATGCCATCTCCCTGCAGTTTATTGACGCGGCCGGTAACAAAGCGCATAACCAAGACTTTGTCGTCAAAGATGTCGCGCTCGTTCGCCATCGCCTGGACAGCTCGACATTAGCGCCCGGCAAATACGCGATAAAGCTCATCCTTTACGACTTCAACGCGGGAAATAGTGTATCTGGCGTCTCCAGCGAGACCGGCGTAAGATTTGAGCGTGAGTTGGAGATCGCGACGATTGAAGGGTCTTGAAATGGTTGAAGGGATGAGCAAGCGATGGACAAGACGCTAAAGGACAAAGTAGCCGTCATCACTGGCGCGAGCCATGGCCTGGGACGCGCGGTCGCCGAGACGCTGGCGGCCGCCGGCGCGCAGGTCGTCTTGATCGCCCGCCGAGCCGAGCCGCTGAACGAGACAGCTGACGCCATAATCGCGCAGGGGGGCGCTGCTGCGGTCTACGCCTGCGATGTCGCTGACTCGACGCAAGTGCTGGAAACGGCCTCGGCCATTCAAGCGGCCTTCGGCAAGGTCGATATCCTGGTCAACAATGCCGGCATCCCCGCGCCGCGCAGTTTCGCAGACACCGACATCAGCGACTGGGACGAGGTTATCGGCGTCAACTTGTCCGGCGTGTTTTATCTGACGCGCGCCTTGTGGAGCAGCCTCTGCGCCGCCGATTCGGCTTATGTCATCAATATCAGCGGCACGGCCGGTTTGCGCGGCGGCGGCAGCCCGGCTTACGGCGCCAGCAAATTTGGTATGACGGGCTTGAACCACGCCATCGCTGCGGCGGGCAAGGAGTGTAACATCCGCGCGACCATTCTGTACCCCGGCGGCATGGATACAGGCTGGCGCGGCGCGCCCATCGGCGAATTGCCCCGCAGCGAGTCGATGGACCCGCAAGTCGTCGCGAATATGATCGCCCAACTCGTCGAGACGCCGGCCGAGTTCGTCGTCAACGAAGCGGTGCTGAACCCGCTTGATCATCCCTTCATGTAAGGTCTGCCCATGGCGTACGAAGTACAAGACAGCTCGCTGGTCAAGCTCTATTCGCTGGAGACGCTGCGCGACTTCGCCGTGAGGTATATGCGAGGCCTGGGCGCGACGGCGGAAGAAGCCGAGATCATCAGCGACGGACTGATGACGGCGTCGCAGTGGTGGCATCCCGGGCAGGGCCAAGGGCTGGAGAAACTCTTCCGTTATACGCGGCGCGTCAAAAATGGCGGCATCGCGCCCGGCGCGCCGATGACCTGGCTCAAGGAGGGCCCCGCCTACGCGCTGCTGGACGCGGCCAAAGGCTTCGGCTACGTGGCGGCGCAGCGAGCCATGCGGCGGGCGGTTGCGAAAGCCAAGAGCAGCGGCATCGCCATGGTCGGCGTGCGCCACAGCAACCACTTCGGCATCGCCGGCTATCATGCGATGACCGCGGCCCAAGCCGGCTTGATCGGCTGGTCGATGACCAACGCCGCCGCCGAGATGGCGCCCTGGGGCTCGGCCAAAGTCGTGCTGGGCACCAACCCCTGGGGCCTGGCCATACCACGCGGCGACGACCACGCTATCGTGCTGGATATGGCGCTGACCATGTCCGGCAAGGGCATGATGCGCTGGTACGAACGTGAGGGGCGACCCATGCCTGACAACTGGGCGCTGACGCCCGAGGGTCGGGTCACGACCGATCCTTCAGCCGCAATGACGGGGCCGCTGCTGCCCATCGGCGAGTACAAGGGCTACGGGCTCAGCTTGTTCACCGATGTCGTGGCCGGCGTGATGACCGGCGCGCTCTTCGGGCTGGATGTCTTCCAGGACGATCAGGATTTCGATGTCGGCCACATGCTGGTCGCCATCAACCCGACGGCGATGATGTCGCAGGTGGACTTCGACCGGCGGCTGGAGGAATTGGTGAGACAGGTTAAAACCGCGCCACCAATCGATAGCGCGCGCCCGGTGATGCTGCCCGGCGAAGTCGAGTTCGACCGCATGGCGCAGCGGCGCGCCGAGGGCATCCCCGTCTCGCGCGAGACCGTGGCGCAGCTGCGCGAACTGGCGGCTGATATCGGCGTCCGCTGTGATCTGTGAGGCCAGCGGGTCTATCCGGGGCAAACACCGCAAATTGATTGCGCTAGGAATGATGAAGCGCCAGACGACAGTTTTGCCACCGAGTACACCGAGTAGCATCGAGTACACAGAGGTATCAGTGTTATTTCGATCTCAGCTAAATATCTGTAGCCTGCAGAATTCGGCAAGCGTCGCAACTGCTTAACGATAGTATCAGCATTTCTCGGTGTACTCTATTTTCTCCGTGTACTCGGTGGTAAAAATGTTTTTAAGCGATTGCCGCAGGCGTGACTAAGGCGCTACACTCGCGCACAATGCGGTACTGATTATTAGAGGATATTCCGATGACAGAATCTGACGCGGTGGCGGTCAACCGGCGGCGTGGGCTGATCCCCGAAGACTTGATGAAGTTCAGCTGGCTGGCCGAAATCGCCATCGCCCCCGACGCCTCGCAGATCGCCTATACCGTGCGCCGCCCGCATGGCCCCTCAAACGGCTATGTCACACATCTCTACCTGCACGATTTGCGGGGAGACAGCGCCAGCCGTTTGACCGACGGCGATTGCCAGGTCTCGTCCCTCGCCTGGAATCGCGATAGCAGTCAGCTGGCCTACGCCTACAGCGACGCCGATGGCGACTCTGTGCGCATCCTGGATGTCGACGATGATGTCGAAGCGTTTTTCGATACCGGCGGCATGCCCATGAGCGGGCTGGACTGGTCGGCTGACGGTACGAAACTGGTCGGCGTACGCTGGACGCCCATGCGCGCCGCCGATGAGCGCGGGCCGGCGCCCGGCATTCCCGCGCCGACCATCAAAGTCGTGCGCCGCTTGCGCTACAAACAAGACGGCGTGGGCTGGGTGCACGACAAATTCAAGCAGATCTGGGTGCTGGAAATTGAAACCGGCGACTTCGCCCAGGTCACGCACAGCGAATGCGATTACTCCGAGCCGCAGTGGAGCAATCACGGGGCGCGCCTGGCCTTTGTAGGCATGGCGCGCGAGCAGAACACATCGCTCGGTTACGGCCAAATCCTGACTTGCGATTATCCCGACGGCCGGCCGGAACTGCTCATCCCCGATTGGCAGGGCACGGCCTTCAGCCCGGTTTGGGGCGCGGACGACAAGTACATCGCTTTCGCCGGGCACAACCTGCCGCCGCCGGTCAACCGCCGCAATTTCTGGCAGCCGCACCTGGCCGATGTGGAGGCGCGCCAAGCCTGGAAGCTGGGCGCGGATATCGATGAGGAAGTCGGCAATTACGCGGTTTCCGATCAGCGCGTGGGCCTGTCCAATGTGACGATGAAGTGGGCGCCGGGCGATGAGTGGATCTACTTCTTGCTCACCGAGCAAGGCGCGACCAATCTCTACCGCATCGACACCGACGGCGAATACCAAAAGCTGGTCAGCGGCCAGAGCATTACCTTTGAATACAGCCCGGCGCCCGACGGCGTCGCCGCTTATGGCCAGGCCGACCCCAGCAATCCGGGCGAGCTTTACCTCTGGGACAATGGCGAGTCACGCAAACTGACCAATCTCAATCCCTGGCTGCGCGACCACCGGCTGTCGGCGCCGGAAGATTATTGGTACGACGGCGTCGACGGCGCCAAGGTGCACGGCTGGCTGATCAAGCCGCTGGACTACGAGGCGGGCAAAGCCTACCCGCACATACAGTATGTGCACTGCTCGATGTTCGGCTGGGACTTCAATCACGAGTTTCAAATCTACGCCAGCGCCGGATATTCGGTGGCCTATTTTAATCAGCGCGGCACGACCGCCGGTTATGGCCAAGCCTGGACCAAAGCCAGCGAGGGCGATCAGGGCGGGGCCGAGTTCGACGAAATCATGTTGGGCCTGGACGAGCTGGTGGCCCGTCCCCACATCGACAGCTCGCGTATGGGCGTCACCGGCGGCAGCTGCGGCGGCTTCATGACCAACTGGGTAGTGGGCCATACCGACCGCTTCGCCGCGGCCGTGACGCAGCGCTCGATCACCAACCAGATTAGTTTCTTCGGCACCTCCGACATCGGGCCGGAATGCACCGGCGGCGAAACCCGCACCGACCCCTGGCGCGACTTAAACAGCAGCTGGGCGCAATCACCGGTGGCTTACATCGACCGGGTCAATACGCCCTTGCTGATCATCCACAGCGACGAAGACCACCGCTGCGCCCTGGAGCAGGCGGAGCAGATGTTCGCCGCCCTGCGCTGGCGCGGCAAGCCGGTGGAGCTGGTCATCTTCGAGGGCGAGAATCACGGGCTGTCGCGCGGCGGCCGGCCCGGCAACCGCATCGAGCGCATCCACCGCATCCTGGGCTGGTTCAAGCAACATCTGGGCACGCATTCGATTGCATTACCCCCACCCTAAATCCTTTCCCGCCATTTCTATGGCGGGCATCCCAAAATGAGGGAGGGACTTGTGCTTACGCTAGCTCCCCTTCCCCCTTTATGGGGGCAAGGGGCCGGGGGATGGGGGTAAAATGTGAATCGCCCACATTGAACGAAATCTGTAGGGGCGAGCCTTGGCTCGCCCGCGAAAAAAGGAGAAACTCTATGTTACAAGTAGGCAAC
>CAZWCV010000024.1:0-1951 GCA_964632725.1 uncultured Anaerolineaceae bacterium
CCTACGGCGCCAAATGAGTCAGCGGTGGCGGCGGGCGACCAGATTGGTCGCCCCTACAAAACTGCTTTGCGGGGCTAGTCCCATTTATTGCGATATGCGCCAGCACTATGGGCGCGTTATTTCAATCTCTTTGTGCCCTTTGTGTCTTTGTGCCCTTTGTGGTTAAAATCCCCGTGACAAGCCCGCCCCACCCAAGGAGCCGCACATGACCAACACCCCCAACTGGCGCGAGAACGGCGTGCGCATCGTGCGCAGCGGCGAGCTCGACGGCAACACGCCGCAGACGCCCGGCATGACCCGCGCCGCCGCCATCAACCACGCCAAAGCCGGCGCCAACAAACTCTGGGCCGGCACGGTCGATATTGAGCCGGACGCCAAGACCGGCGCCCACCACCACGGCGAGCTTGAAAGCGTCATCTACGTAGTCAGCGGCCGCGCGCGCATGCGCTGGGGCGACAAGCTGGAGTTCGTGGCCGAGGCCGATGCCGGCGACTTCATCTACGTGCCGCCCTACGTGCCCCATCAGGAGATCAACGCCCTGCCCGACCAGGCGCTGATGTGCATCCTCGTGCGCAGCGATCAGGAAGCGGTGGTCGTCAACCTCGATATCGAGCCGGCCGAAACATCGGAGACGACTTGGATCGGGCCGAATCATCCGGCGGAAAACCCATGACCGCCCCACATACAGATATAGGGGCGCCAATCGTCTACCCCCCTCAGTCCCCCCGTAGCAACGGGGGGAAGCTCGCTTCGCTATTGGCGGTGAAAGGCATAATAGTGTTGACCCCTCTCAAAAAAAAAATCTTCTTTGTGGGTGCGGAGGCTTTTCCCCCCCCCCCTGTGGGTGGGGGGGGGGGCGGGGGGTGGGGTTGGAAAGTGGAGCGGGCGAGCCAAGGCTCGCCGCTACAGATTCGTCAATTGACGTGTTGCAGGGGGTCAGCTACGGCCTCAGCAGCACCTTGGAGACGTCGCCCGGCGCCTCGATCAGGCGCTCGAACCAGGGGCCGCCGTCGGCCAGGGGCGCTTCGTGAATCCAGGGATCCAGCCGGATCGCGCCCCGGGCCAGCAAGTCCAGCGCCCGCGCGAAATTGGCCGGCGAATAGGCGAAGCAGCCCCGGGCCACGATCTCCCCCCGGATCATGGCCGCCACCGGCATGGCGCTGGTCTCTTCGTGCAAGCCGCTTAGCACCAGCGTACCGCTCGGGCGAGTCGCCGCCACGCACTGCTCGCGCGTCAAAGCTGCGCCAACCGCATCAACCGAAACCGCCGCGCCCTCGCCATCAGTCGCGTCCATGACCGCCTCGACCGTATCCACGTCGGTCGGTTGCAGCGGGATGCCGCCCAGGGCCGCGCCCATAGCCAGGCGCGCCGGGTCGATCTCGGCGATGAAGACGCGCGCCGCGCCGTTTAAGCGCAGCATTTGCAGCGACAGCAGGCCGATAGGGCCGGCGCCGATGATCAGGCAGTCGTCACCGGCGACAGCGCCGGCCAGCTCGGCGATGCGCACGGCGCAGCCCACCGGCTCGGTCAGCGCGCCGGTACGCGTGTCCATGCCCGCCGGTAGTCGCAGCGCCAGCTTGGCCGGGGCGCAGATGTACTCGGCGAAGGCGCCGGGACGATGCGCGCCCAGCAGCAGCCGCTCCCGACACAGCTGGTTGACGCCGGCGGCGCAGTAGCGACAGCGGCCGCAATACCCGAGCGGGTTGACCGTCACCAGCGCGCCGACGCTCAAGTCCGGGCGCAGAGTCGGCACTTGCGGGCCCATGTCGACGATTTCGCCGGCGAATTCGTGGCCCATCGTCAGCGGCGGGACGCGCAAGGCGTTGTGGCCGAGGTAGCCGCTCAGCTCCGATCCGCAGATGCCGGCGTGGCCCACGCGCACGAGGATTTCATCAGCGGCTGCTTGCGGTTCGCGCCGCTCGCGCAGGGTCATCGTCCGCGCCGCTTCCCA
>CAZWCV010000024.1:2051-35989 GCA_964632725.1 uncultured Anaerolineaceae bacterium
GTTCGCTGTTTATTGACCTGGCAATTGCGCCTGAATTATACTCTCTTCGCAGTTGCGCCGCCCCGCCTGAACTGTCAAGGAACTGGATATGAAAATCAAGAGCATTGAAGCCGTGCAGGTCAATCTGCCGCGGCGGAGCCCCAGCGTGAAACCGCGTCGGGAAAGCTGGCAGCGCAGCGCCGAGGTGGCCAATCCCATGTCCGGTTACGCGCATGTCAAGCGCCACCGCAGCCTGTGGACGAATACGGGCTGGGGCCGGGTCTGGGCCAAGGTGACGCTGGAAGACGGCAGTTGGGGCCTGGGCTCGACTATGCACGGCAAGCCGGTGGCCGCCATCATCGACGACCACCTGGCGCCGCAACTGGTCGGGCGAGACGGCTTCGCTATCGAACGCCTGGCCGATATGATGTTTCGGCTGACCAAGTTCTACGGCACGACCGGGCTGGCGTCCTACGCCGTCAGCGCAGTTGACCTGGCGCTCTGGGACGCCAAGGGCAAAGCGCTCGGCCAGCCGGTCTACAGCCTCATCGGCGGCAAGCAGAAAGAGCGCGTCTTCTGCTATTCGACAGGCAACGATATCGACTGGTATCAAGAGGTCGGCTTCACCGCACACAAGCTGGCTTGCCCCTACGGTCCGGCTGACGGGCTGGCCGGCCTGCGCAAAAATGTCGAGCTGATCGCCGGAGTGCGCGAGCAGGTCGGCGACGACTGCGACATCATGCTGGACTGCTGGATGGCCTTTGATGTCGATTACACCGTGCGGCTGGCCGAGGCGCTGCGACCTTACAAGCTCAAGTGGATCGAAGAATGCCTGATCCCCGAAGACTTTGACGCCCATGCCGAGCTGCGCGCGCGCCTGCCCTGGCAGACGCTGACGACCGGCGAGCACTGGTATACGCACGTTCCGTTCCAGTACGCCATCAAACACAATTTGGTTGACATATTGCAGCCGGATATCGAATGGGTCGGCGGCTTGACCGCCTGTGTGAAGATCGCTCACGCCGCCGATGCCGCGGGCAAAAAGGTCATCTTGCATGCCGGCGCGCGCACGCCTTACGGACAGCACTTCTCCTTTGCGATGCCCTGCGCGCCCTGGATCGAGTACTTCATTGGCGAAGATCCCGGCGTCCCGCTAGACGAGGGGACCTGGCTGCCGGGCATGGCCTACGCGGTCGATGGCTGGCTGGAGATCGGCGACGAGCCCGGCTTCGGCCTGGGCATCGACGAGCGTTGGATTGAGCCCTTCTGACGGGATCTACTCCCCTCCAAATCTCCCGCCGATAAGACAGGGGGAGACTTTTTCCAGCTAGCGCGCGCTTGTGATCGGATGTGGGTGGGCGAGCCAAGGCTCGCCCCTACAGTCGGTACGTATCCAGGCCAAGGGTCGCGTAGCCATTAGCCCGCCGTTCGCCGCGGCGGCGTCAGGTGTTCAAGCCCAGGCGCTGGTACTGCTCGGGCGGGGCGTCGTTGGCGCGCATCAGTTCGACCAGCTTGTGGGTCATGTCGGCTTCAATCGCCGCGTCCTGAATTGGGGATAGCTGGCCGGGGTCGGCCTGCGTATCGAAGAGCAGGGTCTCGAAATCGGCCAGCCAGCGGCCTGGCAGCGGTCGCGACTCGATCTTCATGGTTTGGCAGTCTTTTGTGAAGGCAAATGGCGCTTGCAATTGAATATCGCTCAGCTCGTTGACGTCAAAGCGGTGGCGCATGTGGGTGGCCATCAGCGTGTAATTGTACAAGGGCTGATTCGACTCGTTTTCCGCCGCGCGCATATAGACATGTCGGCCGTCAGTGACATTCACGTGCCCGCCGTGTATGCCGTATAGCGCCGCCTCGCGTACCGGCGCGTCATTGGCGATCGCTCCTCTCAGAGGCAGGCCCTGCATATCCGGCGGGAGCGCTACATTAAAATACTCGAGCACGGTCGCGGGCAAGTCGATGGTCTGCGCCAGGCTGGAGCGCCGTTCGCCGGCGACTGCCGAGCGCGGGTCCCAGATGAAGAGGGGGATATTGGCCAGTTCGTTGTACCAGGGCATGCGCATCTTGGCCCACCAGTCATGCTCGCCCAGCAAAAAGCCGTGATCGGTGTTGACAATCAGCAGGGTATCGTCCCAGAGCTTCAGCTCATCCATGACATCAAGCACGCGCCCCAGATAATGATCGCACATGGTCATGAGCGCCGCGTACTCGTAGCGCATATGCTGAACGTCTTGATCCGATTCGCTGACGCGGGCGTAGGGCGGCCAGTCGCCGAAGTCGCCGTCATACTCGTGCGGGTACTGCTCCTTCCAGCCGGGCTGAGTGAAGAAGGGCTCGTGCGGGTCGAAAGTTTCGATCTGCAAGAACCAGTCATCGGCCGCGGCGTTCTCGCGAATGAATTCGATGCCCTTGCCGAAAGTCTGGGCCTGCGGCATAAGCGCCTCTTCTCTGAGGTGCTTACGGTTCACTTGATCTTGCGTCCGCGTGCGGGAGTACCGGTTCGAGTCGCGGGCGACGCCGGCGTCGACGGCGCCCTTCCAGGGATCGCCCTCCTGGCCGCGCGCAAATTCGTGCGTGGTGTAACGCGTATGATAGGTGGCGCCGCCGTCTTCCCAATAATGCTGATGGTCGGTGACGATATGCGAGTGCACACCGTTTTCGTCCAGGATCTGCGGCATGGAGTCGTCAAAGGGCTCGAGCGGACCCCAGCTGCGGTGCAAGAAGTTGTAGCGCCCGGTGTGCAATTCGCGCCGCGCCGGCATGCAGGGCATGCTGCCGATGAAGGCGTTCTCGAAGGTGACGGCTCGCTGGGCCAGGCGGGCGAAGTTGGGCGTATTGACCCAGTCGCCGCCGTAGGGCTGCATCAGCCGCCGGTTCAGCGAATCGAACATGACCATGATGGCTTTCATACGGATGCGCTCCTCTAAATTCGTTTGAATCGCAATGGCCAAAAGTAACGCTGTATTTGTGAACAGGGCCTGATCGTGATACGATGTTGATGGTATATAAGACGGGAGCCAGTCTTGGCCGCCATTCCAAACGAACAGCGAATGCCCAGCATTTCCATGGACGGGTTGGTTACCATTGTCGGCGCCGTGTTGTTGCTGCTCGCCATCATCTACTTCAATAACGACTTACATTATCGCTTGGACACCAAAATCGACACCGTACGTACGGAACTGAAGGCCGATATCGGCGACGTTCGCAGCGAGCTAAGCGCTGTGCGCGCTGAACTAAAGGCTGACATCGAGAACGTCCGCATGGAGCTGACGGCTGACATCGAGTACGTCCGCATGGAGCTGACGGCGGATATCGAGAATGTCCGCATGGAGCTGGGCGCGGACATACAACGCCTGGATGACCGTCTGTTCGCCATTGTCAGTCCCCCTGTCCAAGCAGAAGAAAATACTCCGTAGCGGGCTATCACCGCAAGCATCTCAGCCTTTCAAGCCGCTGGTCAGGCCGCCGCTGACCAGGAAGCGCTGCAAGAAGATGTAGAGCAGGATCACGGGCACAACCGCCATGACTGAGGCCGCCATCAGTTCGGCCCAGGCCGTGCCCTGTTCCTGATCAAAGACGCTCAGCCCCAACTGTATAGTCTTGAGGCTGTCCTCCTTGACCACGACCAGCGGCCAGAGGAAGTCATTCCAGGACCAGAGAAAAGCGAAGAGCGCCATGGTGCCCATGACCGGCTTGGAATTGGGAATCAGGATGCGCCAGTAGACGCCCACCCGCGAGCAGCCGTCGACGATAGCCGCTTCTTCGATTTCCTTGGGGAAGTTCAAATAAAATTGGCGGAAGAGAAAGACACCGAACACGGACACGAAGTTGGGGAACATGACGCCGCCCAGGGTGTTGATCAGCCCGGTGCCGCCCTGCCCCAGGATGTCGTTGCCGCCCGCCAGGGGAAAGAACTTGATGAGCAGGAAGACCGGGATAATCAGTACTTCAAAAGGCACCATCATGGTCGTCAGCAGCGCGAAGAATATCAGCGTCTTGCCGCGGAAATGCAAGCGGGCGAAGGCATAGCCGGCCATCGAACCCAGCAGCACCTGCGAGGCGACCGCCACCGCCGTAACGGCGACCGTATTCACGAAGAGCCGCGGCATATTGGTCTGCTCGAAGGCGTCGCTGTAATTCTGCAGGTCCAGCTCGGTGGGAATCCAGCGAATGGTGTCGCCGAAGATTTCGCGATCGGGCTTGACGGAGGTGGACACCATCCAGACGAAGGGCATGATCATCACAACAGCGCCGATAATCAGGAAGATATAGGTTAAGACCAAGGGCAGGCTGGCTTCCCACTTGCTGAAGCTTCCATCGGGTTTGGCTCTCATCGTGGCCATGCTTAAGCGCCTTGCCTTTCCCGCAGGACGCGGAAGCTGATCAGCGTCAGAATGAGCACGATGATGAGCATGACGACCGAAATCGCCGCGCCGCGACCCAGCCGCAAGTAGCCGAAGACGTTCTGATAGACTTCCCACACCATAGTATTGGTGCGGTTGAAGGGCCCGCCCTGGGTCAGCATGAAGATCAAGCCGAAGTTGCGGAAGATGCTGATGATGAAGGTGACGACGACAAAGAGGATGACCGGGCGCATCAGCGGCACGGTGATGCGCAGAAAGCTCTGCAGCGGGCTGGCGCCGTCTACTCGCGCCGCCTCGATCACGTCGCGCGGGATATCTTGCAAGCCGGCAAGAAAGATGACCATATTGCTGCCGATGCTGCCCCAGATGGTCACGATGACCAGGCTGATCAGGGCCAGATTGGGGTCGTTGAGCCAGTGCTGCGCCGGGATGCCGACGATGCCCAGAAAATAATTGAGCAGGCCGTGCTGCGGGCTGTATATCCAACGCCAGATCATGGCCGAGACGACGACTGAGCTGACCACCGGCAGATAATAGAGTGTGCGCAGAAAGACGCGCCCGCGAATCGACTGGTCGAGCAATTTGGCGATGATCAGCGCCAGGGCTGTGCCGACCGGAACCGCCTCTATCGTAAACAGCAGCGTATTGATGATGGACTGAAAGGCGGTTTTGTTGCTGAAAACGTATTTGTAATTCTTCAGCCCGACGAACCGCGGCGGCTCGAAGAGTTCGTAGCGCGTGAAGCTTAGGTAGAGGTTGTAGAATACCGGCCAAATTTTGAGGGCGGCCAGAAGGAGCACCGGCACGAGCAGGAAGAGAAAGGCGACGAAAGCCTGGCTGTTGGTGAAGCGGTAGAGGCGCGCGCGCCAGTCGCTACGCTCCCCTTCCCAATCCACACGTTTGGATACAGCCAGGTTCATTCGAAGCTTACTCGCGCACGCAGGTACTTGGCCAAGCTATTGGGCGGTAGGGGCGTTCCGTTGAAACGCCCGCGCTTAAGCAATACGGGCGTCGCGGCGTGACGCCCCTACAGGTCATCAGGCGCGACCGGGTCGCGCGCTTAATCGTCTTCCAGGATTTCGTTGATGGCTGCGGTCGCGTCCACCAGCGCATCTGCGGCCGGCTTGTTGCCGCTGAGCGCTTGCTCGAGCTCGGCGGCGATGGGGCGGAAGAGCGCGATAAGATTGTGATGCTGCGGGAAGGTGCGCGCGTAAACCGCCGACTCCAGCACGACCTTGTGCTTCTCCGACATATATTCGGCATCCAGTAGCGAGAGCCGCGGCGGCGTATTGTTGTTGGAGGCCGAATAGACTTCAAGCATATCCTGGCGGGTCATAAAGCGCAGCAAGCCCCAGGAGGCGGAGGCGTCGGGCGTCTGTGACGAGATGAAGAATTTGTTGACCCAGGAGTGCGTCGCCTGTACATTGCCCGTCAGCGGCAGCGTGGGATAGATGGTCTCGGCCTCATCAGGCGCGTACAAATTGATGACGCGCTCCATATCGGCGCTGGAGAGCTGCATGGCGGCGTTGCGCGCGGCCAATACATTGAGATCGCCCTGTGGATCCAGGCCGGGATAGGAGGTGACCTCATGCTCATGCACCAGCGCGACCAGCCATTCCAGGGCTTCCAGCGCTTCCGGTTGATCCAGCGCGCAGCTGGTCAGGTCGTCGCTGAGGAACTGACCGTCAGCCATGTGCACCCACATCAAGAAGGGCTGCCAGTCCCGCTGCCAATTACCGCTGGCGTCGGAGAAGTGGTAACCCTCGACATCAAAGCCGCCGTCGCCGCGCACGGCCGTAGCTTGAGCCGCCGTCAAAAATTCGTCCCAGGTGGTTGGCGCCGCGTCAATGCCGGCCTCGGCCAGCATTTCCTTGTTGTACCAGAGCGTGCGCAGATCCTGCCGATAAGGCACGGCCACGATATTGCCGCGGATGGTGACGTCGGCTTGCAAGCCGGCGGGGAAATCGTCCCAGTCCCATTCGGCGTCAGCGTTGATGAAGTCGTTTAGGGGGACGGCCCAATTGCGCCGCGCCATCTGGGGCGCCCAGACCGCGCCGCCCTGGAATACATCAGGCGTGACGCCGGAAGCGAAGGCTGTCGTCATCTCTTCGTTGTAACGTCCCCAATTGGTCCAATTCACGGTCACGCTGGAACCGGGATTTTCTTCCGCGAAGCGAGGCAGGATGGTTTCTTCAAAGGCGGTCTGCACCGGATCGCTCCAGTCCACCATCGCCAGCGAGAACTCTACGCCGTCGGCTTGTGCGGCGATGGGCTGAACGCCGATCAGCGCCACACTGGCCGCGGCGCCGGAAGATGCCGCCAGCTTGAGGAAGTCGCGTCTTGAAAGTTTATTGGCCATTAGCTTTGTCTCCTGGAGGTTAATTGGTAAAGTAAATTGTCGGAATCGCAATGATGATACCGCAAGGCGCGCTGGAACGGCAAGATTTGCCAAGGTGGGCGGGTTTGCCTCGCAATGCGGTCGCCCAATATCGCGGGGTATTCGACATGAATTTGCCACCGAGGGCGCCGAGTAAAGCTGTTTAGCAGAAATGTGACAGCGGCAGCCTCCACCAGGCAGACGAGGCGCGCAGCAAAACAACTTCGAAACCGCTGCGCGCTCAGCCCAGCGCCGCCTTTAGCGCCAGCACGGCGGCCTCTTCCGCGTCAAGCACTTGCAGAACGCGGTCGCGGATTGAAGCGCGCAGGTCGGCGACCACATCGTCGCTTAGCGGGAAATCACTTTCGGATTGCGCCATGAGTGATTCCAGCCGGTCGCGCTCGGCGATGATCTGGTCCAGTTGCGCCGCGCCGCTATCGATGAACAGCGCCGTCTTGCGGTCGATGGCTTGGCGGGCGTCCGCCAGCATCGGCAGGTCGGTCGGCAGCAGGCTGTCGCGCAAGCTCTGCCAGGCTCGCCCGGCTTCGCGATACAGCGCAGCCACATCGTCCAGCGCGTCAGCGTTCAGCACTTGCGCAGCTTCGTCGAGGAAGTCGGCGTAGACATCGCGCTCGGCCTGGATCGTCTTGCCAAAAGCCGGTCCAGTGAAGGTGTAGGCGGTGGTCAGCGCCGCCAGCAGGGGGCGGCCGGTCGCGTATTCTCTCGCCCAGCTGCCCTTGCTTTTTTTCTGAAGCATATCGGCCCAGTGCCCCAGCGCCTTTAGGCCAAAGTTTCTGGCCGAGCCTTTGGGCGGCTTTTCGGTCATGAGGGCGACGCATTCGGCGAGCCCTTGTCGTACCGCATCCGCCAGGGCTGCGTCATCGGGCGCGCCCAGCAGAATCAGGCGCTGACGCTCCTTTTTGATGCGGCCCCGGGCTGCGTCGAGGTCGTCGGTGCTGACGGTCAGGCCGACGCGACTGCGGTCGGAGATATAGGCTTCGCCTTTTTCCGGCTCATAGCCGTAGATCACCAGCGGCATGCCGCCCCACATGCCTTCATCGTAGGGCATGGCGTTATAGGGCAGCAGCCACATATCCGGGCTGGCGACTGGCGCGTAGCCTTCTTCGAGGGCATTGATCAGGTTCCGCCGGCCTTTGTCGGGGCTGGCGCTTTGGCGCAGGTCGCGCGGCAGCTTCAGCCGGTCGAAGATGCGTTCCATGGGGTCGAAGGTGTTGCGCGTCAGCAGGTTGACTTGCGGGTCGTAACCTTTGTAGTGGAAGGTGAAGTAGCCGAAAGTGACGCCGCCGCTGATGCCGAGCAACATGGCTTCGCTGTAGGGGAAGCCGGTATGCGGCGCTTTGACGCCCTGATAATCCAGGGCGCTGCGGATGGCGGCGGTATCCCAGTAGCGTCCTGCGAATTGGGTGAAATTGGGGAGTGTGGGCATGGTTTGCTGTCTCCTGCTGATTGGCCGCTTGCCGCAGTTTACCCGACAATTTATCGCTGCTGGAAAATCTGCGACATACTTTTCGATTGTAGATGCGGGCGAGCCAGGGCGCTTTTTCTACCTCACCCCCCGGCCCCCTCTCCGAATCATCAGAGAGGGGGAGCTATCCATGGCGGATATCATAATAATCAGTCGAAATTCGCAAGGATTGGCTCGTCTCCTTTATACTCTTGCAGAAATTCCAGTAGTCTTTGCGTAAGATCGACCAGTCTCACACATGTTCTTCACTGTGGGTATTGGCTTGGGCGTCGGTGGCGTAGGCCGCGCCTTGCCCTGACCCGCCGACAAGGATGTCCAGGTCGACGCCGCGATCGGCCTGCTGAACATGGTCGAGGAAGAGGCGGGTATACCCGCGAGATTCGCTTGCGGCCGGCGTCCGCCAGGCTGCGCGTCGCCGCTCCAATTCTTCTGGCGCGACATCGAGGTGCAGGCGGCGCTGCGCCACATCCAATTCGACCATGTCGCCGTCGCGAATCAATGCCAGCGCGCCACCAACGGCGGACTCGGGAGCGATATGCAAGACGACCGCGCCATAAGCAGTGCCGCTCATGCGCCCGTCGGAGAGCCGCACCATATCGCGCACGCCTTGGTCCAGCAGCTTGCGCGGCAGGCTCATATTGCCGACTTCGGGCATGCCGGGGAATCCCTTGGGACCGACATTTTGCAGCACCAGCACCGAGTTTTCGTCGACATCCAGCGCCGGATCGTCAATGCGGCTGTGGAAATCGGCGACTGACGCGAAGACGACGGCTTGGCCGCGGTGTTTCAACAGGCGCGGTGTGGCGGCGGAGGGCTTGATGACCGCGCCGTCGGGGCAGAGGTTGCCTCGCAAGACAGCGATGCCGGCTTGTTGCTGGAAAGGTTGGTCCATGCCGGCGATCACCGTGTCGTCGTAGCAGACCGCGCCTTGAGTGTTTTCGGCGTGGCTGCGGCCGGTCACGGTGATGGCGTTCAGGTCAATGACGCGCGCGAGATTTTGCAGCACGACGGGCAGCCCGCCGGCGTAGTAGAATTCTTCCATCAAAAAGTCGCCGGCCGGTTTGAGATTGACCAGCAGCGGGATATCCGCGCCCAGCCGGTCGAAGTCGTCCAGACAGAGCTCAATGCCGATGCGCCCGGCGATCGCCAGCAGGTGAAGGATCACGTTGGTGGAGCCGCCGATAGCCGCGTTGACGACGATGGCGTTTTCAAAGGCGGCGCGGGTGAGGATTGTCGAAAGTCTGAGATCCTCTTTGACCATCCGCACGATGCGGTTGCCGCTGACATGGCCGAGGCGGCGGCGGCGCGCGTCGGGGGCGGGAATGGCGGCGCCGCCCGGCAGCATCAGCCCCAGCGCCTCGACCACGCAGGCCATGCTGGAAGCCGTACCCATGGTCATGCAGTGGCCGTCGCTGCGGGACATGCAGGTTTCGGATTCGATATAGTCGGCGGTGCTCATATTGCCGCTGCGCCATTCGTCGGTGAAGCGCCATTTGTCGGTGCCGGCGCCGATGTCGCGGCCATGAAACTTGCCGTTTAGCATGGGGCCGCCGGTCACGACGATGGTGGGGATGTCGACGCTGCAAGCGCCCATGATGGCCGCCGGCGTCGTCTTGTCGCAGCCGACCAGCAGAACGACGCCGTCGAGCGGATTGGCGCGAATCGACTCCTCCACGTCCATGCTGACAAGGTTGCGGTAGAGCATGGTGGTGGGCCGCATCAAGGTTTCGCCGAGCGACATCACGGGAAACTCCAGCGGGAAGCCGCCGGCTTCTAGCACACCGCGTTTAACCTGCTCGGCCAGAATGCGCAGGTGGGCGTTGCAGGGCGTCAGCTCCGACCAGGTGTTGCAGATGCCGATGACCGGGCGGCCGTCGAACATCTGCTGCGGCGCGCCCTGATTTTTCATGCGGCTGCGCGCTTTGAAGCCGGCTTGGCCGCTTTTCAGAAACCAGTCATGACTGCGCAAAGGCATGGGCCGCCTCCCAAGAATCGTCCGTTCAGGCGCGAAGTATAGCAGACATTTCGTCCCGCCCCGATTGCCAAGCACATGACCGATAGCCGGTTGGCGCCATGGTCGCTGGCAGCTTTGCTCGCGCAAAATGACCAGTTCGCGACCTCGAGAATCTGTAGGGGCGGGTCGCCGAGCCGCCCACCAGAACATTTTCCCCATTCATGTGGGCGTTTGCAGACATTGCGCCTAAAAGGCCCCACCGGCATTCGACGCGAGCGCTAGAAGGTATTGTGCGGGCGAGCCAAGGTTTGCCCCTACAGCTTTCGACGTCTTAAGGGCAGGGAATCTGGACCGGTCGTGACGTATCGTTTCAGCCCCGGCAACTTGAACTCAGCACTTGAGAATGGGCATGGCTTTCCCTATTCTGACGCCTATGAAAATGTCTGTCCAAACATGAAGCGACTGGGTAAAGGCAAGCCGGTCTATTACGGCTGGTATATCGCGTTAGCCCTGGCCATTACCGAGACCGTCTCTTTCGGCGTGCTCTACTATGCCTTTTCCGTGTTCATCACGCCGATGGAAGCCGAGCTCGGCTGGACGCGCGGCGAGATAACCGGCGCCTTCTCGCTATCGCTGCTGATCACGGGATTGTTCGGCGTGCCGGTCGGGCATTGGCTGGATAAACGGGGCGCGCGCCTGCTGATGACCGCCGGCTCAATCGGCGCGACCCTGACCGTCCTGCTGTGGTCGCAGGCGCATGGCCTGCCGGAATTCATCGCGATCATGGCGCTGAAGGGCGTATGCGGCGCGGCGGTGTTGTACGAGCCCGCCTTCGCCGTGATCGCCACCTGGTTCGCTGACAGACGCGGCGCGGCCATGGCGGTCGTCACCTTTATCGCCGGCTTCGCCAGCACTATCTTCATCCCGCTCGCGGATGCGCTTCTGGTGGCCTATGGCTGGCGGCAGGCCCTGGTCATTCTGGGCATCCTGCTGGGCGTCATCACGATTCCTTTGCACGCTCTGGTTTTGCGCGGCAGGCCAGCCGACCTGGGCTTGAATCCCGACGGGGACGCGAAGCCGCCGGGCAAAGTCCGAGCCCCGAGCGTCGACTTGCGCGCCGTGTTTCGCTCCCGTTATTTCTGGCTGCTGACCCTGTCCTTCTCCCTGGGATGGTTAAGCATTTCGGCGGTGCGGATCCACTTCATTCCGATGCTGATCAGCCTCAACATCCACCCCAGCAGCGCGGCTGTGGCCAGCGGCGCTATTGGCGTCATGCAGGTTGTCGGTCGAATGATATTCGCCCCTGTAGAGCGGCGCTTTTCCAGCCGGGCGATGGTGATTGGCGTGTTTTTCGCGCTGGCGGTCTCGCTGCCGATCCTGCTGCTGGGCAATGCGCCCGGGCTGATTGTGGCCTTCGTGGCCCTCTTCGGCATGGCTATCGGCACGCATACGCTGGCGCGGCCGCTGATAATCGCTGACACTTATGGCGCGGCGTATTACGGGCGCATCAGCAGTACGCTGGTCATCTTCGTCACGCTGGCTGGCACAATATCGCCCTTTGCGGCCGGAGTATTGTTTGACGTAAGCGGCGCTTATGACTGGATGCTGATGCTGGCGACGGTTTTCAGTCTGGCGGCGCTGATTCTGGTCGTGATGTTGCCGGGGCGAAGCGGAGCGCAAGGCTGACCCCTCACCCCCCGGCCCCTGTCCCGCCATCTCTATGGCGGGCATCCGGCAGGCCGGGGAGGGGGAGCGCCTTAGAGCGCGGACCAGCCGGCGGCGAGACGGGCTTCGGTTTCGCGCCAGCTTTGGACGCCGGAGGTGGCGTCGGCGGCTTCGATATTGCAGGCGGCCACAGCGCAGGCTCGGCGGGCGCTTTCGCGCGGACCGTGACCGCGAATCATGGCCGCGAGCAGACCAGCATAGGCGGCGTCGCCCGCGCCCGTTGTACCGGCCACGTCCACTTGAAAGGCCGGCTGCCAGACGCTTGCGCCCGTCCATTCCGCCGGCGATCCCCCGAGCTCGCCCAAGAATGCCAGCCGGTCGACATCAGCCGCGGCTTGAAGATACAGGCCGCGCGGACCCAGTTTGAAACCCGCGATTCCAACACCCACCGACAGGAGTTCGTTTGCCAGCGCGGCGAGATATTCGCTGTCAAGCCGGCTGAAGAGTTCACTGCCCCAGCGCTCCAAATCGCGGCGGCGCAGCATGAACATGATTTCTTCGATGCTGGGCACAAATACGTCGACCAGAGACAGGCAGCGTCTTAAGATCGCGCGCCAGTCAGCGCGGCCGCTGGGGCTGTCCGGCGGCGGCAGCGACATATCAATCGACACGACGACGCCGGTCGCTTTGACCGCGCGCAGCAAAGCCAGGAAACCGTCGCCGTCATGCGCGTAGAGGCGCGGCAGCAAAGTGGGATAACCCAGGTGGAATAGCTTGGCCGCCGCCACGCGATCCAGGTCGATGTTGCCCAGGTCGTAGTCCTTGTAAACGCCGGTATTGGTCAGCAGCGTGCGGTCGTGATTCAGCGGTTCGATGACGACCGTGTATGGGCTGGCGGCGCCGGCTACCACCTGAATGTGATCGCTTAGCGCCGGGCCGAAACCGCGAACGTAGTCGATGATGGCGCGCCCAACCCAGTCATCACCCACCGCGGCCAGCAGATCGACGTCAATTCCTAGACGATGCAGCGCCAGGCCGGTATTGGAGACCGCGCCGCCGGTGGAGTAAGTGATAGCGCCGATTTCGTACACTTTGCCCGCGCCGATGACCTGTTCAGGCCTCAACATCGACATATCGGGCAGGATGTCCAGGGCGATGTGCCCGGCGACAACGATGTCAGGCGGCATGGGTTGAGTCTCCCCACTAATTGCAGGTAATTCTTGCAAACATTAGCAGCCTGTAGGTGCGGCTCGCTGAGCCGCCCGTCGGAACAATTGCCTGCCCGCTGATGACGCTAATACGTTGATCTTCGGGATTTTCAGCGAAACGCCCCTACAGTTGTCGATCATTATGTGTCTGTCCATTTCATCGACTTTATCGCATGACTTTCTTGATTCTACTTCCGCGATTTCGTGATCCATCCAGTTGCGCTTCATGCTATGAAGTCAAACTCGGTCGGGCGCTCCAGCCGGCGATAGTCGGCCGCGCGCATCGCCAGCGAAAAGCGGCGGTCGCCGGCGTTAAAGACGATGGTTTCCAGGTCGAACAGCTCGGGCGCGGCGTAGACCGGCAAGTCAAACAAGCTTCCGAATGGCGGCACGCCACCAGGTTGCACGCCACCGGTCAGCGCGTCGACTTCTTCGGCGGTCGCGAAACGGATGTCGCGCGCCTCGAAATGAGCCTTGACGCGTTTGCTGTCGAATTTGCGATCGGCCGGGAATACCAGCATGACGAAGCACTTGTCGCGTTTGCTGCGTTTCACCCGCAGGATGATGGCTTTCGCGCCTTGATTCAGGCGGTAGCCCGGACGAGCCGCCGCCGCCTCGACGCTGGTGCGTACGGGCTGGTGGTGAAAGCTCTCGTAGAAACAGCCTTCCCCTGTAAGCAGGTTCAGGATTTGGCGCGTCAGCGGATGCAGCGGGACACTCATTCGGGTTCCGGGACGCTTAGCGAATCCAGCGAGACGGACGACGAAATCTTCTCGCCGCCCACCGCAAAGCCCTGATGATTATTGGCGTAGAGCGACACGGTCAATACATTGGCGTCCGGCGGCAGTGTTGGCAGGTGATGCCACTCGCCGTAGAGCCGCGCGATCTTGACGCCGTCGACGTATAAATGCGCATGCCCCTCGCCCAGGACTGGCGCCTTGTCGATATTCTGCGGCGTGAACGTGAAGTTACTGGTTTGCAACTGCAAATTGAAGCTGCCGTCTGGCAGCGGGAAGACCTTCAACTCCACGGTCGGCGCGTCTGCGGGTTCGAGATTGATGACCTGGCTGGGATCATGCATGAGCATGTCCATAGGGGTATCGCGGTAGGGGTTGCTGCCTTCAAGGATGGGCGTCCACCAGGTGGCGAAGGTCAGGAAACACTCCATATCGCCGCCGAAGACTTCTTTCTGGCCGATGACGAAGGTGTAGCGCCCGATCTCGGCTTCGGGATGCCATAGGGCGACAGTGTAGGTGGCGTCCTGCGGAGCTTCAAAGTAATAGTTTTCGTAGTTCCAGAAATGGACGCGCCCAAAGGGCTCGTAGAACCAAACCGGCGTATCACCCAGCGGTACCATCAGCGCGCCATGCCCCTCGGGAATCAGCAGGATGCCGGGCAGCTCGGCCGGCAGGTCGCGCGGCAGGCCGGGACCCAGAACCGCCAGGCTTGGCAGGTAGATATCCTGTTCGTCTCTGTCATCGGAGGGGATGCTCATGCTGAGCAGGACAGATTGCCCGGTTGCGGCGTCAAAGGTGAAATAGTCGATGTCCTGCGGCGGGTAAACGTTGCCGAAATAGGCGTAGGAGATGCTTGGATCGGGCACTTGCCAGGGCGCCTTCGCGGTTAGGTCGGCGAATTCGCAGACCGGCTGATGCGCGCTGACGGGTGGGGTGTACGTTACCAGCACAACACAGATAAGGAGACAGGCAACTGAGCTGATGCGTGACATGGCGTTACCTTTCCTATGGCGCCCCAATTGACTTTTGGAAGCTCACGTTTGACGGGAGGGCATCAGGCGCCGCTTTGCCGCTCGCAGTCCATGCGCGTTCGCGTGATGAGGCAGCGTTGGTTGGCGGCGACGTTGGTGTACTCCTGGTATTCGCCGTCCAGCCAACTGACGACGACCCGCTCGACCGAAGCGCGGCCCAATCCGAAGTGCAGCACGAGTTCGTTGCCGGCGCCCAGGCTGGAGCCGGACTTTAATTCGCGCATCTGCGACAGGCCGTCGTCGCTGAGGACGCGGACGCGCGTGCCCAGAGCGTCGCGGTCGATGGCGCCGCCGCCTTGCAATTCAAAGGCGATCCAGTTATTGCGAGCGGCTTCGTAGGCGCTGTTGCGAAAGAGGCGATGGCGATCGTTCCACCAGGTCAGGGCGTAATCGACGCGGCCGTCGCGGTCGTAGTCGGCCGTGCTGAAGCCCATGGTCGGCTGGGCAGTCTCGGCGAACAGTTTCTGGTCTACCGGCGAAAAGCCGCCATCGCGCTCATTGTGATAGAGCATATCGTGGTAGGCGTAGTGCATGCCGGATTTGCCGAAGATGGGCGAGATGCCGGTGGCGGCCAAATACAGGTCAAGCCAGCCGTCATTGTCATAATCGAAAAAGGCCGTGCCCCAGCCGACCGCCTCGCCGGTGAGATAGTCGACGCCGGCCCGCTCGGTAACGTCGGAGAAGCTACCGTCGCCTTCATTTTCCAGCAGCACCATCGCCCGCACCATATTGGAAAAGTATAAGTCCAGATCGCCGTCGTTGTCGTAATCGCCGCTGGCCAAGCCCATGCCGTGAACTTCAGCGTCGGCGCCGGCGCGCGCGCTGACATCGGTGAAGCACCAGCCGGCGCAGCCCGGTCCGTCGTTGCGCCAGAGCAGATTGCCGATGGCGTTGATCACGCGGTCGTTCACGACGTAGAGATCCAAATCGCGGTCGTCGTCATAATCCACCCAGCTGACCGCGAAACCGGCGCCCAGCAAGCGATCGAAGCTGAGCAGGCCAGTGACATCGGTAAAGCTGCCGTCGCCGTTATTGTGATAGAGCGTATCGCGGCTGCGCGAGAAATCGACCAGGTCGCATTCGGGATAACAAGACCAGTTGGTCACGTAGAGATCGAGGTGGCCGTCTTCGTCATAGTCGCCCCAGGCGGCGGACGTGGCCTTGCCGACATCGCCAACGCCGGCGGCCAGGGTCACATCGGCGAAGCCCGCGCCATTTAGATTGCGGAAGAGGCGGTTGGCGCCCCAATTCAAAACGTAAAGATCGCGCCAGCCGTCGTTGTCGTAATCGGCCCAGACGGCGCCGCCGCTGCGTTCGTCGGGCAGGCTGAGCATGTCGCTGTGTTGAGACAGGATGAAGCTGCCATCGCCCTGATTACGGTAGAGCGCGTTGGGGTCGAGGTTGCCGGTGAGGTAGAGATCGACCCAGCCGTCTTTATCGTAGTCCTCCCAAGCGCCGCCCGCCGCCAGATAGCCGTCTTCATAGGGCACGGGAGCGTCTTCGTCCCAGATGGCGCGGTGGGTCGCCGTGACGCCGGCCTGTTCGCTGACATCGTGGAAGAGCGTATTGTCCTGAATGAAAAAGAAGAAAAACATCGCGGCGATTCGAGGCAGCATACGAAGAACCTAGCGCCCGTTGGCGATCTGTCCGTCGGACAGGGTGATGACTCGGTCGGCGTATTCATCTACGATCGGATCGTGGCTGGACAGCAAGATTGAGGTGTCTTGTTCGCGCACGAAACTCTGCAGCACCGCCAGCACTTGATGCGTGGTGTCGCTATCCAGTTCGCTGGTCGGCTCATCGGCCAGGACCAGGTCGGGAGCGGTTACCAGAGCGCGGGCGATGGCGATGCGCTGCTGCTGCCCGCCGGACATCTCGTAGGGACGGTGATCGTAATAGTCCAGCAGGTCCATGCGCTCCAGGCTCTCCAGGATGCGCTCGCGGCGCTCCCCGCGCGGCACCCCGCCCAAACGCGCCATCACATCGAGGTTCTCGTAGGCGGAGAAGCTCGGCAGCAAACCCATCTGCTGAAAGACGAAGCCAATGTGCTCGCGGCGCCAATAGGTGCGGGCCGCCTCATCCAGGGTGGAGATGTCGATGCCCTGTATCCAGATCACCCCGCTGGTTGGATTATCCAGGCCGCCCAGACAGTTTAGCAAGGTCGTCTTGCCGCTGCCGGAGCGCCCGCGCAGGGCGACGAATTGCCCCTGGCCAACTTCCAGGTTGATATCGCGCAAGGCATGCACATCGCCGCCATCGGCGGGATAGACACGCCCAACATGCTGCGCCTCAATCGCGTTTTGCGTCATCACTTCCGCCCTCTCAAACGCGCCAGTAATCCGGCGGGCGCGCCATTGTCCCCGGCCCGTATTTCGCGCTCGATCTGAATCTCCGCCTGCGACGAGGTCTCCTCCAGATTACGCGCCGGCCGAATCAAGATGCCGCCATCGGCAACTTCCATCTCGACGCGGTTTTCGAAGCCCAGTTCTTCACGAAACTGCTTGGGGATTTGCAGGCGTCCGGCCGAATCCAGCACGATCAATTCTTCGAAGTGATCTTCCCAGCTTTCGGACGCTTCGGCGATGCTGCCGCGCGACTTTTGTACGCTCGTATCGGCAAGCGGCCGCCGGCGCACGGTCTCGCTGGCAAGCTTGCCGTCGCGTATCTGCACGACGCGCTCGACATGCTGGGCGATGGTCGGGTCGTGGCTGACGATGCAGATGGTCAAGCCGTCATCGCGATTCAGGCGCTGCAAGAGGTCATAGACCTGGTCCGATGTGGCCGAGTCCAACTCGCCGGTGGGCTCATCCGCCAGCAGCAGCTTGGGTTCGTTGGCCAGGGCGACCGCAATCGCCACGCGCTGCTGCTCGCCGCCGGAAAGCTGGATCGGCCGGTGCTCGTAGCGGTGCGGCAGGTCGACCTTGTCCAGCAATTCGCGGGCGCGGGCGTCGGCTTGCGGGCCGGTGACACCCGCCAGCGTCATCGGCAGCTTGATATTATCGAGCGCGGACAGATAGGGGATGAGATTGCGGCTGCCCTGCTGCCAGACGAAGCCGACCTCAATCTGCCGATAGGTTGTGAGTTCGCGCGTACTCAATTTGAGCAGGTTCTTGCCGTCGATGATGACCTGGCCGGCCGACGGCAGGGTCAAGCCACCGAGCACATTCATGAGCGTGGTTTTGCCGCTGCCGCTGGCGCCGACCACGCCGACGAGTTCGCCGCGCCGCACCGTCAGGTCGAGCCCCTGCAGCGCCATCACTTCAATCTCGGCGACCTTGAAGATCTTGTACAGATCGTCGCAGATAACGAAGGCGCTGGCGTCGGTTTTGCTTTGCATCGGGCTTGCCTTTCTTCCCTTCACCCCCTGGCCCCCTCTCCCACAAGCGGAAAGGGGGAGCTATCCTGGGAGGGTTTCGCAGCAAGTTGTCGAGCGCCACGCAGATCGCCACCTGATTGAAAGGCGCTTGGTGGAACGCGACAATTTAGAGTACGATCTTGTCGTAACAACCGGCTATCGAGTCCGCATTATACAATTCAATCGGGGTCGGATACAGACAGGAATTAGAACAAAGGGCGGAAAAGCGGCCGGGCCCAAATTCCAGTCGATGCCTGCTCGTGCGAAGGAAACGCTATGACAGCCAGCAACATACTCTTCCTGGTCGCTGATCAGCACAATGCCAAGGTGCTGGGCTGCGAAGGGCACGCCGATGTGAAGACGCCGCATTTGGACCGTATGGCGCGCGAGGGCTGCCGCTTCAAGAACGCCATCACGCAGAACCCCATCTGCACGCCCAGCCGCGTCTCCTTCCTCAGCGGGCAGTATCCGCATAATCACGGCTATTACAGCCTGAGCGGGCCCAATCCAGGCGGCTTGCCCAATATCTTCGGGCACTTTCGCCGCGCCGGCTATTTCACGGCGGCCATGGGCAAGATACACTGCCCGGAGTACTGGGTGGAAGATGACTGCGATGTCTTCCACGAGAGCAATTCCTGGCAGGCGGGCAGCGTGGTCGGTCGCTCGGCGGCGTATACAGGTTTTCTGCGCGAGCGGGGCGTGGAAGAGCTGGAAGATCATATCCTGCTGCCGGAATTCGGGGAGCGCGGTCGGCAGTCGGTTGACAGCCGCCCCAGCCCGCTGCGATTTGACGAGTCTCAGGAAGGCTGGCTGGCGGACACCGCCATCGAAACCATGCGGAACGCTGCCGAGCGTCAGCAGCCTTTTCTGCTGCACGTCAGCTTCCCGCGGCCGCATCAGTGCACGACGCCTTGCCAGGAATTCTGGGACCTGTACGAGGCTGAAGCGCTCAGCCTGCCGCCAAACGCCGACTATGACCTGGCAATGGCCGGCAAAGCGCCGCATATGATCGCTTCGGCGCAGCGCTGGCGCGAGGGCGACTGGCAGCTCTTGGAGCCGAAGACTTTCGAGGGCGGGCGGCGGCGCAAGCTGCATGGCTATCTCGGCGCGGTCAGCCAGGTGGACGCGGCGGTCGGCAAGCTGCTGGATCACATACGCGACAGCGGGCAGGCGGAGAATACTATCGTCGTCTATACATCGGACCATGGCGATTACGCGGCGGAGCACGGCATCATGGAGAAGGCGCCGGGCATCTGCAGCGACGCCATCACGCGGGCGCCGCTGATCTGGTGGGCGCCCGGTCGCATCGAGGCGGGCGCGCGCATCAGCGATGTTGTCGAGCTTGTCGATATCTCCAACACGCTCTGCGCGCTGGCGGGCATCGACGCTATGGAGACCAGCGACGGCCGCGACCTCGCGCCCATGCTGGCGGGTGAAAGCGGCGACAGCGAGCGCCCGGGCGTGACCGAATTCGCCTGGAGCAAGAGCGTCCGCAAGGGTCAGTACCGATTGGTGCATTATCCGCGCGCGATGTTTCCCGACGAGTATCCCGACGGCTTCGGCGAGCTTTACAACTTGGCGGCGGATCCCTGGGAGATGCGTAATCTGTACTTCGAGGCAGCGTACGCATCGACAGTTCGGGACCTTCGGGACGAACTGCTGGAGTGGCTGATCACCACGACGCGCCCGCGCACGGTCAGCGGCGTCAACAGCGCTCGCTTTGGGTCGCCGGCGCTCAATCGCCAGCGCGTGCAGCGCTACCAGACCGTAGTCAACAATGACGGCAAGATTCATCCCGAGCGGCTGCGCGGCGTGAAGAACAAGAATTACTTATGACGCGCGCTCGCGGAAATCAGACTCAAGCGCCGCTATTGCTCGGCGTCGACCTTGGCACACAGGGGCTCAAGGTCATCCTGGTCGACGCCGAGTCGCGCGCCGTTGTCGCGGCGGCTGGCGAGCCGGTAGCGAATTTGACGCCGGCGGCGGGCTATATGGAGCAGGTACCGGCGCAGTGGTGGGCATCGCTAAGCCGCTTGACGCGGGGCCTGCTGCGCGATCAGGGCGTCCAGGCCGAACGCATCGCCGCTATCGGGCTTACCGGCCACATGCATTCGATTGTGCCTCTGCGCGCTGACGGCTCGGTCGCGCGCAACTGCATTGTCTGGGCCGACACGCGCTCGGGGCCGCAAGCTAAATTCATCGAGGCGAAGGCGCAGACCCGCCTGTGGAATCCCGCCATTGCGCCTTACAGCATCGCCAAGATTTTGTGGCTGCGCGACCACGAGCCTGCTGTTTTCCGCGATATTGAAACGGTTCTATTTTCAAAAGATTATCTGCGCTACCGCATGACCGGCGCGATGGCGACTGACTATTCGGACGCGTCCGGTTCGCTGATGTGGGATTTTACCGCGCGCCGCTGGGATGAGGCGCTGCTGGCGGAGTTTGATCTGCCCGCTACGCTGCTGCCGACCGTGAAAGGCTCGGACAAAGCGGCGGGCGTCTTGAGCGCAGAAGCCGCGGCCGATCTCGGCCTGGCGGCGGACGCGCCTGTGGCCTGCGGAGGCGGAGACGCCGCCTGCGCTGTCGTCGGTTCGGGGGTCGCGGACAGTGACACGCTGATGATCAACGCTGGCACAGCGGTGCAGGTCATTGAGCTGCAGGATGCGCCCCGGCCCTTCGACCGCGAAACGGCAAACCGCTACCTGTTTGAACTAGGGGTGGCGGGGCGAACTTTCGCCATCGGCGCGCTGAACAGCGCCGGGCACTCGCTAAACTGGTGGCGCGGACTGGTGGATCCGGGCATGACGCACGCCGAATTTGAGGCGCTGGCCGCGAACGAACCCTCAGCCGCAGACGGTCCGCTGTTTTTGCCCTGGCTGCAGGGCACGGGCACCCCCTACTTGCAGGATGGACCATACGGCGCCTTCCTGCAGCTGTCGTCAACAGCCGACCGGTCGATTCTGACGCGGGCGGTCATGGACGGCGTGGCGCTGGGCATCAGACTCTGCGCCGAGGCGCTGGTCGAGCCGGGCCGGCTGGCGGACAAGCGAGTGCTAATTACGGGCGGCGTGCCCAAGAGCCCGCTGATGCGCCGGATCCTGGGCAACGTTCTGCCGGCCAGCGTCACCTTCCGGGCATTCTCCGATATGTCGGCGCTGGGCGCTGTGGCTCATGCGGCGGTGGCTGCGGGACTGTCCCCCGGCGCGCACGATTTCCTGGCTGATTTCGATTACGGCGAATCTACGCACGAAGCGGCGCCGGCTCTGCAAGCTCAATACGAGCGGCTGTATGCGGTATTCAAGCGCTGGGCGGATCAGGTCGCTTCGGGCTGAGCGCTCGGCCGCCACGCCTGTTGTCAGTCCGCCAATTCCGCCAGCCGCGCGATGAGCGCTTTCTCAATCAGTTCCACCGGCAGATCGACGCCGGGTTTGATGTGGAAGGTCGCGCCGGAAGTCCAGACGCCCACCGCCTTGAGCTCGTCTTTCATGGCGGCGGGAATGGCTTTGCTCATGGTATGGAAGCCGATGTGTTTTTTTGCGGCGGAGATAGCGACGAAGTCTTTTTGCAGACGGAAGATGGGGATCTTGTAGCTGACGCGCTCGGTACAATCGGGCGCGACGCGCCGGATGACGCCGCGCAACTGCTCAAGCGTATGGCGGAACTCGGGCGCTTGAGCGGCCAGGTATGCGTCGACTTCGGCGGGCGCGTGCCGGGTAGGCTTGGGCTTACTCATCGCGGAAGGCCCGCTCCAGCTCGGCGATATCCAATTTGTCCATCGCGAGGAAGGCCCGGGTCACGCGCTCGACGGCTGCGGAATCGTCGCTGGCCAACAATTCGCTCAGTCTGGTCGGCGTGATCTGCCAGGAGACGCCAAAGCGATCCTTCAGCCAGCCGCAGCGGCTGGGCTCGCCGCCGTCCGCGATCAAGGCGTCCCAGAGCTTGTCGACTTCGGCCTGGTCGGCGCAGTGGACCAGCAGCGACATGGCCGGGCTGTGCTGGAAGTGTGGCCCGCCGTTGATGATGGTGAAGGCCTGCCCGGCCAGTTCAAAGTCGGCGGTCATGATGTCGCCCTGGGCGCCCATGTCGGCTTCGGCATAGCGCGAGATCTTGGTGACGCGCGAACCGGGGAATAGCGATGTGTACAGTTCCAGCGCTTCGTCGACGCGGCCGTCAAACCAGAGATTGGTGACGATTTTCTGCATGGCGTTGGTCCCTACCTTGCTGGCGGCCATCATAGACTTGACTGCTGGCGGCGGACGCGTGGCAGTTCGGCAATCGCTTAGCCGCCGCGGTAAGCCCGCTCCAGCTCGGCGATATCGAGCTTGTTCATCTTTGTGAAGGCCTCGGTCACGCGAACGACGGCGGCCGAGTCGTCGCTGGCCAGCATTTCACTCAATCGCGGCGAGTTTATTTGCCAACTGACGCCGAAGCGGTCCGTCAGCCAGCCGGCGACGCTTGCCGAGCCGCCGTTGGTGGTCATCAACTCCCAGAGCCGGTCGATTTCGGCTTGATTATCGCAGTTGATGCAGAGCGACATGGCGGCGTTGGGCTTGAAGAAGGTGTTGCCGTTGACGAGGGTGAAGCGCTGCCCGGCCAGCTCGAAGGTCGCGAACATGATATCGTCGGGGCTGCCCGGTCCGACTTCGCTGTAGTTGATGATGTCGAGCACGCGCGAATCGGGCAAGAGCGACGTATAGAACTCCAGCGCTTCTTCAATGCGGCCGTCAAACCACAAGTAAGTCACGATCTTTTGCACGGCTTAGCTCTCCTTTATGATTTCGACTGTATATGACTTCATCAGGTCAATTTTATGCTCACTTGCGGAGGCGAAGCGGCAGACATCGCAAAAAGCCATAACGCTGCCTTGCTCGGTGGTGATTTCGCCGTTGATTACGCCGTCGCGTCCGTCGGTGATGATCGAGTCGATGACCAGCTCGCGGATGACTACATCAGCCATGGCTTCCAGTGCGGCGCGGACGGCCTCTTTCCCTTGCAGCTGCGCGTCGCCGATGATCCGCCAGCGGATGTCGTCGGTGAAGCAATCGAGGATGCCGTCCACATCAGCGCGGGCGAAGGCGATGTTCAGGTCGCGCAGACGCTGCTTCATGGGCGAGCCGGCGCAATCGGCCAGCACGGTGATAGTGGGAGCGGACATTGGCTTAGCTCACATCAAGATTTGAGGGGCCGAATCCTTGCGGGAGCAGCTCGTCCACCGTCGTGACCAGCTGTACCTGTCCGTCCAGGTCGGCCAGGATAACTTTCATGTCGGGCGCGAATTCGAACATAAACTGGCGGCAGACGCCGCAAGGAGAGCCCGCGCCGCGTGATACCACCGCGATACACGCAAATTGTTGATGGCCTTCGCTGATGGCTTTGACGAAGGCGGTTCGTTCGGCGCAGATCGTGGGCGAATAGCCGGCGTTTTCAACATTGCAGCCGCTGTAGACCTCGCCGCTGTTGGTCAGCAGCGCCGCGCCAACGCGGTAGTTGCTGTAGGGGATGTAGGCGTATACACTGCCTGCCAGCGCCGCCTCCACCAGTGCGCGGTCGTCAATTGCGCTCATGCTGGTCTCCTATTTGCCGTGCGCGGAAATCTTCTCGTTGCCGATGATGCCGTTGCCGTTGGGCTTCGCGAATTCTCCAAGCTTAGGCGCATTCGCCCGCAGTTTGACTTTGCGGATGCGATGGCCGTCAATGGAAAGTACGGTCATGCTGAGTATATCCGTCTCAATGGTCTCATTGGCGCGCGGCACGCGGCCGAGGGTCAGGTAGATATAACCGCCCAGGGTATCGGCGTCGGCCGTGTCGATTGAGCAGCCCAGCAGGCTGTTCAGGTCGTCCAGGTCCATGCTGGCGTCGATGAGGAAGAAGCCGTCGCCCACGTCGACGTAGTCTTCTTCTTCGCGATAGTCGTACTCGTCGCGAATATCGCCGATGATCTCCTCGATCAGATTCTCGATAGTAACCAGGCCGGATACGCCGCCGTATTCGTCGACGACGATGGCCAAGTGCACATTTTTCTCCTGCAATTCTTTCAACAGCTCGTCGGCGCGTTTGGTTTCGGGCACGTAATAAGTCGGGCGCAGCAGATCGCGAATCTTCTGGCTTTCGAGGTCATCGCGATTCTTGAGCACGGTCAGGATGTCTTTGGCGTAGAGCAGTCCGATGACGCTGTCGATGCTGTCCTCGTAAATGGGAATGCGGGAGAAACCCGATTCGACAAAGGCGGAAAGCGCCTGCATGATGGTGTCCTCAACATTGAGCGCGACGATGTCGATGCGCGGCGTCATTAGTTCACGGGCGCTGCTTTCGCCCAGCTGCAGCACCGAGGCGATCATGTCCTTCTCTTCGGCCTCGATAATGCCGCCGCTGTGGCTGGCGTGCACCAGGGTCATGATCTCTTCTTCGGTGACCAGGTTAACCAGGCTATCGCTGCCGAAAAGCCGCGAGATTAGTCGGCTCAAAAAGAGCACCAGGGCGGTAAAAGGCGAAACAATGAAGAAAAGCAGCCGCATTGACGGCAAGGCCAGCGCCAGAAGATTTTCGGCCTGGCTGGCGCCGATGGCATCCGGCGCCAGATCGCCAATGACCAGCGTCAGTCCCGCGCCCAGAAATATCGTCGCTAGCGCCAGCAGCGCGCGGGCGCCCGCGTCCGCATTGGCGAAGGGCTCGACTGCCAGGAGCACCAAAATGACGGCGATGGCAAAGCGCGTCAGGATATGGGCGATGCTGACGGTCATGCTGAGCTGCAGGCCCGTGTCCATCAGTTCGAGATAGCGCTGGGCACGGGAGTCGCCGTCGTCGGCGCGCTCGCGCATGTCGGCGCGGGACAGATTCTGCAGCGCGGCGTTCATCAGGCTGACCGCGCCGTGAACCGCGAGCGCCGCCAAGACCAAAATCAGCAGAAGCGAAGACTCGTTCATCAGCGGCTTTCCACTGACCGCCGCTTCAGAGAAAGGCATACCGCCGGGCATGGCAAGCCATGAACGGCGCAGGCAAGTTTGACTATGTGCGTGGGACTCCCTGCGGGAGGCTCGGCTAAATCGTCCACTTGTGTTCAGAACTCATTTGACACAGTAGCGACAGTGTAACACAGTCCCCTGCGAAATGGCAAGCTTCCGCGACAATTAGGAGTGGTGAATATCGTGGGTATAATGCCCTTAGCGAACAGGACAGAATTGTTTCGCCACAGCCGATCGCAAGCCATGACTTGGCTCACAGAAAAATAAGAACCGATTCAGTTCGCAAGCTGCAGGGGCGGGTCGCTGAGCCGCCCGTCGGAATAAATACCTCGTACAAGCGGGCGTTTCAGCGTAACGCCCCTGCAAGGCTTGTTTGAAGGACCAAGGTGTATCCGGGTGGGCGAGTCACCGGCTCGCCCCTACCAAGTGCAAAGATACTATTGCGGGCGACTTGATAAGTCGCCCCTACCTGTTTCGACATGATTGCAGACACTCCAGCAAGTTCATTAAGAAAGGGGGCACAGAGAAGTTTGGTTGGGGAGAGCAGCATTTTCATGTCAACAGTAATCACCGCTCCGTGCTGGTGGCTGCTTTCGGCCGGCTGGGGCCGCTGCGATTTGGCCTTGCGCAAGCGCCTAATCCCCAGCTAGCTCTCCAACAAGTCGCCGTTCCAGCTGTAGCGCGCAGCCCAGCCCAGCAAGCGCTGCGCCTTGCTACAGTCTACTGGGCTGGCGGCGCCGCGAATATGCTCGGCGATGGGATAATTGCCGGGATAATATTCAGCCAGCAGGGCGCGGATGTCTTCTCGGCGGTAGATTGTTGGCGCGTTGATATAGAAGGCTTCGTGACCGCTCTGCGCGTATTCCAGCGCCAGCCGACAGGCAGCGGCCGCATCACGCAGGTCAACGTAGGTCCAAAAAGCGCCGAAGGTCGCGTCGCTGTCGGGCGGGCTTTCACGCGCCGGAAGAATCCACTCGCGCGCCGCGTCATCAACGACCAGCGTGAAGCGCAGACTGACGAGCGACATGTCGAGCGAGCGGCGCAAGAATCCCTCCGCCAGCGCCTCGCCGACCATCTTGGACAAGCCGTAGCTATCTTGCGAAAGCAGCGGATGGGCTTCGTCAATTGGCGCGTATTGCGGGTGGAAGTAACGGTGACGGTAGGCGTAGCCCAAGGCCGAGATGCTGCTGGCCAACACCACCTTCTTGAGGCCGAGGATGGTCGCCGCTTCCAGTACGTTGAATGTCGACACGACATTGTTGCTGAACACGACCTCGTTGGTATGCGCTTCCGGCGAGGGGATTGCCGCCAGGTGAACCACCGCGTCGTGCCCCTGCATGACGCCCATGACCTGGCCCAGGTCGGTGAAGTCGACGAGCTGAGTATTCCACTCCCGTCCGCGCCTGATATCGGCGGGTGTCACGTCGTAGCCATGATCTTGCAGCTCCTTAACTGTGACCTGCCCGATACGTCCGTCAGACCCGCTGACGAGAATCTTCTTATTCAGCATCGGTTTCTCCTTTGGATTCCGCGCCGGTGTATTCAACGTCAGATGCGCTAGACTATAGTCGAAATCAAGCGAAGAGAAAACGCAGGAGGACAGCAGTGACAGATGTGATGCGCGTTGCGCTGGGGCAACATTCGGCGGCTACGGACGATTATTTGACCTTCGCCAGGCAACTGGGCGTGGGCGGCGTTCAGTTCAACATGATCGGCAAGGGTATCGGCTTGATTCCCGAGGATCTGGACCTGACCGAGGAAAAGGGCTACTGGGACGCCGCTGAACTGAAAGCGCTGAAACAGCGAGTCAACGACTACGAATTGCGGCTGGAAGCGATCGAGAATGTGCCGCGCAGCTTTTATATCGACGCCATGCTCGGCGGGGCGCGGCGCGATGAACAGATCGCCAATTATCAGCGGACAGTCGGCAGCATGGGCGAGGCGGGCATACCGATTCTGGGCATAAACTGGATGCCGAATCTGGTTTGGCGTACGCCCATGCAAACAGGGCGCGGCGGCGTTATCGTCACGGCCTACGATCATGAGCGCGCGCTGGCGGGAGAGGTCATCGCGGGCATCACTGACGTAGCCGAGGCGGAAGACCGCCAATACAGCGAGAACGAGATCTTCGACAATTACGTCTATTTCATGGAGCGCGTCATTCCGGTGGCGGAAGCGGCCGGGGTCAAGATCGCGCTGCACCCGGACGATCCGCCGGTGGAATCGCTAGGCGGCATCGCGCGGGTCTTCTACAAGCCGGAGAATTTCAAGCGAGCGCTGGAGGCCGTGCCCAGCCCCAATCATGGCCTGGACTTTTGCATGGGCTGTTTCAGCGAAATGGTCTACGCCGACCGCAGCAACAACGAGGGCGTGCTGGACGCCATCCGTTACTTTGGCGGGCGCGGCAAGATCTTCTACGTGCACTTCCGCGATGTGCAGGGCTGCGTGCCCAAGTTCCAGGAATGCTTCCCCGGCGAGGGCAACGTCAACGTGGTGCAAGCGGTGAAGACACTCAAAGAAGTGGGCTTCACCGGCTTCATCATCGACGACCATGTGCCGGAGATGCTGGACGACAGCGACTGGAATCATCGCGGCCACGCCTATTCGACCGGCTACATCATGGCGCTGGTCGAAGCGGTGAATCAGTTGGCGTAGCGCTCACGACATGCGGGCCAGCGGACGGCGAATCTCCCGCCACAGTATCGCCTCGTGCAAACAGAAGGTAATCAGCGCCGCCAGGAAAACAAATTGCGGGATGATGTCCAGCCCGACCTGTTCGGCCAGCACGCCCGCAAGCCAGGGCAGGAAAGCCATGCCGAGGCTGGCGCCGGTGAATTGCAGGCCGATGGCGTTGGCGGTGTGCATGCGCCCCACCCGGCCCGGCGTGTCCGATGTCATCAGCGGGGCGAAGGGACCAATCGCAAAGCCAATGATCGCCAGACCCAGCAAACCAGTCAGCGGGCTGAGGTTTGACCAGAGCAAGCCCGCCCCAAACATGAGGCTGATATTATTCAGCCGCAAGTAAATGGCGTTGCCGGTGCGCGCGACGATGATTCCGGCAGCGAAGCGGCTAAAGGTCATGCTGGCCCAATAAATGCTGACCCAGGCGCCGGCCGTCTTGGGGTCAATTGAGCGAGCGCCTATGAGGAAGCTGTTGGCGAATTGACCCGCCACCAGCTCATTACCTGTCGCCATCAACCAAGCGCCAACCATCAACCAGACGATCGGCAAGCGCAGCGTCCGCCGCATTGACGCGTGACCGGGCTTGTCGTCGCTCGCTTTCCGTTCGCCAATGCGCCATTTCTGCCGAGTCAAATAGAACATGACAAACATCGCCACTCGAGTGAGGGCGAAGAGGCCATAAATCCAGCGCCAGTTCATGCCCAGGTCGATGACAATTGTCGTCACCAAGAAAGGGCCGATGGTCGATCCGATACCGAAGCTCCCGTGCAGCCAGTTCATCCTGCGCGCTGTGAAATTGACCGCCGCGAAGGCATTTAGCCCGACAGCCATCACGCCCGAGCCGAAACCATGACAAAGGGCCGCCACCATAAACAGCGGCCAGGACGGCGACAAGGCGAGGCCGAGCTGGCTGATGACGCCGACGATAGCGCCGCCCATCATCACCCGCGCAATGCCAAGGCGACCGATGATGGGACCGCTAAGCGAACTGGTGATCGTGCGGCCGACGGTAGCGGCGGTGAGCATCGCGCCCAAGGCGCTAAGCGTGACTTCGTGGTCGGCCTGAATATAAATCCAGACGACGCCCAGCACACCCGCGCCCACCCCGCCAACGGCGAAAACGATGCAGGAAATCAGCCACAAATTAAATGTTTCATCCCGGCGCCGCGACTTCAATTGACCTGCCTTCGCCCTCTTCTTTGTCAAACCGCCATTTGCGGTGGCCAAGCGCGTTTGATGTTTTGTGTCAGCGCGGTAGCCATTCTCGCTGCCGCCGAGCGGCTGTGGTTTGGCGTTCGCGCATTCGGGCGAGTGTATACGAGATGACGCGCCAGCGCGACAACATGGCGGGGCCGCCGGGCGAATAAAGGAGCGCCGGTGGCTAATTGGTCAGCCGCTGACGCAGCAAGTGCAGCAGCCAGGACAATTCCTGCAATTTGAGCCAATGCGCCGCCAGCAGAAATACGCCGCCATACAGCAGGGCGCATATCACCACCAGGAGCAGCTCATGCAAGACGGTCGCGGCCCCGATGGCGTTCATCAGCGCGGGAAGCGTGAGCAGCGCGAATCCGGCCATGGCCAGCGACGCCAGCGCCGATTTGACGCCGGTCACCCTTAGACGCTGCGCGCCGAAGCCGTCCAGGCGCCGCCAGAGCAGCCAGCCGCTAATGGCGGCGTGCACGAAATGTTTGGCGCTATCGGCCACCATCAGGCTGAAGAGGCCCAGGCGCTCGAAGAGCAGCAGCGCGACAGCGAGATAGACGGCCAGGCTGATGATGCCGATCAAGGCCGGGGTGAAAGTGTCCTTGCGCGCGTAGAAGGCGTAGACCAGCAGCAGATCAATCGCGGCGAAGGGCAGGCCGATCAGGTACAGGCGCAGCGCTTGCGCGGTGATGGCGGTATCGGCGGCGAGGAAGGCGCCGTTTTCAAATAGCAGCGCGATGATGGGCCCCGCCAGCACAAACAAGCCGGCCACGGCCGGCAATATCAGCGAGGTCGCGAGGCGCAAGCCCAGCCCCAGCGTATCTTTGAAAGCGCGTTGCGCTTGGGCTGACAGGTCGGCGCTTTGCCGCGCCAGGGTCGGCAGGATGGCAATGCTGATGGCGGTGGCTACCAGGCCCTGCGGGAATTGCACCAGCGTGGTCGCCCAATTCATGATGGCGATGCCGCCTTCGCCGGTATGGCTGGCCAGGCGATAACTGAAGGGGCGGATGATCAAGGTGTCCATGCTCAGCGAGAGCATGACCGGCAAATATAGCAGGGCAACGCTCGTCAGCGCCGGATGCCGCCAATTGAGGCTGAGGCGCAGTTGACGCAGATTCAAGCCGGGCATTTGCAGCAGCATCTGGGCCACAGCGCCGACCAGCCAGCCGATTGCCACGACGATAATGCCCTCGGCCGGGCGGGCGACTGCAAAGGGAAAGACCACCGGAACGTCCGTGAGCTTCGGCAGCCAGGCCACCGATGGCGCCAGCGCCAGCGTCACCAGCACGATGCAGCCGTTGAAGACCACACCGGCGAACGCGGGCAGCGTGAAAGACCGCAGCGCGAAGAGCGTCCCGCTAAAGACGGCGAAGAGACTGAGGAATATCAGCGCGGGCGCGGTCAAGCGCAGCAGGTCAATGGCGAGGCGGCGCGTTTCGGCATCGGCGCCTTGCGCGACCAAAGGCACGATCTGCGGGGCGAGCAGCTCAATCAGCAGCGCCAGGACTGCCAGAATGGCGAATACGAGACTGATCAGCGCTGAGACGACGCGCCATAATTCCTGTTTTCCGCGCAGCGTGATGACATCGCTGAGTACAGGCACGATGGCGCCGTTTATATGCCCGCCGATCAGCAGGTCGTAGATGGCTTTGGGCACGATGATGGCGACTTGCAGCGCGTCGGCCGCGCCGGTCGCGCCGAAGAGGTAGGTGATTACCGTTTCGCGCGCCAGGCCAAGCATGCGACTGCAGATATTGCCCAGCGCGAGGATGCCGCTGGCGCCGGCGACGCGGGCGTTGGTGCGCTCTTGATCGGCAGACTGGTCGCCCGTGTTGGCAGGTCGAGCCTGGTCAGCCTTCATACGGTTGGCTTTCGACAGAGACGGCGGACGGGGTCATCAATATACACGCCGGAAAGGGCTTTGCTCAATTGCCGAGCCAAGGCATCAGGCGGCGCATCGCAGCCTAGCCGAGCACCGGACCTATGTAGCGCGCGCCGGCCATCAGCGCGAGCGAGACAATCGCCAGCCACATGCTGACGCGGCCATTGCGCCGCATCTTGTCTTGCAGCTGCGCCAGCGCGGCTTCATCCGCCTTTTCGCTGGCGGCCATGGCGGCGAAGCGACCGGCGCCGCGCCAGACGGTGAAGACGCCATGTCCAAAGGCCAGCAGCCCGAAAAGCGCGCCCAGCGTAAGTACCATGCCCATTCTGCTGCTCATGGCTTCGTGATAGGACAGCAAACCGTAGAGGAGCAGCCCGGCGACGGTGGTGATGAGCGCCGACATCGGAATCAGGCGCGGGAAACTCGAATCGCCGTAGAGCTGGCGCAGAAACGGGCGGCCGCTCGCGCCTGCCCGCTCCAGCGTCGGCTCTATGTAGCAGGAGAGCGCGATGGCGGCGCCAACCCAGATCAGGCCCGCGACTATATGCAGCAAGCGCAAGACTGTGATGATCAGCGCGCCGGAGGCGGTGCTAATATCGATTGCCATGGTCGGTTCCTTTCAATGTAGTTCGGGCTGATCATGTGATAACTAAGTCAGCGCGAGTAAGCCATGCCAAATTCAGCATAGAGCCGAAGCGTAGGGGCGACATTGTATGTCGCCCGACAATTCAGGCTTTTTCGACGGGCGATTCACAGAATCGCCCCTACACGCACAAGTATTTTGACAGCGTCACTGCGCTCAATTTATTCCAGAGTCAGCAGATAGGCGATCAGGTCCGCCAGGTCAGCCGCTTCGAGACTGTCTTCATAATCAGCGTACATCAGGTTCGAGTAACCCGCGACCAAATGCCGCCCCGGGCGCAGGATGCTCCAGTAGAGGTATTCCCGCGCCGACTGCCCCGCGACGCGCTCAGCAGCGACCGCCGCCAAGCCGGCTAGCGAATTACCGATGCCGCTGCTGGCGCCGTCTATCGCGTGACAGGCGGAACAGGCCGGCGCTTCGTTGTTGGATTGGTTGTAGAGTTTTTCGCCGCTGCCGGCGTCGGCCAGGTCAAAGTCGAGACGGTCGAATGAGATGCGCGGCGGCTCGACGCTGCAAGCGGCAAGCAGCAGGACACCGAGCAGAGTCAGGGTCAGCGGGCGCAAACTGCAAGTCATCACTGTCAGTCCTTCTTTGACAAGTCCACCATCGGCTTCTATTATCGCATTCGTCAAGCGCGGTCTCAATCCTGTCTGGCGGAGCAGATTGACAATGAGTGCAATCCTCACGATGGAGCAACTGCGGCGCTTTCGGGCGCGGCATCAACTGCTTGGCGGCGAAAAGCGCGCGAGCTCGCCCGCCAAGGCGGTGTCGGCGCTATTCGCCCTGCAAGCGCAAGAGTGGCCGTCCGCGCAGCTGGCGATCCACGCGCGCTGTCCTGGCGTATCGCTGGCCGAAGTAAAACAAGCTCGCGAAGTCGAGCGCGAATTCGTTTTGACCTGGACGCTGCGCGGTACGCTGCACCTGGTTCCCGCTGAAGACCTGCGCTGGCTGCTTGAGCTGTGCGCGCCCGCGGCCATACGCGGCAGCAGCAGCCGCTACCGGCAACTCGACTTGACTGATGACGCGCGGAAACGCGGACTGGCGGCGATACAAGCAGTCTTGAGCCGCGAAGGCGCGCTGATTCGCTCGCAGCTGGCGGGGGCGCTGGAGAGCCAGGGCGTCCCGGTGGCGGGACAGGCGATCCATCACCTGGTTCGCTACGCTGCGCTAAGTGGGCTGGTCTGCTTTGGCCCCGAGATCAATGGCGACTTGAGCTACGTACTGCTCGATGATTGGCTGCCGGCTGGAATCGATGCGCGGCGTCCGGCCGAACCGCTGGGCGAGTTGGCTCGGCGCTACCTGGCCGCCTACGCGCCCGCGACTATGGCGGACTTCGCGCGCTGGTCCGGCTTAAGAAAGGCGCAGGTGAAACGAGCCTGGGATGCGGTCGCCGAGGACTGCGACGCAGTGGGCATAAAGGACGGCGAAGCGCTTCTGCTGCAAGGGCAGGCGGAAGCGTCCGCGTCGACGCCGCCGGAGCCAATCGTCCGTTTGCTGCCGCGCTACGACAACTACCTGCTGGGATACGCCAGCCGCGCCTTTATGGTAGCGGACGCTCACGCCAGGCAAGTGCATCCGGGCGGCGGCTTGATCCGCGCCTGCGCGCTCATCGACGGCGAGGCGCGGGCCAGCTGGAAGCTGGAGAAGCGGCGGGCGGGCGTTCGCGTCAGGCTGTCTCCATTCGACACGCTGTCTGCGGCGGAGACGGCGCTGCTGGAAGCGGAAGTGGAGTCGCTGGGGCGATTCCTTAACACCCATGCCGAATTACATATCGACGGCGCGTAGAAAGAACGGGCGAACCAAGGTTCGCCCCTACGTATTCCCTTCGGCGCGATTGCGCGTGGAGGCGCTTAGACATCGGCGCGGACAACCTCGACTGTGAGTTCGGTCAGCTGCGGGATGACATGGCTTGCTTCGCGCTGCACGGCGCTCACGATGTCTTCACTGTCAGCGAGCGAGGCATCAGCCGGAACCGCCACCTTGATCACGCCGTACATGCGGTGGCCGACCCAGCGCAGCCGCAGGGTCAGCACGTCCTCAACGCCAGCGACGGCGCGCGCGAGTTCCTCGACACGCTCGACCAGATGCGGATCGACGGCGTCCATCATGCGGTACCAGACAGGGCAATCACAACACCAACGATGGGATCGAGGATGGGCAGGCCGATCAGCGTGCCGATCACGGCGATGAGCACGGCCAGTGAGGTGAGGCCGTCGATGCGGGCGTGCTGGCCATCGGCGATCATGGCGTCCGAGCCGATGCGGCGGCCGACGCGGATCTGCATCAACGCCACCAGCTCGTTGCCGACGAAACCCACCAGCGCGGCCAGGGCGATCCACTCCAGGTTCTCGAGCGGCAGCGGGTTGAGCAGGCGCTGGATTGATTCGTAGAGGATATAGGCGGCGCTGAAGCC
>CAZWCV010000025.1:0-6161 GCA_964632725.1 uncultured Anaerolineaceae bacterium
GCTCTGACATGATTTTCGTCGCCTGCGGCATGGGCGGCGGCACTGGCACCGGCGCATCGCCCGTTATCGCGCAGATCGCCAAGGAGCTCGGCGCGCTGACCATCGGCGTCGTCACCCGCCCCTTCACCTTTGAGGGCACGCGCCGCGCGCAACTGGCCAAAACCGGCATTGAAGCGCTGAAGAGCCAGGTCGACACGCTCATCGTCATTCCCAACGATCGTCTGCTGCAAATGGCGGACAAGCGCTCGACGCTGCAGCAGGCCTTTTCGCTGGCGGATGATGTACTGCGTCAGGGCATCCAGGGCATCTCTGAGTTAATCACCGTGCCCGGGCTCATCAACCTGGACTTCGCCGATGTGCGCACCGTAATGTCCGAAGGCGGCGCCGCCCTGATGGCGGTTGGCCGCGCGGCCGGCGATGATCGCGCCCGCTCCGCCGCCGAGATGGCCATCACCAGCGGCTTGCTGGACGTCACTATTGACGGCGCGCGCGGCATCCTGTTCTCGATTACCGGCGGCGCCGACCTGACGCTGTTTGAAGTCAACGAAGCGGCCGCCATCATCAAGGACAGCGCGCATCAAGAGTGCAACCTGATCTTCGGCGCGCACATCGACGAGAGCATGGGCGACGAGGTCCACATCACCGTCATCGCTACCGGCTTCGAGCGCAGCCGCCTGGAAACGACCATGACCGAAGCGGGCGCCCTGCCCATCCGCCAGACGACCCCGCTGCCACAGGCGCCGCCCGTGCAGCGTCCCATCTACGAAGACGTGGAAGTGCAAGCCTCAAGCGACAGCGCGGCAGCCGGTAGCGGCGGATCGGGCTTCCAGAGGAGCCGCATGGCGCCGCCCACGCCGCAAGAAGACCCGCGCACCTACGACAATATCGACCCCAAGAACACGGAATTGCCGGCCTTCCTGCGCAAACGCAATCGCCGCCAGTAACGCCGCAATAAGTTAAAACCAGGTTAGTAATTCGGGGTGGGCGATGCCCGCCCCTTTTGTTCCCAAAGTCCAGGCATAGCAGGGGGTGCGGCAGGGACGTGATTACGGGAGGCAATACAGTGTTGATAGTGTATGGCGCCGTAGCTCGCTGAATTTCAAACCAAACTCATGCCGATATAATAAGACTAAGAACAGAAAAATGAGCTAAAATGTATAGTCCATTTTTGCAACGAATCTTGCGATGCAGCCTTCAAAAGTAGTTCCTGGTATCACCTGTTTGACAGACGTAAACGAGTAACTCATTTTGCAGTCATCAATGTATGCATTGCCAATTCAATACTCAGGATACAGACCTCATGATTCAGTCACAGACCGTTACCAGCAGACTTCACGACCTTGGATATAAGATCTTTCTCGATCGCTATGCCCAGAAGGACATGACCCGCAGCAGCCTCGCCGTCGGCGATACGGTTATCGTGGTCGTCAACGAGGCGACGGGCCAGCGAGAAGTCGGCGCCGTTACCGCGCTGGACCTGCCAAGGGTAACGGTACAGCTCCTGGAAGGCGACACGGTCGAGCGCGATTTGGAGCATGTGGACAAGCCCATCGAAACGCAGCCGGAGCAGATGATGGACCGCGTCGCGCGGGGCGTCTCCCGGGTCGAAGCCAGCCCGGCGAAGCAAGCCGAATGGAGCGAGAAATTCCGCTGGCTGCTGGATGACTGGAAGTTCGTGCCCGGCGGGCGCATCCTCACCGCGGCCGGGACCGACCAGGACTTGACCTATTACAATTGTTATGTCGTCCCCTGCCCGCACGACTCGCGCGATGGCATCATGACCACGCTGTCGCAGATGACCGAGATCATGTCGCGCGGCGGCGGGGTCGGCATTAACCTCTCGACCTTGCGTCCCCGTCACGCCTACGTCAAGGGCGTCAACGGGCGCTCCAGCGGCGCGGTGTCCTGGGGCGGCCTGTACAGTTTCGTCACCGGCCTCATCGAACAGGGCGGCAGCCGCCGCGGCGCGCTGATGCTGATCCTCAACGACTGGCACCCGGATATATTCAACTTCATCAACAGCAAACGCCAATCAGGCAATATCACCAACGCCAATATCAGCGTCGGCGTCTCGGACAAACTGATGGAAGCCGTAAAGGCGGATGCCGACTGGGAGCTGGTCTTCCCCGACACGCGCGATCCCGACTATGACGAGCTTTGGGACGGCGATGTCGACACCTGGATGGCCGCGGGCCGGCAGGTCGTCCATTACAAGACAGTGAAAGCGCGCGAGCTCTGGGACGCGATCATCGAAAGCGCCTGGGCCAGCGCCGAGCCGGGCGTCTGGTTCCGCGAGCGCAGCAATAAAATGGCCAACAGCTGGTATTTCAATCCGCAAATCTGCACCAATCCCTGCGGGGAGCAGCCGCTGGGCGCTTTCTCCGTCTGCAATCTGGGCGCGATTAACTTGTCGAAGTTCTACGACCCGGTCAATCACGATGTCGCCTGGGACGACTTGCGCCGCACGGTGGAATATGCGACCCGCTTCCTCGACAACGTCATCGACACCACGCCCTATTTCTTCGAGGAAAACCGCGCGGTGCAGATGTCCGAGCGGCGCGTCGGCCTGGGCACGATGGGCATCGCCGAATTGATGCTCAAGCTGGGCGTGCGTTACGGCAGCGACGAATCGGTCGCGCTGATCGACGAGATCTATAAAGCGATTGCGGTTGCGTCCTACGAGACCTCGAGCGATCTGGCGCGTGAAAAAGCCGCTTTCCCAATGTTCGACGCCGAGAAGTTTTTGGAAAGCGGCTTTATGCAAGGCATGCCGGAGGCTGTGCGCGAGAAGATTCGTGACAATGGCATCCGTAACGTTACTCTGCTGACGCAAGCGCCGACCGGCACCACGGGCACCATGGTCAATACTTCCACGGGCGTGGAGCCGTTTTTCTCCTGGGTCTATTATCGCAAGGGGCGCCTCGGCTTGCACGAAGAGCAAGCGCCGGTCGTGCAGCAATGGCGCGACGCCAACCCCGATGTCGAAGACTTGCCGGACTACTTCGTCACGGCCATGGACCTGAGTCCGGACGAGCACGTGAAGGTGCAGGGCGCGTTTCAGCGCTGGATTGACAGCGCCATCAGCAAGACCTGCAACGTGCCAAACGAATATACCGTCGAGCAGGTCAGCGAGTTGTACCAATACATGTATGAGCTCGGCTGCAAAGGCGGCACGATTTACCGCGACGGCAGCCGCGACGAGCAGGTGCTGATGCTCAAGGGCGACGAGCGCGCCGAAAGCGAAATGGAGGAACTAAAGGGCGGCGAGGAAACGGAGCCGGCCACGACGCCTCATCATGTCTACCCAAGGCCGGATATCCTGCAGGGTCGAACAGTGAAGACGCAGACACCGTTTGGCACAGCCTACATCACCATCAACCATGATGAGCAGGAGAATCCCTTTGAAGTCTTTATCGCTATTGCCAAGGCGGGTACGGATATACAAGCTGACGCCGAAAGCCTGGGCCGCATGATATCGCTGCAATTGCGCACGACCGCGCCGCACAACCGTCGGGAGATGCTCAAGCTCATCATCGAACAGCTGCAAGATATCGGCGGGGCGCGTCCCATCGGCTTTGGGCCCAAGCGCGTGCTCTCGCTGCCCGACGCGGTAGCGCGCGTCCTGCAAGTCGAGTTCTTCCCCGAGGAAGCGCCGCAGCAATTGGACCTGCCCATAACCGGCGGCGCGGCCGCTCATCCGGGCGTGGACAAATTCGGCACGACTATGAATTCATCGATTTCCGGCGCCGACATGTGCCCGGCTTGCGGCACCATCACGCTGATCCGCGCCGAGAACTGCCGTAAATGTCTGACCTGCGGCTACAGCGAATGCTAGCGCCTTGCCGACGCTAATCCGGGCGAAACGACTCATCGTCATGGCGCTCCTGGCCCTCGCGCTCTACCTGCTCGCATTTGTAGTTGCGCTTCACCTTATCGGCGCCATCGACAGCGCGCAAGAGGCCGATGCGATCATCGTGCTGGGCGCGGGCTTGCTGCGCGACGGACGGCCCGGCCCGGCCTTGGCCCGGCGCAGCCTGCACGCGGCCGATCTCTGGCATGCCGGTATCGCCCCCACCATCATCTGCACGGGCGGCCGGGCTGAGTCTTTTCCGCGTTCGGAAGCCGCCGCTTGCCGCGAAATCCTGCGAGCGAGCCAGGTTCCGGCCAGCGCCATCCTGCTGGAAGAGCAGAGCCGCAGCACCGAGGAGAACGCTATCTACAGCAAACGAATCCTGGAGAGCAAGGGCCTTGGCGATGTGGTCCTGGTCAGCGACAGTTATCACATGCTGCGCGCCAGCTGGCTGTTTCAGCTGCAGGGCATTTCGACTTATCGCAGCCCGGCGCCGGCTGGGCGCATTCGATCGCCGCTGTCCTATCCTTATGCGCTGCTCCGCGAATTTCTCGCCTTCAACTGGCAGCTGATAAAAGAGACATTTCAGATTCCCGTTACGCACCTGAAAGGCGTCTGACGCGCGCCAACTAGGACATTGCGCGGAGATGCCTGCGGACGACCCGTGATAGCGCAATGATTAAGAGACTGGAGTTTCCCATGAGTTCCTATGTTTGCATTGGCGTGCCCTACTACTTGGGAGAGTCGCTGCCCGAACGCCGCGAAGTAGAAACCCTGCGCCATTCCGGAATCGCGGCCGAGCTGGCTGCCGAGTGGATCGACATTGAGCCGGATTTCGCCAAAGGCGACGATTCCGTCGTCGCCGTCAATCGCGCCCTGGCCGACGCGATTTCCGCGCATCCCGACAAGACGCCGGTCGTCTTCGCCAACGACTGCACCAGTTGCCTGGGCATGGTCAAGGGATTGCAGCGTCAATCGCCCATCGTGCTCTGGTACGACTCGCATGGCGACTTTAACACGCCCGAGACGACGCCCAGCGGCTTTCTGGGCGGCATGCCGCTGGCGGCGCTCGTGGGCCGCGGCAATCAACACTTGATGCAAGGCCTGGAGCTGGCGCCGATTGACGAGTCGGACGTGATTATCACCGATGTCCGCAACCTGGATCCCGAAGAAGGCGACATGCTCCGCGCCAGCGACGTCGCAGTTTACGAGTCCCTGGACGCCTTGCATGCGGCTGAGCTGCCCGATCGCCCGCTATACATTCACTTCGACACGGATGTGGTCGACTGCGCCGAGATGCCGGCCATGAGCTACCCCGAGCCCGGCGGGCCCAGCTTGCAGGAGAGCCTTGACTCGCTGAAACTGGTGACGGCGCGCGGGAATGTGGCGGGTGTGCTGTTCAGCCTCTGGAATGGTGCGCTCGCCGGCGCCGACGAGGCGATGGCCGCCACGCTCGAACTGATTCGCGCGCTGAAATCAAGCTAAGATTGCGCGCCTGCGACTTGCGTCAGCAAACAATCAGGCTTATGCTCAACTTGGTAATCGTAGAAGGCAAATAACCGTGTACGCCGATAACGAAATCCTGTTTCCGCACTATGCTATCCCGGCGCTGCGCAACATGCGCGGCCCGCAGTGGCGACAGTTGATCGACAAGTTAGCGAGCAAAAGCGAGACCAGCATTGAAGTCATCGCGCTGATGTCCGTCATGATCGAACTCAACGGCTGTTTGGCTTGCGAGACGGACAGCTATCGCGCCATGCGCGGCTGCACGCCCTGCGCCCAGCAAACCTTGCGCCGCTTTAAGGGCAGCGACGAAGAACTGATCAGCGCTTACCAATCATCCGTCGCGAAATTCCGCGCACTTGACCTCGCCTTTGACAAGTGACGCAGCCCCGACGCGACTCGTAGTTGACAACGATGGGATTGGCATGTTAAACTCCCTGTCCGCGCGGCAATAAGCTCCGCGCGGGTTGAGTTTGGCATAACTAACTGAAGGGTCGTGCAGCGATAGCAAATTCACCGCACAGGATCAACCGAAATATTCGCGGCGTGCGCGACGTCCGATTGATTGACCATTCCAATACCAACATCGGCGTCGTGAGCATTGGGGACGCGCAAGATCGAGCGGACGATGTCGGCCTGGATCTGGTAGAGGTTGCGCCGAACGCCAACCCGCCGGTTTGTCGTATTATGGATTACGGCAAATTCCAGTACGAGCAGCGGCGCAAGGAGCGCAAGTCGAAAAAGAATCAGATCAAGGTCACGGTCAAAGAGATTCAGTTGCGCCCCAAGACCGACGAGTACCATTTGC
>CAZWCV010000025.1:6171-12048 GCA_964632725.1 uncultured Anaerolineaceae bacterium
CTGCTCGAAGGCAAGAAGGTTAAGTTTCGCGTGCGCTTCCGCGGTCGCGAGATCACCCATCAGCATATCGGCCGCGATCGCCTGGGACGAATTGAAGAAGCGCTAAAAGAAGTAGGCGTGGTTGAGCAGCGCCCCAATATGGAAGGCCGCGACATGCTGATGATTCTGGCGCCAACGAAAGAAACCAAGCAAAGCACGGAGAAGCAATAGTGCCCCGCAAGAAAAAGACTACCAAGTACAAACTGAAGACGCATAAAGCGACCGCCAAACGCTTTCGCATGACCGCAACTGGCAAGATCGTGCGCACGAAAGGCGGCAAAAGTCACTTGCGCCGCCGCTCCGCCAAGCGCGTCAAACGCCAATGGGACAAGTCTCTGGAAGTCAGCGAAAAAGCCATGCAGCGTCGTATCCGCCGGCTGGCGCCCTATCTGGGCAAATACAAGGCCAACCCGCCCGCGTAAACCGAAGACATAATGCGAGATCAAATGCCCGGCGCAAATCAGCGTCGGGTCGTTCAGGTACGGAGATTACTCATGGCAAGAACCAAAACCGGCTTCGTCAGGCGCCGCCGGCACAAAAAAGTCCTGAAGCTGACCAAGGGCCAATGGGGCACGCGCAGCAAGAACTTCAAGCGCGCCAACGAAGCGATGATGCGCAGCCTGTGGTACGCCTATCGCGACCGCCGTCAGCGCCGCCGTCAACTGCGCCGCCTTTGGATTCAGCGCATTAACGCCGCCGCGCGCATGAACGGCTTGAAATACAGCCAGCTGATTCACGGCCTCAACAAGGCGGGGGTCAGCCTGGACCGCAAGAGCCTCGCCGCAATCGCCGTGCACGACGCCGAGACTTTCGGTAAGATCACGGACCTGGCCAAGCAGAGCCTCTAAGGCAAACTCTTCCACCTCCAACACGTGCCAAAGGGTCGGGCAACTGGCCCTTTTTTCGATTCCGAGCGCCGGACATGGATGTCGTCAGCAGCACCCAAAATAAACGCGTGCGCTACGTCAAGGCGCTGCAGAGCAAGGCGCGGCTGCGACGGGGCGAGCGTAAGCTGGTACTGGAGGGCGACCGTCTTATCGCCGATGCGCTCGCCAGCGGCGGCCGCCCGCACCTGGCGCTCTACTCACTGGAACACGCCGACTTCGAGGTCATCGCGCGCTTGCAGGACAGCCACTGCGAATTGCTACCGGTAAGCGCCGAAGTGCTCGCCTTCGCCAGCGATACGCAGCAACCGCCCGGCATCGTGGCGCTGTTTGCGATTCCGAAACCGCCGATTCCGCAGCCATGCGCGCGCGTACTGATTCTTGACGCTGTCCGCGAGCCCGGCAACCTGGGAACCATCTTGAGAACAGCGGCCGCGGCCGGTGTCCAGCTGGCGATTCTGGCGCCGGGCTGCGTCGATCCCTACAACTCCAAAGTGCTGCGCGCGGGCATGGGCGCGCATTTTCGCCTTCCGGTGGTCGAGGCTGCCTGGCCCGAAATCTCGAGCTTCTGCCAGGATCTGTTCATTTACGCCGCAAGCGCCGATTCGGACATCGAGTACACGGCTGTCGATTGGAGGCGCGAATGGGCGCTGATCGTGGGCAACGAAGCGCATGGAGTCAGCCGCAAGGCGAGCAGCCTGGCGCAGGAGGTCATAGGCATACCTATGTCCGACGCCGCCGAATCACTCAATGTCGCCAGCGCGACAGCCGTGCTTCTTTTCGAAGCCAGACGCCAGCGCCGGAATTCCAACGCCTGGTAAGATCAGGCGCCGGCGAAGGCTCTTCAATAGCGGCGGCCGCTGCGGTAGACTAGCGCGGGTGCGGCAATAAGTGAATTGCGGGAGATTTTGATACATGGCCAATGAATTTGATGCGCTTGTACTGGGCGCCGGTCCGGGCGGTTATGTTGGCGCCATCCGCGCCGCCCAACTGGGACTGTCGACAGCGATTGTCGAAAAGAAATACTGGGGCGGCGTCTGCCTGAATGTTGGCTGCATCCCGTCCAAAGCGCTCTTGCGCAACGCCGAGCTGGCTTACATCTTGCAGCATCAAGCCGATACCTTCGGCATCAGCGGCGATTTTTCTTTCGACTACGGCAAAGCCTTCAAGCGCAGCCGGCGCGTCTCCAAGGGCTTGACCAAGGGCGTGCAATTCCTGATGCGCAAGAACAAGATCAAGACCTTTGAAGGCTGGGCGACCATTGAGGACGCCAACAGTCTAAGCGTTGCTCTCAATAATGGCGAAAGCGAAACGATCAACTTCAAGCACCTGATCATCGCCACAGGCGCGTCAACGCGACTGATTCCAGGCACGGCGCTCAGCGAAAATGTTGTGACTTACGAAGAGCAGATCATGGAGGACAAGCTGCCCGCCAGCGTGATCATCGCGGGGGCCGGCGCCGTCGGCGTGGAATTCGCCTATATCATGCGCAATTATGGCGTTGACGTGACCGTAGTCGAGTTCCTCGACCGCATCTTGCCGCTGGAAGACCCCGAAGTCAGCGCGGAACTGGCCAAAGCCTTCAAGAAGCTGGGCATCAAGATATTGACCGGCACGCGCGTTGACGCCATTGACGACCGGGGCGATCAGGTCGCGGTCAGGGTCACCCGCGCTGACGGCGCGCAAGAGACGCTGCAAGCCGAGCGCGTCTTGCAAGCCATCGGCTTCCAACCGCGCGTCGACGGCTACGGCCTGGAGAATACCGGCGTCGAAGTCAACGCGCAGGGCGGCATCGAGATCAACGAGAAAATGCAGACCAATGTCCCGCATATATACGCCATCGGCGATGTGACCGCCAAACTGATGCTGGCGCATGTGGCGGAAACCATGGGCGTCGTGGCCGCCGAGAATATCGCCGGCGCGCCAACCGTGACCCTGGACTTTGACATGATGCCGCGCGCTACCTACTGCCAGCCGCAGGTGGCCAGCTTCGGTTATACCGAGGAGCAGGCCCAAGCGCGGGGTTACGAGATCAATGTCGCCAAGTTTCCCTTCCAGGCCAATGGCAAGGCGCGCGGCATGGGCGATGCCACAGGCTTCGTCAAAGTGATCAGCGACAAGAAGTATGGTGAAATCCTGGGCGCGCACATGATCGGCCACGATGTTACCGAACTGCTGCCAGAGTTGACGCTGGCGCGCTCGGCTGAACTAACGCCGCAAGAAATCGCCCGCAATGTCCACGCCCACCCGACGCTCAGCGAAGCGCTGAAAGAAGCCGCGCACGGCCTCGAGGGCCATTTCCTGAATCTGTAGCCGGGCGTCCAGCCGATGCTGATTATCGAGGCCAGCAGTCGACTATCAAGCTGGTGTAGTTGAGCCGCCCGTCGGCATTGCGCCCGTCATGATCGGCCGAGCGGCTGACGAAGCCGTCGTCCGCGCTCCATACGCTCTGATGGAATTGCCCGTCCGCGTCAAAGTATTCGAGCAATTCGAACTGATAACCCTGTTCGCGCATTAGCTGGCTGATCGAGTCGCAGGTGTAGAGCATTTTGTGGTCGTCAGCGCCGACGCCAATTCCGCCGGGTTTTACGCTCTTGATGTATTCCACATCGGGATGGTAACCGTCCGGCACAGCGATGCGCACACGCCCGCCCGGCGCCAGATACTGAGGCGCGATGTCGAGGAAGGTCGCCAATTCAGCGCGGGTGAGATGCTCGAAGACGTGCTCGGCCAGCATCCTGTCGATTGACGCCGGCGGGAACAGCTTCCCCCAATGTTCGCCATCGCGCGCGTCAAAGGCCGGCACATCGGTGGCGATCCAACCTTCCATATGATTCTGACCGGCGCCGATGATGATTTTCACGGCGCTCGCCGATTGCAGCGCTCGCCGAACCGCGTCGTGGATGCGTTCTTGCTCGCGCAGAAGACGTCTTCGGCGCCGCAAACGCCGCAGCAAGGGCGCGTAAAGCGGACGAGCCAAGCGCTTGCAGAGCACGGCTATTCGCCAAGCTCATCGACGGTGAAACTGAAGACGGGCAGAATCGTTCCGGCTTCACCCGAGGTCAAGTCCGTTCCGGCGACCTTTGCGCTGGGGTTGCGACGGTCGTAGACGATGACCGCGACCCGATAAGCGCCGGGCGCCAGGTCAGCCGTCGGCAGTTCGACGACATACCATTTCAGTATGTTGTGATAGAGGTGGCGGTCGGGCGCTTGCGCAACATTGCGCCAGTCGGGCGTGATGATCTGGATCGAGACATTGTAGTCGTCAAGCAGCGTTTCATCGTCGACTTCCCAGCCGGTCACGACGCGAATGACGCCGTCATCGTCGCGCAACTCGGCGAATTTGTCGACGATGCGGACGCCATTGTCGAAGTGTATCGGCTGGTATTCATGGTCGCAGGCCAGCGCCTTGTCTACGTAGCGCTGGACGAGTAAGTCGGGATTGTCGATTACGCGGTCGCAGGCGCGATACGATTGCCCCAAGTAGTCATGGACCAGCGCCAGATTCGCCGGCGGCGACAGCGGATCAAAAGTGAAAAGGATGAAGGGCTGCTCGTCCAGTTTACGGGGCAGGTCAACGGTCAGGGTTTCCGCGTCCAAATGGCCCGGCGCAAAAGCCCCGTCTATGCCCAGCAAGGTCTCCATATAGTAGTCGGCCGTGGACTTGCCGCGCTTGCCCGGCGCATTCACGAAGTCCGTGCCCGTGAAGCCGAGCACATAATCGTGGGCTTCGGTCTTGCCCATCAGCGCGTCCACGTACTCGGCGAGCGGCGGATACGCGTCAACAATCCCCACGGTGCCTTGATACTCAAGGAAGTCGTCGGCGCGCCTCAAGGCGAAGCCCGAAACCAGATACGCCGCCAGAATCAGCGGCGCGAGCCAGCGTGGCTTGAGCAAGGCCAGTCCGCAGCCAATCACCATGATCCACATCGACCAGGACACAAAAAAGTAGCGCGAGCGGCGCAAGGGAATCAGACCGACCGCCTCGTTCGCGACCAGCAAGAGGGCCAGCACAACGATCGCCAGCCAGATGAAGGGCAGCAGTCGGGAACGCGTGTCTCGTTCGCGCAGGCGCCACAGGGCCGCTGACAACGCAGCTAGCAGGATGAGCCAGTTGCCGTTGCCAAGCAGGCAGACAAATATGTCGCTCGCTTGCCCAAGCGTGATGGCGTCATAGGCGGTATCGAACTTCGCTGACAGGCCATGAAAGGTTACCGGCAGCCAGGGCAGGAAGAACAAGCCGGCGACGACCATGGCCAGCGCCACCTGTAACCAGACTCGATCTCGATTCACAAAGAGAATGTGATAGGCGCCCAGGGCCAGGAGAAAGAAGATTGAGAAGGGCTGCGTATAAAGCAGGGCCGCCGCGCCAAGCGACAGCCCGGCCCAGTGCCGCCAGCGTCGCCGGCGCCCCGAGCGAACGAGGAAAAAGTAATGCCAGGCCAGCGCCATTAGCAGCATGAATTGCAGGGAATACATACGAATCTCGTGCAGGTAATCCAGCCAGAATACGTTCAGGCCAAGGAAGGCGGCAGCCCAAAGGCCCGTCCACCGGTCGATGAAATCCGCGCCCAGGCGATATGTCCAGGCCAGGGCGATGAGGCCAAAATACAGCGGCAGGCAGCGCAGCGCAACATGATGCCAGCCAACGAGCGCGCCCCAGCCGGCCACCAACTCAAAAAACAAGGGTGTATGTTTGGGGCTGAAGCTACTGACCGACTCCGCGATATCCAGCGGGGAGAAGGGCCCGGTCAGGCCGCCGGCATGGCTGATCGACGTCAATTCGTCGAACCAGATCAAGTCCGCGCCCAAACCCTGCGCCGCCATGAATGTCACCAGCAGCAGCAGCGGAATCATCAGCGCCCGCGGGCACGAAATGGGAAAACGGAAGCGGCTGGGTCTACCGCGTTTAGCCATCGGCTAGCCGTCGACTGCGAATGACAAGACGGGGTGA